>RFHJ01000034.1 GCA_003696905.1 Gammaproteobacteria bacterium | reverse complement strand
GGCTGCGGCCAGATCCTGTGGAACGGAGAATAAGGCGCCACTCGGAGTTTCCCGAATAGCCGAAAGCCCGTTTTAGGATTAACATTAGTTAATCCTAATAAGATGACATGCGATGCATGTCGAGGGAATGCGCTATGAAGGGTTGGGAAAGACGCTTGGCCTTTGTTCTCCTGGTGGCCGCGCTGGCGCTGCTGATCAATGTCTGGCTGGTCACCAATGGCTCGTTGTTCGGTGATGATGGGCTTGTGCCCGCCACCCAGGCTCCTACCGTACAAGATACCCCGCCACCTGGGCTGCACCGCAGCTGAAAAAACCTTGGCCTGACCCGTACCTGCATCTCCCTTTTCCCAGAGGTAAACCCTGATAAAGGCCGTCCTTGGCTTCATCAGGGACTGCCGCGTCGCAAATGTGGCTTGCGGTTGGCTTCAAAATCAATCGCCAACAAGCGATTGATCTCGGAAAACCATTCACAGGGCCGCGGAAGATCGAATTTTTTCGGACTTTCCGCCGGAATCACGCGGCATTGATCAACTGCGCCTCGCGCTTCTTCATCACCCCGTAGTACACCACCGGGATCACCACCAGGGTGAGCAGGGTGGAGACCAGCAGGCCAAAGATCAGTGACACTGCGAGCCCAGAGAAGATCGGGTCGTCGAGGATGAAGAAACCGCCCGCCATGGCCGCGATCGCCGTAAGGGCGATGGGCTTGGCCCGCACCGCCGCCGCCTGGATCACCGCGCTCTCGAACGTGGCGCCCTCGCGCAGCTGTTGGTTGACGAAGTCCACCAGCAGGATGGAATTGCGCACGATGATCCCCGCCAGCGCAATCATGCCGATCATGGAAGTGGCCGTGAATTGCGCCCCCAGCAGGGCGTGTCCGGGCAGGATACCGATGATGGTCAGGGGGATGGGTGCCATGATCACCAGCGGCACCAGGTAGGATCGGAACTGCGCCACCACGAGCAGGTAGATCAGGACCAGCCCCACCGAATAGGCGATACCCATGTCGCGGAAGGTTTCATAGGTGACCTGCCACTCGCCATCCCATTTGATGCTGTAGTCGTAAGGATTGTCCGGCTGCTTCAACAGCCACTGGTCGATGCCGAGTTCACTGCCGACCCGGTCGTAGATCTCGAACATGCCATAGAGGGGGCTGTCCAGCTCGCCCGCCATGTCGCCCGTGACATAGACCACCGGCAACAGGTCCTTGTGATGGATGTTCAACTCGCGTACCGCCGGCACCACCCGCACCAGCTCGGACAGTGGGACCAGCCTGCCCGCCCGACTGCGCACCTTCAGCGACAGCACCTGTCCGAGATCGGCCCGATCGCCCTCGGCGAAGCGCACCCGGATCGGTACCGCATACTTCAGGTTGGGCGAATGGATATAGGTCATGTCCTCGCCGCCCAGGGCAATCCGCAGCGCATCGACCACATCCGACTGAGCCACTCCCAGCTTGGCCGCCTTGGCCCGGTCCACCAACACGACGCCCTTGGTGGAGGGATAAGTGATGGAGTCGTCCACATCCACGATGTCGGGCGTGGTCTCGAACAGCCTGCGGATTTTCTTGGCGGTCTCGACCTGCCCCGCGTAATCCAGGCCATAGACCTCGGCGACCAACGGCGAGATCACCGGCGGGCCTGGCGGCACCTCCACGATCTTCGCGTTGCCGTTGTGTCGGCGCGCGATCTCCTGGACCGGCCCACGCACGCTGAGTGCGATCTCGTGGCTCTTGCGATCCCGTTCGTGCTTGTCCACCAGATTGACCTGGATATCACCCACATTGCCGCCCTCGCGCAGATAGTACTGGCGTACCAGGCCGTTGAAACTGATGGGTGCACTAGTTCCGGCGTACACCTGGTAGTCCTGCACCTCGGGAACGGTGCGCAGATAGTCGGCGATCTCACCCAACACCTGGCTGGTACGTTCGAGGGAGGTTCCCTCGGGCATGTCCAGCACCACCTGAAACTCCGATTTGTTGTCGAAGGGCAACATCTTCAGCACCACCGTCTTGGAGACCACCAGGGCAATCGATGCCCCAATCAAGGCCAGCATGGCCACCAGCAGCAGCCAACGGTTGCGCCAGCCACGGCGACCGGCGAGAAATGGCGTCATCACCTTGCCGAACAGGCGACTCAGGGAGGTCTCGGCATTTCCCTCGCCGTGACCATGTTCCTCGGCAAAACGATGGGCCACCGGCGAGAGCATCTTGTTGGACAACCAGGGGGTGAACACGAAGGCCACCACCAGCGAGATCAGCATGCCCATGGACGCATTGATCGGAATCGGGCTCATGTAAGGCCCCATCAAGCCGGTGACGAAGGCCATGGGCAGCAGGGCCGCAATCACGGTGAAGGTGGCCAGGATGGTCGGGCCACCCACCTCGTCTACCGCGTGGGGAATGGCCTCCAGCAGCTTCTTGCCACCCATGCTCATATGGCGGTGGATGTTTTCCACCACCACGATGGCATCGTCCACCAGAATGCCGATGGAGAAGATCAGGGCGAACAGGGAGACCCTGTTCAGAGTGAACCCCCACGCCCAGGAGGCAAACAGGGTGATCAGCAGCGTCACGATGACCGCCGCGCCCACGATGATCGCTTCGCGCCAACCCAGGGTTGCCAATACCAGCAGGACCACCGATATGGTGGCGAAGATCAGTTTGCTGATCAGTTTCTTGGCCTTGGCGTCGGCAGTCGCACCATAGTTGCGCGTCACCTCGGCATGCACGCCATTCGGCACATAGATGCCGCGCAGCTGCTCGAACCGTGCGATCACCGCGCTGGCGATATCCACTGCATTGGTTCCCGGTTTCTTGGCGATGGCGATGGTCACTGCGGGACGCTCACCCGCCTGCCGCAGAGCCTCGGGGGCGTGTGGGCCTGCACCCATCCAGACATAACTGGAAGGAATATCCGGCCCCTCTTCCACCTTGGCCACATCCCGCAAGTACACGGGCTTGCCACCGAAAACGCCCACAACCAGACCACCCAGGTCTTCCGCATGGCTGAGGAACACCCCTGCCTGCACCAGCATCTCACCGTCCTCGGTGACCACCTCGATGTTGTCCTGCGTACTGTTGGCCGCTGCCAGCGCACGGCGCAGGTCGCGAGGATCGAGGTTGTGTGACGCCAGGGCCTGCGGATCCAGGGTCACCTTCACCACCCGGTCGGGATCGCCGATGGTGTAGATGTCCCGTGTTCCGGGTACCCGTTTGAGCTCCACCTCGATGGCGTGCGCCACCTGGCCGAGGTCGTAGGACCCCTGTTCGGGATCATCCGCCCAGAGGGTAAGACTGACGATGGGCACATCGTCGATGCCCTTGGGCTTGACGATGGGCTGACCCACACCCAGATTGGGAGGCAACCAATCCTGCTTGGAGAAGATCTTGCTGAACAGGCGCACGATGGCATCAGTGCGGTTCTCACCCACCTCGTACTGAACCGTGAGAACCGCCATCCCCGGCATGGAGGTGGAATAGACGTGCTTTATGCCGTCGATCTCCGACAAGACCTGTTCGGCCGGAGAGGCCACCAGGCTCTCGACCTCTTCGGCCGCCGCGCCTGGAAACGGAATGAAGACATTGGCGAAGGTGACGTTGATCTGCGGCTCTTCCTCGCGCGGGGTGATCAGGATCGCCAACAGCCCCATCAACACGCCGACCAGCGCCAACAGGGGCGTGATCTGGGTGTTCTGGAAGCGCTTCGCAGTTCCACCGGAGATACCCAGCTTACCCTTCATGGCTAGCACGCTCCCTGCGCTGTGCGATCAGCTCCCTGACCGCCGCCTGGGGGTCGATTGCCACCCGCTCACCCGCGCTCAGACCCGACAAGACCACGAAACGGCCGTCCACCAGGGGCTTGCCGAGACGGATGTGACGCAGACTGACCCGTCCCTCGTCATCCACCACGTACACGCCGACCACCTCGGAACGGAACACCACTGCCTGTGGCGGCACCACGAGCACGTTACGCTTGCCCACCTCGAGGGCAGCCTTGAGGTACATACCCGGGTAGACACCCTTGACCCCAGAGGGAAGCTGCATGCGTACCTTGAACGTATCGGTGGTGGGATCGGCGACCGGGAACACCGTCACCTTGCGCGCCGGAACCCACTGCTTGCCGATGAGGACGGCACCTCGCCGTTGGGTACGAACAGCCTCGACCAAGGATTGCGGCACATCGACATTGACCCGCAGTCGCTCCAGCGAGATGCCACTCATCAGCGGCGTACCCGGCGCGACGACCTCACCAACCTCGATCTGCCGCTCGGTAACGATCCCGGTGTAAGGCGCCTTCACCCGGGTGTATTCCAGCTGCTGTTGTGCCTGGATCACTGCGGCACGCGCCGCAGCCACGGCGGCACGCGCCTGATCGCGGGCGGCACGCGTCTTGTCCATCACCGCCTTGGACACCGCATTCCGCGCAAAGACCTTCCGAATACGGTTGTATTCCTTCTCCGCATCGGCCAGTTGCGCCTGGGCCTGGCGCAGGTTCGCCTGCGCCTGGGCCAGGGCCGCCCGCTGTTGGGTATCATCGATCACCACGATCACGCTACCCGCCTTGACCAGGTCGTCCACGTCGAAGCGCACTTCCTTGACCTGACCGCTGGTCTGGGCGCCCACGGTACTGGCATTGACCGCCTCTACTGTCCCGTCCAGCTGGTATACGCGCGGTACCTCGACCACCGTCGCACCGGCCGTCTCCAGTTCACCCGCTAACGCGATACCAAGCTGGGCGAATCCAATCGAGAATATCGCACCGAGTTTCCACAGGATGCCTTTCATGATGCCTCCCGGCAGGATAAATTACATTTTCCTAATATAGAATATATTTATCGCAAAGCAACCCTGTAGATTCCTTGGGGCCATTGGGGGAAAAGCCCACCCACCCCCAGACCTTACGATAGATCGCGGACGCCGGAGACTGCATCGAGTCCAATGAGCAGCAGATTAGTGCGGAAAAGCACCAACTGCAAAGAACGCTAAGGAAGGTGTGAAGACTCCACCGGCTAAAGCCGGTGGCTTCGGGTTACGGCTGAAAGCCGGATCGATCGGCCATACGGCCGATTGTCCCCTCCCCACCTGTGGGGAGGGTTAGGGTGGGGAAGGAACGTCCCTGTTGGTTGACCTCCACCCCCATCCCAACCTTCCCCCTCAAGAGGGGGAAGGGGCAAAACCTCGGTCCGGCTAAAGCCGGGCGGTTTACGGATCCCTGATTTGAGACTCTAAAAAATTCAGACCTTCCGCGGCTCAGGGATGGACCGCCAAAATCGATCGCTATAAGCGATTGATTTTGAAGCTGGCAAACCGTGTTTGCGGCGCAGCGCACCCTGATAAGGTCAAGGACGACTTTTATCAGGGTTTCCCGGCTGTCGCGTTCATCGTTCCCCCTTGGCAAGCCTCGCCTCCAAGATGTCCAACACCTTGTGGTTACGCCCCTTGCGTGCCAGGTCGATGGCGGTCCGCCCCTCCTTGTCCTGCAGTCGAGGATCGGCGCCATGTTCCAGAAGCAGCTTCACCAACGCCGGCGAACGGACATTGACCGCTTCCATCAGTGCCGTCACGCCATCGTTGTCCTGGGCGTTCACATCGGCCCCGTGCTGCAGCAGGAGCAGCACCGCATCGATCTCGTTCTGACTGCTGGCCCAGATCAAGGGAGTCGCACCATCATTCGAGCGAGCATTCACGTCTGCGCCGTTCGCGAGCAGTTCCTTCATCGCCTCGATTTGACCATGCGATGCCGCGAGCATGAGTGCTGTGCGACCATCCTTGTCGCGCGCATCCACCTTGGCACCTTTTGCCACAAGCAGGCGAACCACAGGGGCGTGCCCCCCTTCGGCAGCCATCATCAACGCGTTATGCCCGTGCTTGTCTTTGACCTCTGGATCGGCGCCCTTGAACAGCAACTGCTCCACCATGTCCTTCAGCCCATAGCGGCTGGCGATCATCAAGGCGTTCCAACCCGCCCGGGTTCGCGCACTCATATCGGCACCCTTCTCGAGCAATAGTGCCGACAACTCGTTCTGCCCGTTCTCCGCCGCGAATGTCAGCGCGGTACATCCGGCCACGGTGCGCCGGTTCACGTCAGCTCCTCGCGCCACCAGCAGCGATGCCGCGGCGATATTGCCGTTCTCCACCGCCATCATCAGCGCTGTCTTTCCATACTTGTTGGGCGCATTGACATCGGCACCGGCATCTAGCAGCTCACGCATCTGCTCCACGTCGCCCACCATCGCGGCCGCCCGCAGTTCATCCTCCTTTTCGCCGGCCATTGCCGGCTGGCACACGATCAGCAACAACCACAGTGACAGCCCAATCTGCTTTATCACGCCCATATCAGCCCTCACCTTCCTCTTCAGCATCTTCCGCGTCCTCGGGCTCCTCAGGCTCCTCATGGGCGATACCCGTGTGACAATCGATGCAGGTTTCTCCCCTTTCCTCGGCCCGCGAATGGCGCTTGCGCGCGCTGCGACCCTGTTCATCGAAGGCCATGGCCTCAAAGGAATGGCAGCTGCGGCAGGTGGCCGAATTCGATGCCTTCATCTTCTTCCATACCGCATTGGCCATCTCCCAGCGATGCGCCTCATATTTCTCCTGGGTGCCGATCTTGCCGGTAATCTCACCCCAGACATCCTTGGCCGCCAGGATCTTGGCCTTCATCAATGGAATGAAATCGTGCGGGACATGGCAATCGTGGCAGGTTGCCCGAACGCCCGAGGCATTCTTGTAATGAACGGTTTCCTTGTACTCCCGAAGGTTCACCTGCATCGAATGACAGGAGGTACAGAACTCCATGCGGTTGGTATAGGCCAGGCCCATGTTGAATAGACCGGCAAAGACAATGCCGGCAACGAATATCACCAGGCCGGTGGCCCATGTCAGCTTGCGTGCCATCTTTCACTCCTCCAAGTCGGGCACCAAGACCGCGTTTCCGCAAGCGATCTCGGCATTTATTGGACTTTCGGGAGATCGTAGATACAGAACGCTCCGCTTGTCAAAACGATTACAT
>RFHJ01000271.1 GCA_003696905.1 Gammaproteobacteria bacterium | reverse complement strand
GTCCAGCCCTTGCTCGAGACCGCGTACCACCTCGGCGAGCTGGGCGATCTCCAACGCCTGCCAGAGTCGGTCTTCCGGGATGTCCGCACCCAGGGTGAGGTTGGCGCGCACCGTGTCATTGAACAGCGCCGGCTGTTGCAGCACGGTCGCCACGTTGTCGCGCACCACGTCCAGGCCGATGCGCTCGACCGGCACGCCGTCATAGCAGACCCGCCCGCGCTCCGGCACATAGAGTCCAAGCAGGATCTGTACAAGGGTCGTCTTGCCGCCGCCGCTGGCCCCCACCAGGGCCACCTTCTCTCCTGCGGCGATCTGCAGGTTGACCCCGTTGAGTACCGGGGTCTCCCCGTCGTAGCTGAAACAGACGTCCTCCACTTCGATGCTGGTAGTGACCTTGTCGGCAAAGGGATTCACCTCGTGGGGGTACCTGGGCTCGAGACGGACGTCCATCAGCTGGTTGATGCGGCCCAGCGCCGCCTTGGCCGCATGCAGGGCGTACTGGATGTTCAGAATCTCCTGCACCGGGCTCATCATGAACCACAGGTAGGCGAATACCGCCAGCATCTCTCCGATGGTCAGGTTCGAATAGAGCACCATGATCATCGACAGCGCACGAAAGGCATCGAAACCGAACAGAAAGGTCATGAAAGAGAGTCGGTTGGCCGCGTCGCTGCGCCAGGTGAAACTGGCGGAACGGTCTCGAATGGTCCGTGCGGCGTCGATCACCCGACCGATGAAGTGGCGTTCACGATTGGCGGCACGGATCTCCTGGATGGCATCCAGCGTCTCGGCCAGAGATTCCTGAAAGGCCTGGTAGGCCCGGTTCTCACGCTGCTTGAGCTGCTTTACCTTCTGTCCGAAGCGGGTGGTCAGATAGATGACGAAGGGATTGAGCAGGAGGATGAACAGGGCCAGCTGCCAGTGCATCCACAGCAACACCAGGGCGGTGCCGAGTACGCTGAGCACTGCGACGATGAACTTGCTGGTGGTCTGGCTGACGAAGCTGTCGATGGCGTCGAGGTCGGTGACCAGATGAGAGGCCACGGTACTGCTGCCGAGGAGCTCGTATTCCGACATCGAGAAACGTTCCAGCCGTGCCAGCAGGTCGCGCCGCATGCGGTAGATGACGTCTTTGGAGATCAGGGTGAACTCCCGGGTCTGCCAGACATTGAATACCAGGGTGAGAAAACGCAGGGACAATGTCAGCAGCAGAATGGCGCTAATATAGAGCACTGGGCCATGCCAGGCCTCGGGGAAGAGCCGGTTCATGATGCCGACCGCCGTGGCGGGCTTGTGCAGCAGTACCTCGTCCACCAGCAGGGGAATGAGCAGCGGTACAGGGACCGACACCAGCGCACCCAGGATGGCGATCAGGTTGGCGGCCACCAGTTCGCGCCGGTGATGCAGGATCATGTGCAGCACTTCACGCCAGCTGTAGGCGGCCGAGCGCACATTGGAGACAGCAGGAGAAGACATGAAGGCAGTATCGCGGGGCGTCCGGCCGCATTCAACCCGATGGGCGCAATTCGTGCTGATGACCTTGCTGATGTGGCTTTCCGGCGCCGCCGTGGCGGGGCTGCAACTCGACGGTCACTTCGAGCAGGGCGGCATGGCCATCGGACGAGGGGTGCCCGAGGGAACCCGGGTGTGGCAGGACGGCGTGCCGGTGGACGTCGGGCCGGGCGGGATCTTTCTGTTGGCCTTTCCCCGCGATGCCGCTGCCGAGTCCGTCTTGGAACTGCACTATCCGGACGGGCGCACCGAGCGGCGCACGCTGAAGATCGCCCGGCGCACGTTCCGAATCCAACGCATCGATGGCCTACCCGCCAATAAGGTCACCCCACGCAGCAAGGCCGAACTGGCTCGGATCCGCCGCGAGGCGGCGGCGGTGAAGGCGGCGCGACGCATTCTGAGGCGACGCGCGGATTTTCTCCAGGGGTTCATCTGGCCGCTCACGGGGCCGATCTCGGGCGTCTACGGCAGCCAGCGGATTCTCAATGGCAAGCCTCGACGGCCCCATTACGGTGTGGATATTGCGCGTCCTGTCGGTACTACGGTGGTGGCACCGGCGGATGGTGTGGTGATCTTTGCCGAACCCGATCTGTTCTTCTCTGGCGGTACCCTGATCATTGATCATGGCATGCGTCTGAACACCTCCTACCTGCATCTAAGCAAGCTTCTGGTGAAAAAGGGTGACCATGTGAAGCGGGGGCAGCCCATCGCCGAGGTAGGGATGACCGGGCGCGCCACTGGGCCCCATTTGCACTGGGGGGCCAATGTGCGCGAGGTACGGATCGATCCGCAGTTACTGGTGCCGCCGATGCCGAAGGACGGTGCTTGATCCCGGAATAAAAAGGCGTACCATAAGTATAATTATGAATGCATAAATAAAAGGAATGGCGAACATGAACAAGCTGATGATCGCATTCGGAGCGATGCTCCTGCCGCTGGTCGCGCAAGCGGAGGATCTGCTGAGCCTCTATGAGCGCGCTGCCAAGACCGATCCGGTGATCCTTGCGGCCCAGGCCAACCGCGACGCCACCCGACTGGCCGAACCCCTGGCGAAGGCCGCGTTGCTGCCCAATGTCTCCCTGCAGGGCGATCTCACCTACAACGACCGGAATGTGAAGGGTGGTACCGGCGACGAGTTCAGTAGCAACAACCTGTCGCTGAATCTGGTGCAGCCACTGTTTCGCAAGGACCGCTGGGTGAGCCTGGATCGCGCCAGGGATGAGGTGAAACAATCGGAAGCCGATTATCGGGCGGCCGAACAGGCATTGATGCTACGGGTGGCCCAGGCCTATTTCGGGGTGTTGTCGGCGAAGGAAAACCTGGTCTTTGCGCAGGCGGAGAAGAAGGCGATTGCCCGCCAGCTCGAGCAGGCCAAGGAGCGCTTCGAGGTGGGATTGGTGGCGATCACCGACGTTCACGAGGCACAGGCCCGTTTCGACCAGGCGAACGCCAATGAGATCACCGCGCGCAATGCGGTGGACAATGCGATGGAGTCCCTGCGCCAGATCGTTGCTGACGCCTCCACGAAGCTCGCGGATCTGAAGGAACGGCTACCCTTGGTACCGCCCGATCCGGCCGATCTGGATGAGTGGAGCCGCCTTGCTGAGCGGAACAACCCCACCCTGCAGTCGGCCAGGCTGGCAGCGGAACTGGCACGCAAGAATATCGAGCTGCAGCGTGCAGGCCACTACCCCACCCTCGACCTGGTAGGCGGCATCAGCCGCACACGAACCGGTGCCACAGGCGGCACCGACCTGGATAACAAGTCCATCGGTTTACAGCTTGCCCTGCCGATCTACAGTGGCGGCGCCGTGGTGACCGGTACCGAGCAGGCGGCACGCCAGTTCACCGCTGCCCAGGAGAACCTGGATGCCAGCCGTCGTGAGGTGGTACGTCAGGTCCGCGATGCCTATCGTGCCATCCAGACCGCCATCAGCCGGGTGGCGGCGCTGAAGGCCTCGGTCAAATCGGCCCTGAGTGCCCTGGATGCCACCGAGGCGGGCTTCGAGGC
>RFHJ01000033.1 GCA_003696905.1 Gammaproteobacteria bacterium | reverse complement strand
GGATCGGATCAAGGGGATCATCTGCCGCTACGGGGCACTCTCGTCCCATCTGGCGATCCTGGCGCGGGAGCAGGGGGTGCCGCTGCGGATCCAGACGGACATCGAACGGTATATCCGATGAATGAGCGCGTCCATCGAATCCTCGCAGCGCTGCTGCTGCTGGCGTTGCTCGCCGCGGCGGGCCTCTATGTGCGCGACCTGATGGATACCTGGGAGCTGGCAAAGAGCGAGCGGTCGACCACCACCGAGCTCTCGGCCATGCGCCGCGGGGACGTGCCGGTGCAAGTGATCGACCTGAAGGGCGTCTGGCAGGATCGGGGCCGCTATCTGGTGGTCGATGTGCGGGAGAAGGAGGAGTTCTCCCAGGGACATGTCCGTGGCGCCATCCATCATCGACTGGGTGAGTTGCTGCAGAATCCGAAGGCGCTGGAGCAGCTGCAACGGGAATTGAAGGGGCGGATCCCGGTGTTCTACTGCCACGACGGTGAACGCTCCCAGCTGGCGGCCGAGCGGTTCGCCGAGGTGGCGGACGGTCCGGTCTATTACGTGAACAGGGGCTACCGCGAGATTCGCGCCATGGCCGATCCCCACCGGGTCTGGGAGGGTCACCTCCGGCAGCTGCTGCCGCCCGGCCACGAAGATCACATGCGGCGCTGGCTGCGCAAGCGCGATGTGTGGGTGGATACCCTGGTGGATCTCTCCATGCAGGGTCATCGACAGGTTCCTGGCCTGGAGGGAAAACACTTCATCCATGCCCCCATCCTGCTGATGTCGGACCGACAGATCGACGAGCTTATCCAGTCCCTGGATGACCAGCCGGTGGTGGCGTTGTGCAATTCCAAGGTCAGCTGCTTCTCCACCCGCATTCTGCGCTATCGCCTGGAGGAGCACGGCATGACCCTGGCGGGATTCGTGCGCCTGAAGGACGATGTGACCGCCTTGCCGGGAATCTGATTCCGCTTCTTTACCCCTCAAACTCGCTGGAAACCCTCCGTGATGGAAAGTTGTGGCACCGGCTTCAGCCGCGACGGAGGTGACCGTCAGGCCTGAAGGCCCTGCCACCGTTGCAATTCGCCGGGGAAAACCCCTTCGCCATTGGCAATTTCAATGCAGGCCAATGGCGGGGGTTCCACAGTCGACCCTGCCACCCGAGTCGGGCAAAATAGCCGCTCTGGCCCAGCTGGACCGAAATCCATGATTCGCAAGATCCTGATCGCCAACCGCGGCGAAATCGCCGTTCGCATCATTCGCGCCTGCGCGGAGATGGGGATTCGTTCGGTCGCCATCTATACGGAACCGGACAAGTTCTCGCTGCATGTGAAGAAGGCGGACGAGGCCTACAACCTGGGCGAGGATCCCCTGGCCGGTTATCTGAACGTCCATCGCATCGTCAACCTGGCGGTGGCCACCGGCTGTGACGCCATCCATCCCGGCTATGGCTTCCTCTCCGAGAACGCGGAGTTCGCCGAGGTCTGTGCACGCCGCGGGGTGATCTTCATCGGTCCCAGTGCCGAGGTGATTCGGCGCATGGGCGACAAGACCGAGGCGCGCAAGGCGATGATTGCCGCCGGCCTGCCGGTCACGCCGGGCACGGACGAGAACCTGCAGGACGTGGGGCAGGCCCTGGAGGTGGCCGAGGAACTGGGCTATCCGGTGATGCTCAAGGCGACTTCCGGCGGTGGTGGCCGGGGCATCCGCCGCTGCGATTCCGCGGAAGAGCTGCGCCATAACTACGACCGGGTGATCTCCGAGGCCACCAAGGCGTTTGGCCGGGCCGATGTGTTCATGGAGAAGTGTGTGGTCAATCCTCGCCACATCGAGGTGCAGGTGCTGGCCGACAGTCATGGCAATGCCATCCATCTCTACGAGCGTGACTGTTCCATCCAGCGGCGCAATCAGAAACTGATCGAGATCGCCCCTTCGCCCCAGCTCGATGAGGCGCAGCGCCAGTACATCGGTGGCCTGTCGGTGATCGCGGCCAAGGCGGTGGGCTATCAGAATGCCGGGACCGTGGAGTTCCTGCTGGATGAGAACGACCGGTTCTACTTCATGGAGATGAATACCCGGGTGCAGGTGGAGCACACCATCACCGAGGCGATCACCGGGGTGGACATCGTCGAGGAGCAGATTCGCATCGCTGCGGGGCTGCCACTGCGGTTCGCCCAGCACGAGATTCAGCGGCGCGGCTTTGCGATGCAGTTTCGGGTCAATGCCGAGGATCCCAAGAACGATTTTCTGCCCAGCTTCGGGCGCATCTCGCGCTATTACGCACCGGGTGGACCGGGCGTGCGCACCGACACGGCCATCTATACCGGCTACGAGATACCGCCACACTTCGATTCCATGCTGGCCAAGGTGGTGGTCTGGGCGCTGGGTTGGGAGGACGTGATCAACCGTGGCGAGCGGGCACTGCGCGACATGGGGCTGTCGGGCATCCGGCACACCATCCCCTATTACCTGGAAATCCTGCGTCATCCGGATTTCCGCAGCGGCTGTTTCGACACTGGCTTCGTCGAGGCGCATCCCGAACTGCTGAACTATTCCCTGAAACTGCAGCGCCACGAGATTGCCGCGGTGCTGGCGGCGGCCATAGTGGCCCATACTGGTCAATAAGGCGGTATTACCATGAGCAAGGTTTCTGTTACCGATGTGATCCTCCGGGATGCCCACCAGTCGCTGATCGCCACGCGGATGCGCACCGAGGACATGTTGCCGGTCTGTGACCGACTTGATGCCATCGGCTATTGGTCGCTCGAGTGCTGGGGTGGGGCGACCTTCGACGCCTGCGTCCGTTTTCTCAAGGAAGACCCCTGGGTCCGCCTGCGCAAGCTGCGCGAGGCCCTGCCCAATACCCGTCTGCAGATGCTGCTGCGTGGCCAGAACCTGCTCGGCTACCGGCACTATTCGGACGATGTGGTGCGTGCCTTCGTGCAGGCGGCGGCACGCAATGGGATGGACGTGTTCCGCATCTTCGATGCGCTGAACGACACCCGCAATCTGCGCACCGCCATCGAGGCCACTCTGGAGGCAGGCAAGCACGCCCAGGGGACCATCTGCTACACGGTGAGTCCGGTACACGACATCAAGGGCTTCGTGGCGATGGGCAGGGAATTGCAGTCGATGGGATGCCAGTCGATCTGCATCAAGGACATGGCCGGCCTGCTGACCCCCTACACCACGGGCGAACTGGTGCAGGCCCTGAAGGATGCGGTCGACCTTCCCCTGCATCTGCATTCCCACGCAACTGCCGGTCTGGCGGACATGTGCCATCTGAAGGCCATCGAACACGGCTGTGATCACATCGACACCGCCATCTCGGCCTTTGCCGGTGGCACCTCCCATCCCCCCACCGAGAGCATGGTGGCGGCGCTGCGGGGTACTCGCTTCGATACCGGTCTGGATCTCGAGGCGTTGCAGGAGATCGGCATGTACTTCTACGAGGTCCGAAAGAAGTACCGCCAGTACGAGAGCGAGTACACGGGTGTCGACACTCGGGTGCAGGTCAACCAGATCCCGG
Source organism: Gammaproteobacteria bacterium (assembly GCA_003696905.1). Classification (GTDB taxonomy): domain Bacteria; phylum Pseudomonadota; class Gammaproteobacteria; order Chromatiales; family Chromatiaceae; genus MONJU. Next base: position 4,939 of record RFHJ01000033.1, on the reverse strand, counting down.
GCGGGATGATCTCCAACCTGGCAAATCAGCTGCGAGATCAGAATGCGCTGGATCGCATGAACGCGGTGCTCGAAGAGGTGCCGCGGGTACGCAAGGACCTGGGCTATCCGCCACTGGTGACGCCCACCTCGCAGATCGTGGGCGCCCAGGCGGTATTGAACGTGCTCACCGGCGAGCGCTACCAGACCATCACCAAGGAGGTGAAGATCTATCTCCAGGGCGGTTATGGCAGTCCCCCGGCCGAGGTCGACCCGGAGCTTCGGCGCAAGGGAATCGGGGACGAGGAACCCATCACCTGCCGTCCGGCCGATCTGCTGGAACCCGAGCTGCACAAGCTGCGCGAGGAGATCGGGGATCTCGCAGAAACCGAGGAAGATGTGCTGACCTACGCCATGTTCCCGGAGGTGGGGCGTCAGTTTCTGGAAGAGCGGCGTGCCGGCACGCTACAACCGGAGCCACTGTTGCCGCCGAGCACCGAACAGGCCGCCCCCGCCACGGCTCCAACCGAGTTCAACATCTTTCTGCATGGCGACTGCTATCACGTGAAGGTGACCGGGACCGGCCTGAAGGAGGAATCGCAGCGCCATTTCTATTTCAGCGTGGATGGCATTCCCGAAGAGGTGCGGGTCGAGACCCTGAGCGAGATCGTGCTCGAGGGCGGCGCCAAGGGCGCGGTCAAGAGTTCCATTGCCGGCGCGCGGCCCAAGCCCAGCGGACGTGGCGATGTGACGACCAGCATGCCAGGCAATATCGTGGACGTGCTGGTATCCGAGGGTGACGAGGTGGTGGCGGGCCAGCCGTTGCTGGTGGCCGAGGCGATGAAGATGGAAACCGAGATCCAGGCACCGGTCAGCGGCGTGGTGCAGGCGGTCTATGTCGCCAAGGGGGATGCAGTCAATCCCGACGAGACCCTGATCTCGATCGAACCGGCATGAGCAGAGGACCTGCCAGGGATAAATGCCCTGGCAGGTCGAGCGCTCATTTACCGAAGTTTTCGGCCACGAATACCCAGTTGACCAGGTTCCACCACTTCTCCAGATAGCCGGGGCGGGCATTGCGATAGTCGATATAGTAGGCATGCTCCCACACATCGACATTCAGCAGCGGCGTCTTGCCGTCGCGCAACGGGTTGCCCGCACCGCTGGTGTTGACGATCTCCAGGCCGCCATCGCCGTTCTTGACCAGCCAGGTCCAGCCACAGCCGAAGTTGGTGGCGGCCGAGGTGGTGAACTTTTCCTTGAATTCGGCAAAGGAGCCGAAGGCACTGTTGATGGCATCCGCCAGGGCACCTTCGGGTTCGCCGCCGGCATTGGGTGCCATGCAGTTGAAATAGAAGGTATGGTTCCAGACCTGGGCGCCATTGTTGAAGATGCCGCCGGCGGGGGCCTTGCAGATGATGTCCTCGAGGGAGGCATCTTCGAACTCGGTACCTGGGATCAGCTTGTTGAGATTGGTGACATAGGCAGCGTGGTGCTTGTCGTGGTGGAATTCCAGCGTCTCGGCAGAGATGTGGGGGGCCAGGGCGTCCTTCGCGTAGGGAAGGTCGGGCAGTTGATGTTCCATGGTGTCAGACTCCTGTGTGTTTGTTTTGGCGGCCGAAGAATATCATCCTTCCGGTAGCGGGTTTTGACAGAGGAGATGGGGAAAAGCGACACCAGCCAGCCCTCCGCCGTCGGGCGCGTGGAAGTTGTACCCGGGGTGGCCCGGCGTCGGCTCTGGCTGATTCTCGGTGCCTATCTGGGCATCATGCTGCTGCTGACCTGGCTGGTGACGGGATGGGTGCGTGACAACGCGCGGCATAACCTCTGGGAGCAGGGGCAACACCGCCTGCAGCTCTATTCCGCCTATCTCGAGGGGGAGCTGGCACGCTACGAGTCGGTGCCTTCGCTGCTGGCGACCAATCAGCGCGTGCTGAAGGTACTGGAGCAGCCGAAGAACTATTCCGCCATCCAGGCGCTCAACGAGACCTTCGAACAGGCGGCCGCGCTCACCGGCGCGCTCGACATCTATCTCATGAACCCCCAGGGCTTGACGGTGGCGGCGAGCAACTGGGCTTCGGACCAAACCTTCATCGGCCAAAATTTCAGCTTCAGGCCCTATTTCCAACAGGCCATGCAGGGCGAACCAGGGCGTTACTATGCGTTGGGGACCACCTCAGGGGTACGGGGCTATTACTTCTCGGCGCCGGTGCTGTCACTTGGGCGGCCGGTGGGTGTTGTGGTGGTGAAAATGGACATCGAGCGGGTGGAGCGTTCATGGCGGAACAGCCGTGAGAAGGTCCTGGTGGTCGATCCCGACGGGGTGATTTTCATTGCCTCCGATCCGGCGTGGCGTTACCACACGTTACGTCCGCTGGATGAGGCGACATTGGCCCGTCTCGAACAGAGTGAGCGGTATCCCGGTATCGAGCCGAAGCCGCTCAGGCTCGCCTGGCGCAGCGGGCCGGAAGGGGTGCGCCGGGTGATATGGAAGGCCAACTCGGGAGATCAGGGCTTTGTCGTGAATCAGCTGGAGATGCCGCGTCAGGCCTGGAGGATCATGTTGCTGCAGCCGGATCGCAAGGTGCGCGAGCAGGTGCTGCCCGCGGCGCTGCTGTCGATCGGTGGATTCCTCGTAGTGGCGCTCCTCGGCGGGCTGGGGATGCAGTCTCGGTCGCGCCGACTGGAGCGGCTGCGTTGTGATGCAGAGGCGCGCGCTGCATTGGAACGTGCCCATGAGGCGCTGGAGGAACGGGTTGCAGAGCGAACCGCCGATCTGCAGCGGGAGGTGGAGGAGCGGCGGCGTGCCGAGCAGGCCCTGCGTCAGGCGCAGGACGAGCTGGTACAGGCGGCCAAGCTGGCCATGCTGGGGCAGCTCTCGGCCAGTATCAATCACGAACTCAACCAGCCCCTGAGTGCGATTCGCAGCTATGCGGAGAATGCCCGGCTGCTGCTGGAACGGGACAGAAGGGAAGAGGTCGTCACCAACCTGGCGCAGATCGAGGCCCTGGTCGAACGCATGGCACAGATCAGTTCCCAGCTGAAGCTGTTCGCCCGCAAGTCGCCGGGCCAGCGGACAGCGGTATCGCTCGGCCAGGCCATCGAGGTCTGTTTGCAGCTGCTGAAGCCGGATTTGCGCCGCGCCGGCATCGAGGTCGAGGGAGTGCGTAGCCTGCATCGGTATCGGGTGCTGGCCGATGCGACCCGTCTGGAGCAGGTCCTGGTGAACCTGATCGGCAATGCCATCCATGCCCTGGAGGGGGAGCCCGCGCCGCGAATCATACTGTCTGCGCAGGCGCAGGGGGATCGGGTGGCCATCGCGGTGCGCGACAATGGCCCCGGCATCCCCGAGGATCAACTGGAGCAGATCTTCGATCCCTTCTTCACCACCCGGAAGTCGGGCCTGGGCCTGGGTCTGGCGATCTCGCAACAGATCGTGCAGAACATGGGCGGAGAGATTCGCGCAGAGAATACGTCGCAAGGTGGGGCAGTTTTCACCCTGATCCTGGAGCGGGCAAGAGATGAATGACCGGATTGCTGTCTGGTTCGTCGAGGACGAGCCGGCCGTACGAGAGGCCCATGTACAGACCCTGGAGTTGAACGGCTTCTTGGTCCAGGGCTATGCCGATGCCGAGTCGGCACTGCAGGATTTGCCGCCGGACTGGCCCGGCGTGGTGGTCAGCGATATCCGCATGCCGGGGATGGACGGCATGCAGCTGCTGGCCGCGTTGCAGCAAGTGGATTCCGAGCTGCCGGTGATTCTGGTGACCGGCCACGGTGATGTGGCCATGGCGGTCGAGGCCATGCGCCAGGGTGCCTACGACTTCATCGAGAAGCCCTTTTCCGCCGAGCGACTGATCGATACCGTTCGCCGCGCGGCGGGCAGCCGGGCGCTCGCCCTGGAGAATCGGCGTCTGCGCCGGGAACTGGAGATCCAGAGTGCGCCGGGGCCCCGTATCGTGGGCAACAGTCCTGCCATCAAGCGGCTGCGCGAGACCATCCTGCGGATCGCGGATACCGATGCCGACGTACTGATCCTGGGCGAGACGGGCACCGGAAAGGAACTGGTGGCGCGGGCCTTGCACGAGCACAGCCGACGGCGCGAGCACCACTTCGTTCCCGTCAACTGCGGTGCAGTGGCCGAGAGTCTGATCGAGAGCGAGCTCTTTGGTCATGAGCCGGGGGCCTTCACCGGTGCCCGAGGGCGCCGCATCGGTCGCTTCGAACACGCCAATCATGGGACCCTGTTTCTCGACGAGATCGAGAGCATGCCCATGCCGGTACAGGTCCACCTGCTGCGCGTGCTGCAGGAACGGGCGGTGGAGCGGCTGGGTTCCAACGAGATCATTCCACTGGATCTGCGTGTGGTGGCGGCGACCAAGACCGATCTGGCGGAGGCGAGCCGGGCGGGGAATTTCCGCGAGGATCTCTACTACCGCCTCAACGTAGTGACCCTGGAGATTCCGCCGCTGCGCGAACGTCTGGAAGACATCCCCCTGCTGTTTCAGCATTTTCTGCTGGTGGCCAGTGCACGCTACGACGCCGAGGTGCCGACACCGGGGCCGGAACAGGTGCGGGCCCTGCTGTCCTATCGCTGGCCGGGCAATGTGCGCGAGTTGCGCAATGTGGCAGATCGCTATGTCCTGCTCGGCGAGCAGCTCGACTACGATCTCGAACGCCTGCTGCATGGCGGTGCCCAGGAGCCGGCCCTGACCCTGCCGCAGCAGGTGGAATCCTTCGAGAAGTGCCTGATCGCCCAGCAACTGGCCATCCACAAGGGCAGCATCAAGGACACCATGGTGGCCCTGGGCATTCCGCGCAAGACCCTGTATGACAAGATGCGAAAGTATGGCCTCGACAAGAAGCACTACAAGGCCGGTCAGGGTAGCGTCATCTAACCGTGTGCGGAGCGGGTGTCTGCGCGAAAAAACGCCGTAAATACATCCTTGTAGGCTCGACGG
>RFHJ01000270.1 GCA_003696905.1 Gammaproteobacteria bacterium | reverse complement strand
TGGAGGCCTCCAGCCTGATCGGATCGCTGGCCGGTATCGCGGAGGTGGCCAAGGAGAGCCTGGACGCACGGGAGCAACGCCAGTGAGCTGGCTCAGTCAGATCGATTACTGGCACTGGCTGGTACTCGGTATCCTGTTGGTGGTTCTGGAGGTATTCTCGCCCGGCGTCTATTTCATGTGGCTGGGCGTGGCCGCCATCTTGGTGGGCGGTGTCCTGTACTGGCTACCCGATCTGGGTTGGCAGACTCAATTGGTGCTGTTCGCGGTGTTCAGCGTGGTGAGCATCGCCCTGCTACGGGTCTTTCTGCAGCGCCATCCCATCGAGAGCGACGAGCCGACCCTCAACCGACGTGGTGAACAGTACGTTGGCCGGATACTGACCCTCAGCGACCCGATAGAGAATGGTGTCGGGCGGGTCAAGGTCGACGACACCCTATGGCGCGTGGAAGGGCCCGACTGCCCAGCCGGTACTCGGGTGCGGGTAGTGGGCGTGGATGGGGTGGCCTTTCGGGTCGAGCCGGAGAATGATTAAACCGCGAAGGACGCCAAGGAGCGCAAAGGAATTCCAGGATTCGACACCGCGGCCTTCGGGCCATCCGGGTAGTGTTGTCGAGGACCTATCGCCGATCAGTCGAATCGGTTGATACGGCGAATCAAGAGCTTCATACGCGCCATCAGATCAATGTACGGTCTACACAGATACAGAAACTTTGCGTCCCTTGGCGTTCTTTGCGGTTAACAGCCTGCTCAGTCCAGACAGAGGCGCCGCACCAGTCCGCGGATGATGGCCATTGCCGGTTCCAGCTGATCGAGGGCGAGGTATTCGTCGGGCTGGTGGGCCTGGTCGATGTTGCCGGGGCCCAGGACCACTGTCTCCATCCCCAGGGCATTGAGAAACGGCCCTTCGGTGCCGAAGGCGACCGCTTGCGCGGGATGGTCGGTCAGTTCCTCGACCGCACGAACGATGGCCGCTCCGGCCGACGTCTCCATGGCGGGTATCCCATCGAACAAGGGCTTTCGCTCGATCGTCAACCCGGTATCGAGGGCCAGCCGGCGGAGGCGAACATCCAGCTCGTCGCGGAGGCCATCCAGCGACATGCCGGGCAGAGGCCGTAGGTCGAAGTGCAGCTCGCATTCTCCACAGATGCGATTGGGATTGTCCCCGCCATGGATGTGTCCGAGGTTGAGGGTCGGAACGTCCACCTCGAACAGTGGGTTGCGGTAGCGCGCCTGTAATTCGTCTCGCCAGGACAACAGGTCGGCCATGATCCGGTGCATGCCTTCCAATGCATTGTTCCCCAGCTCGGGGTTGCTCGAGTGTCCGGATTGGCCGATTACGCGCAGGGCCTCCATCGCGATCCCCTTGTGCATGCGCACCGGACGCAGGCCCGTGGGCTCACCGATCACCGCATGTCGTCCCAGCTGGCGATGCAGATCGAGCAGGGCGCGGGCGCCGCACATGCTGCTCTCCTCGTCGGCGGTCGCCAGCAGCACCAGGGGATGTTTCAGCTGGCCCAGATCCAGCTCGCGAATGGCCTCGAGTACCACGGCGAAAAAGCCCTTCATGTCCGCCGTGCCGAGTCCGTACCAGCGGCCGTCCCGTTCAGTGAGCACGAAGGGGTCGGTCTGCCATCGCTGCGCATCGAAGGGCACGGTATCGGTGTGACCCGACAGCACCAGTCCCTCGGGGCCGCTGCCGGCGGTGGCGATCAGATTGAACTTGTCTTCCTTGCCAGGGATCGGCAGGATCTCGACGTGGAACCCCGCATCGCGGCACCAGTCGGCCAGATGTTCGATCACCTGGCGGTTGGATTGGTCCCATACCGGACTCACGCTGCTCACCGAGGGTGCGGCGATGAGCCGCTGCATCATGCTGGCAAGATCGGGGTAGCGCATTGCCCGGAGATTGCATGATCTTATGACGCGAGTCCAGTAGCATCATCCCCATGATCATTGCAGATTGGCAGGACGAGGGCCATTACGGGCAGATGGAGGCGTTGGACGGGAGCGCCTGGGCCTGGGAGTTCCTGCGGCGCAATCCCGGATATCAACGGGAATGGCAGGCCTTCATGGAAACCTGGCATGCGCTCGAGGCCGACTACGGGCGTCCGCCCCATCGGGATTTCTGCGCCTGGAAGAACGATCCGCGGGCCTGGGTGCGGGCAGAAGACGCCGCCGCCGGCGATTGTCGGGTCGATGAAGACAAGGTGCTGATCGAGTGTGCCTTTGGCGCGCGCTGGGGCTTTCACAAGTTTCCCCCCGATCCTGCGGACGGCGAAGCGGCGCAGGAAGGGCGTATCAGCTGGCGGCGTCGAGAGGCGCCAAGCCGCCGGATCCCGGTGGAAGAAGCGGCCGATACGGATCCGTTGCGGCAGGCGTTACTGCGCTTCGACCTCGACCTGCCGCTGCGCGAACAGTTCGAACAGGCCAAGCGCGAACTGCAGGTGTTGCAACGCCGGCGACAGCGCGAGGACGGGCTGGCGATGCGATCCATCCGAAATCTGGCGCCGAGGCTCGTACGCGAGGTGAGGATGCTGGATGCCTTGGCTGCGGAGGTGCCCGATGCGATAGTCGACCGTCTGGGGGGGCAGGCTCTGGTCGAGGCAGCCAACTGGCGGTGCCGAGAAGGTTACCTCGCATTGCCCTGGCTGCCGCGTTGAGTCGGTCGGATCCGCGTTCATAGACAGTCTGCGTTTCCGTCGGCCAGCTGGTCGATCCAGCGCGACAGGCGCTGGCGCTCGCGTCGCAGCAGGGCGAGGTCGTGATGCACATGG
>RFHJ01000269.1 GCA_003696905.1 Gammaproteobacteria bacterium | reverse complement strand
GTGCGCATGCCCTGGCGGGCGCGTTGCAGGCCGGAAAGGGCAGATTGTGTGATGGGACGGGTCATGGCCACCCCCGCGTTATGGTGCTTGCCCTGGAGTGTAGCGATGAATCGCACGGTTGCTGGGCCTGCATACGAAAAACTTGCACCGATACCCGTGATCCAGGCAGCGGCTTCCTGGTCGGGAACCAAATGCGCCTTGGTAGGGGAGACTCGTAACCCCGCAGGATCCTATGTATCAGGGGGTCGGAGTCGTTCGACGCCGCCAAAGCCAACCCCCCGGTATGCTCGGAAACGACTCCGACCTCGGGGGCAATGACCGGTGATTAGAGCTACATGATCAGGGGTGCGGCCATGGCTTCCTGGCTCAGGACTCGTTCTCCCAGGCCGCCTTGCCGGGTGGCAGCACTAGGCGGAGTCCGGCGAACTGGGTTTCGTCTGCTGCGTCCGCACCTTGGCGGAAACTGGCCCGCCTTAGGGTGGGTTGGGTATGGAGACAGGCGCCCCTCAGGCAGAGCTGGCCAGAGACACCCAGGCCAGATGCAGCGAGTTCGGGGTCTTCGGGCGCCCGATAGCCATCGTAGGGTTCGAAGGGATTGGCACACCACTCCCACACCCGCCCTGTGCCCTCGATCAATCCCAGCCGTGCGGCCACCTCCCACTGGTATTCGTGCTGGGGTACGGCACCGCTCAACGCTTCTTCCCGGGTCGCTGCCCAGCGGGCAAAGGCACGGGCCTCGTGCGCATTGATGCCGCTGACAGGATCCTGCGGTTGCAGCTCCGCCGGTCCATTGATGCCGATGCCATACCAGGCTCCCTGTGTGTCGTGGCGCCAGTGCCAGGGCGCGCAGCGCTCTCTTCGCTTGCGCCAGGCGCTGCCCGCGCTGTCCCACCAAGTGTCTTCCTCATAGCCGCCGTTGTCCATGAAGGCCAGGTATTCGGCATTGCTCACCGGGTGCCGCTGGATGCGGTAGGCATGCAGTTCCACCAGTTGCATTGGTTGCTCGGCGTCCATGACGACACCCTCACGAGCCCCAATGCGATAGTGGCCTTGTTCTATCCGTACCGTATCTGCTCGCGGCTCCTGCGGTGTCAGCCCCTGCTGCACCTGATAGGGTGCCTCGAGCCGTTGCAACGTCTTGGCGATCAGCACCGCCAGCATGCGCTCATAGAACAGGCCATGGCGTTGTGCCAGCCAGGCCGGCAACCAGCCGTTCTGGAGCAATGGATGGTCGGGGAGAAAACGGGGGTTTGCCAGCAGGGTCAGATGATGATCGAAGATCTCGGCGGCCCAGTTCAGAAGATGGTCCTGAGGCGGGAGTTGGGTCTGCAGTTCCGGCGTGGGGATCACCCCATGCCCGAACAGATGGCGGACCCTTCCTGACAGATCGTCATCTCCGAACACCACGCTGCGCAGCAGATGGGTCTCCAGGTAGACGGCACGTCCGAGTTGCCAGCCCAGGGACGGAAGTCGCGGATGGAAGGGGCGATTGACATCCCTCGCGGGTTGGGTCTCCACGAGCTGAATCAGGCGTTCATGGACGCCCGCCAGGGCGCCCAGGGTTTGAGCAGGAATCATGCGGCCACTCGTTTCATGAAAGGGCGCTGATTCTAGCAGCCAGCCGGACAGCGTCGAGTCCGACAGGCTGCTAGCCCAGGGTAGCGTCATCTAACCGTGTGCGGGGCGGGTGTCTGCCCGAAAAAACGCCGTAAATACATCCTTGTAGGCTCGACGGCGGCATCCCTGCCGCCGACGTTTTTCGTGCAGACACCCGCTCCACTTTTCAATAGCTTACGACTTTAGATGACGGGGCCCTGGGCTGCTAGCCTTCCCGGTGAGGCGTATTCAGGCCGGCAGGCGCCCACCAGGGGGTGCCGGTGCCTGCGGCGGAGATCAGTCCAGGTGGAACCGGCCCGACGAGGCGGTGAGACGTTCCGCCGAGGTCTTGAGTGCCTGGCTGGCATTGGTGGCTTCCTCGGTGGTGCGCAGCGTTGCGCTGGAGGCCTCGTTGATCTGCACCATGCGCTGGTTGATCTCTTCGGTCGCGACGCTCTGTTCCTCGGCTGCTGTGGCGATCTGACTGCTCATGTCGGCGATGCGATCGATGGCATCGCTGATGGCGCTCAGCGCATCGTTGACCTTGTGAGCCTCTTGGACCCCAGCGCTCGCGCGGTTCTGGCTGGCCTGCATCACCTCGGCTGCCTGGCGGGTACCGCTCTGCAGCCGCTCGATCATGTTGTGGATCTCTTCGGTGGATTGCTGGGTGCGGGATGCCAGGGTACGTACCTCGTCGGCCACGACAGCGAAACCACGGCCCTGCTCACCGGCGCGCGCCGCTTCGATGGCGGCGTTGAGCGCCAACAGATTGGTTTGCTCTGCAATGGAACGGATCACCTCGAGTACGGTGCCGATCTCCAGGCTGTCCGCCTCTACCGTGCCGACGACCTCGGCGGCGTGGCAGATCTCTCTTGCCAGATCGTCCATCGCGACGACATTGCCGTTGACGATTTCATTGCCCTGGGCGACCAGCTGCCGCGCTTCTCCAGTCGCCGTGGCGGTCTGGGTTGCACCGCGTGCCACTTCTTGCACAGTGGCTGCCATCTCGTTGATTGCGGTGGCGACCTGACTCACCTGCAGCTGCTGGTCGTTCATGGCTTTCCGCGTTCGATCGGTTATTTCCCCGATATGACCGGCTTCCCGTTCCACCGCGAGCGTGGCGTCCTTCACTTCTCCAATCAGACTGCCAACGGCCTCGGCCATGCGATTGATGGCGTGCTGCACCTCTGTCATTTCGTCGCGGGTGGGGATCGAGATCCGGGTCGCCAACTCACCCTTGGCGATACGGGCGGTGCCTTCGGCGACATTGCGAATGGTCTGTTTGATGTTCCGATAGAATCCGATGCCGAGGTAGAGCATCAGCAACAGGGCCATGCCGCTTGTGCCCAGCATGGTGGCCTGTGTCCACCTCAGATGCTGCAGCCGGTTCACGATGTCCTGCTCGAGGATCTGGTCGGTCCGCTCATGAAACTGCAGGGCCGAGGCGATGGCGGCGGTGCCCTTGTCGAATACCTGGGTGGGTTTTACCGTGATCTTGCCGGTACCCAGGATCTGCTGCTGGATGAAATCATGGAACCCGGTGATCGCCTGATTGGCCTCCTTCGCCTCTTTTTCCAGTGAACCGAGCAAATCGGGATCCATGTCGCGGGCGTGGGCGAGTCGCTTCGTCAACGATCGGTGCCGTGATTCCAACTTGCTGATCACTGTCCTCAGATTGGTGAAAAGGGTGGGATCAAAGGCGCCGGTGGCGGCGCCGGTCGCCAGGCCACGGGCGCGGCCGCCGTATTCGATGATCAATGAGAGATCCTCGAACAGTGCACGTGAGAGCAGCGCCATTCCCCCGTCGCGATCGGTAGTGATACCCGACTCGTCGGCAACATGGGTGAGCAGATCATAGACTTGCATCACCAACCGGGTATGGCGTTGGAAGGATTCGGCGGGTTTCAGTTTGGCGTTGTCCCGCTTGAGTTCTTGCCAGTCCTGTGCGATCGCGTCGACATGGCCGTCGGTGGAGAGGGCGCCGCCCAGTTGGCTATCGGTGGCACGCAGTTGCTGCAGGGCCTGATCCACTTTGCCTGCCACCTCCGCCAGTCGGGAAGCGACCGACCCGTCGCCATTCAGCACGGCCTGGGACAGGCCCCGATGCTGAGGGACCAGCTTGAACACTTGTCGGGCCATAGCCAGGTAGCGGAGGCCCTTCTGCTCCAGCTCCATTCGATCGATCTGCACCTTGGTACTGGAATAATCGGTCCATATCAGATAGGTCGTGGGGACGAGGAATATGCCGAGCAGCAAAATTATTTTGCCGGTATAGGAAAGACGGCCGATAATGGCCTCGGCGGGTGTGAAGACGTTCATGGTTCAAACTCCCTTGTACAACGACCATCGGTTGTGGCAAGAAATCGGCGAGTGATGGCTTTTCTTTAGGGAAATCCCTAGCCACCAAACTGCCTCATCCGATTGACACGGCTTTTCCTGGTGACCAGGTTCCCGCTTTTCGGGTCCCGTTCCTTCGGTGGCCCAAGGTTCCCTTCTTGAATAGGATGATTGGTGTGAATATTGGAAAAAATTGCGT
>RFHJ01000268.1 GCA_003696905.1 Gammaproteobacteria bacterium | reverse complement strand
CAAGGATCGCCTGTAACCTTTCTACCAATCCAAGTCTCGCCAACTTTTTTTTTTTTTATACGCTCCGTAATCCCTTTACGTTCACATCTATAATCATCGGATATCCATTCTCCCGACAACTCAACTTCTTTGTTTCCATTGGGCGGCCCAACGCGCACATACGCACTACCATTCGTCGTCTGCAGCCTATCGGCCGCCGACCGATTAATATCAAGCCGTGTTGAACGCCACCATAATCGGTCGCTCTTACCACCCTTTCCGCGTCGCCACTTCTGGCGAATAACGTAACCATCCTTGACCGGCCTGGCGATAAACACCCGCTCACCAAGCGAAAAGCCCACATCCCTTGAGATGTTTCCATGCTTGGTGAGCACACCCACAAAGGCGCCTATTTTTGCATCATAATGAACTCGCATTCGCCACCGGTTATCAGGATCCAACGACTCCCAATCTCCTTCCAGGTTCCATTGGGCAGCTTTCGCTTTTTTCTCCAGGCGTGCGAGAACAATGTCGCCCTGGTGGATAAATGTCTTACTGACCTTAACCGAACCAGGCTTGTAACCATCCATCGTTGCCGACACCGTCATCATTTCCGGTATAGAAATGCCGCCCGGCAGCTTGATCCGGTAGCGGCCATCCTTTTCCGATTTCCCGGTATACCGCTTGCTGCCGATCATTACGAACACATCCGCGCCCGCGATGGCTGCACCCTTTTCATCCTTGACTAGGCCAGCCAGCTCAGTCTTTGGGAGACACTTTTTCTGCTTTTCGAGCAGCAAAGAAAGCCTATCACTCGCCCGACGCAGCACCTTCTCGGCCCGAGCGAGTGCGGGACCGAAATCACGAAAATTCTTCGCACCGATCTTTCCAAAAGCATTATTCAAGCGCGGCGGTTTCTTTCCCGGAGGACAGAGTCCAGCCGCTGCGACTCTGAAACGACCCGCCTCCCAGTTCGCATCCACGAGCACACCAGTGGCCGGCGAAGTCGATTCCTTGTGATACAGCTTGCGTCTCAAGGTCATGACAGGTTTGAATTCCGCAGCCCATATCAACCGCAGATCCTCTGCCTGCTGCAACACTTTCCGATTCTCCACTACATCCTGCTCCAGTTCTTTCCCTCGATAGTCCGCAGCCGCATTCGCGACCGCCATCATGACAATGATTCCCATCATTCCCGGGGTGAACGGCTCCCCCTCAGTGGCAAGCTCGTTGAGTTTTTCCACCGTACCGAATATGAGATTCTGGAAAAGACTTGAAGCAAACTGCTCCGATGGCGTGTTGCCTTCCAGGAGTTCCCCGGCAAGCCCTTTGATTATGGCGTAGGCGCCGGAATGCTTGAGGTCGCCGACGGTAATTTTCTTGACCTTTCCCTGCTGCAGAGCCTTGCCGGATTTTGTTCCCGCGAAGAACCTGCCCGCATCCGAGGTCCCAGTGCCCAACGTTCCAATCGCTCCGGACGCCCGAGTTCCGATACCCAAATCCTTCGATAACTGAGCCGCCAAGGGACCAAAGTCCAGTTGAACTGTTTTGGACACAATCATGCTGATGTCAAATAGAAACTTGCGGCGGTCGTAACCCAACTGGGCATCGGTAAGATTTCCTGTGGCATCCGTGGCCACACCTAGCTGTCGCGTCAGCCAGGAGGTGTCGGCAAGGATGATCCCGTAGGCTTCTCTGAGCGCCGAATTGGCCTCCATCAGGCTGCGGTCGATCTCGGCCATTGCGGCACAATCCGCCTCGCATCCTTTTGGCCCGATCTTTGCTTGCATATCTCGAAGGCGCTTCGAACCCTCCCGAATGCGCTTCAGAAGATCGGAAACATCCACCAGGTACCCTGTCGAGGGCATGATGTATCGCTGATAGAATCCCATGAAGTTCTTGTACTGATCGAGCGTCAGCTCGCCCCCATACGCGCTTCCGTCAGCCGCCCAAGCGCCACCCAGCCCCATCGCAGCCGCCAGAATGAACCCGCAGAAGCGCAACCCAAATTTGCGCAGCAACTTCATTGCGGCGCCTCCCTTATCTGTTGCATCATTGCTCGGCGCCCACGGCCACGCCGATTGGCCTGGCCGGGAGACCCCATGCCACAACCAATATCAACAGCCAGATTCGTTTCATCGCACCCTCCTTTCTCTATCGTTCATGGTTTTGCGGGCGCCTGCGTCTCATTCCATCGCTTGCCCCCTACCGTGATGGATCCCGTGTCCAACCCCGCCTTGTGCCGGGCCTCCAGCAATCGATCCCGAGCCTGGTTCAGCTCTTCCATTCGCTTGCGCAGCTCCACCATCAGGTCATCAACGTTCTCTCCCTGGTCTCTCTTTTCGTCGATGAAATCGCTGAGCTGTTTCCATTGCCGGGTCACCCGGTTGAATTCCTTCTCGGCCTCTGCCGCCGCATCCAGCAGCTTCTGCCGCCTTTCCTGTTCCTTCCGGCGCCGTTCCTGTTCCGCAATCTGTTCAGCCGTCGGCGTCACCAGCGCGCTGGCGGCGCGAAGCCCCGCCCTTACCACGATCTGATCGCCGGCCTCCACCGGGATGTCACCGGCTTTCATTGGCTGCTCTGTGCGGAACACGCCGGTATCCGGACCGGTTTCCACCAGCCTCAGTGACCGACCTGCCTCTTCTCCGCCCGACTTGGGAAAGACGAACACGGTTGCAAGATCCGGTCGCACACCGCATTCCCCCTTGCCCTTGCCCTCGACGACGAAAGGTTCATCGATCGCAACCTTTTTGGCAGGCCGTTGCGAATCACCCGCCAAAATGCGCACGCCATCCAGCGGCGTCATCTTCGTGTTCCTGGTAGACGTCTGCTGCGCCACCGGCCGGAAATGGAGCTGGACATTTGCGATCTCGAAATCATCGGCATCCCCATTGCCGTTGCTATCCGCGGCTCGAATCTCCAACACGTTCTTGCCCGCTTTCAGGGTGCATGCATCAACGGCCAGCTCGATTTTGCTCGCCGCACCGGAAGCATCCGAAGAGTTCAGTACCGCCACCTGCTTGCCGTTCAACAGCACCGGATTGTCCTCCTGCAGTCCCTTCGCCTCCATGACGAGGAAGGGCTGCCGGTGCGGATCGAACAACACCGACTCCTGGACGGTGAAGTCTTTCTTCAGCGAAACGCCCTCCGCATCCGGCCGCTGAAACTGCGAGTTGATGGCCCCTTTGTAGTAGCCATCACCCAAATGATGCACTTCCGGGGCGATATCGACGACGTTCTCCGAATATTCCATCAACCGTATGTCGGCATGCTCGAACTCACGCTGGATGACCGTGGTCGAGCCCGTGGCATAGCCCTTCTTTTTGGCGGTCAGGGAAACCGCGAGCGGCAGGGGGTAGGTCTTCGCTATCCAGAAACGGTACCCGCCCTGTGGGCCGCTGCGGGAAACATATTGCTTGCCTCCCAGGTCCAGCATGACGCGTGCGCCTGGTACGGGCTTCTGCCGCTCGTCCACCACCTTGCCGCCTATCCAGCAGCGCCCGATGCCGGGCGATACCGCGATCAATTCTTCGACGATGCGTTGTGCCTCCTCGAGCATCGGATCGGGATCCGGCGTCTCGTTCTGCTTCCAGTCTGGAATCGGGTACTTGGCATTCAAGTCGGTCGGCAGCGCCGAGAGTTTGGTGCAGACCGCCTTCGTCGTACGCTCAAGCAGGGACAGCACCAGGGATCGTGCCTCCTTGAGCCTTTTTTGGGCGCGACTGTGCAGAACCCATTGCGAGGCGAAAAACAGACGTCTCCTTTCGAAGTCCTGCATGGTTCCATAGAGTTTGGCCAGGCGATCGTTGAGCTTGCTTATCTGCTGCCGGGCAATGGCCGCGCCGGCGGCCTTCACGATCATGCCGCCAACCACGTAGGGGTTGACGAGCTCCTTCAGCGTCGTCCCGGTCTCCGCCAGGTACTTGTCCACGAGAAGCCCTGCCGCCTGATTGATGGTTTCCCGGCTCACCTCGCCCAGCACGCTTTCATCGCTGATTCCGGTCTTACGGAAAGCGGCAGTGATCAGGGGGCCAATGGCGCCCTTGATCGCTCCTTGTAATGCCTCGCGGGATACCTTGGCCACATTTGCTTTCGTTTTTCCATCGATATCCACCTGGCGGAAAACGCCATAGTCACCGGCACCGCCTGTGACGGCGCCGCCAACCATATTGCCGACGAATACATCGGCGCCACTCTCCCGGAGCGCCTTGCTCATGGCGCCTGCGAGTTTGCTCAGATCGCCCGTAACGATGTCGGAGAAATCCAGCAGCGCATTGGAAAAATCCAGGCCCATTTCCATGCGCTCCCCACGCCCCATCTCCGGTGGTATATCCAGAAAACCCATGAACCAGGCATACAATTTGCCGACCGCCGATTTGCTGTTCTTGTCGTATAGCTTGATTTTGTTGCGGTAGTACTGCTCATATTCCGCATCGCTGTTGTATCCGGTCATCCCATTCGTCCAGACCAGGATGCCTTGCGTCTGGGCGATGGCCTTGTCGAGCTGGATCTTGAGTCTTGCCAATTCCCCACGAATGGGATCGATCCTGGCGCAGTAGTGATCCAGACAGGGGCCGGAGATTCCGCGGTCAAGCGAGCGAAGATGAGTCAGAATCTGGGTTGCCGTTCTAATACGATGGATGGCAGGAGAAAAATCGTCCTTGGCTTGAGCGTTGAACGGAAACAGCAACATCCCGGCCAAGACTAGAAACAGCCATTGAGTGACGTTTGATCTCCTCATCGTGCAATCCCTTCATTGCACATCATCGATCCCCGCCGCCGCCAGACGAGCCGAGACCACACGAACGGAGGCCGCATTCACCTGCTCCCGCGTCCACCGGGCTTGAGCGGTATAGATGCTTTCGCTGTTTGGCTGCGTCACGCCGCCCAGCCGGATGCGCTCGCCGCCGGTGGGCGTTTCCACTACCACCACGACGTTGCCAATCGGAAATGGTGTGTTGTTCTGAATGGTAATCTGTACCTGACCGTTCTTGTTCAGGCCGAGGCCGGCATCCAGGTAGGCCGCGGCGTTCTCCGGTAGATCGATCCGCAGCAAATCGACAAATGCCGCTCTCCCCTCTTTACTGTCGCTCTCTGCCGCCTGTTTGAAATAATTCTTTGCTGTGGCGTAGTCACCATCGTTCAGCGCATAGCGGCCCAGTCGATGTAACGCCGCGGCCGTCTTCAACAGCTTCAAACTGTTTTCCAGCGCAATCCGCGCCTGTCCCTGACGTCCAAGAGAGTCGAGCAGCAATCCGAGCTTCAGATGCGGCTGGTAATAACCGGGGTTCAGGCGGGCCGCCTCCTTGTACTCGGCCAACGCCTTATCCTCAAGATAGCGCTTTTGATAGATGTCTCCCTTGAGCACATGAAACACCGCCTCCCTGGGCTGGATCTCGATCGCCTTGTCCACCAATGTACGCGCCCTGGTCAAGTCGCCCTTATCGTATGCCTTGCGCGCCTTGTCATAGGCCTCATATGCCGGTGCATCGCGGAACAGGGCGGCCAGCCGCCGATGATAGCGCTCGCGTCCATCCTCCCCACCAGCCGGGAGCTGCGAGAGCAAGGCCTTCGCCGCCGCCACCCGCTCCTTTGAAATCGGATGATCCGACAAGAGCCGCGTAAAGAGGTCATCCTGTCCCCCGACTTCCTTGAGCAGGAT
>RFHJ01000032.1 GCA_003696905.1 Gammaproteobacteria bacterium | reverse complement strand
TCAGCATTACCGGACGACCTCGGCGAAGAGAGCCATCCCTGCCGGCCTGTCGTTGCCGGTCGAACAGGAGCGGACCGAGGCAGTACAATGCAACCTTGAGTTGAGCTTGTTGTCACACCGTCAGGAGTTCCTCGGACTCGAGCGTTTGAAGCGACCTTCCCGTTCCCGCGGATTGGGTAGGCGAATGGTGTCAAGTCCGTAAAGATCTCTGACCTTCCCGATTTTTTATTTCCCTTGTCCAGACCATCATTCGAGGATTGCCTGATCCGTGACCGGCATGCCCTGCGGCGCATGGCGGCGGCCTGCGAGCGCGACCCCGCCTCGGAGGAACTGCGCCTGCGTTTCGAGCAGCGCCTGGCGCGCTCACGTGCCCTGTTCGTCCGACGGCGGGAGGCGTTGCCGGAGGTCGGCTTTCCCCAGGGACTGCCGATCGTCGAGCGGCTCGAGGAGGTACGCGATGCGATAGAACGGCACCAGGCGGTGGTGCTGTGCGGCGAGACCGGCTCGGGCAAGTCGACCCAGCTGCCCAAGATCTGCCTCTCCCTCGGCCGGGGCGTGGCGGGGCGCATCGGTCATACCCAGCCACGGCGCATCGCCGCCCGGACCCTGGCGCGGCGGATCGCCGAGGAACTGGGCCAGGAGGTCGGCCATAGCGTGGGCTTCAAGGTGCGCTTCGCCGACCGGGTGAATGAGATCACCCATGTCAAGCTGATGACCGACGGCATGCTGCTGGCGGAGATCCAGCGCGACCGCTACCTCAACGAATACGACACCCTGATCATCGACGAGGCCCACGAGCGCAGCCTCAATATCGATTTTCTGCTCGGCTATCTGAAACAGCTGCTGCCCAAGCGGCCCGATCTGAAGGTGATCGTCACCTCGGCGACCATCGACCCACAGCGCTTCTCCAGACATTTCGACGATGCCCCGGTGATCGAGGTCTCCGGTCGCACCTATCCGGTGGAGGTGCGCTACCGGCCGCCGCCGGAGGACGAGGAGAGCGGCGGCATCGATCTGCAACAGGGCATCGTCGAGGCGGTGGACGAGCTGGCGGCCGAGGGACCGGGGGACATCCTGATCTTCTTCCCCGGCGAGCGCGAGATCCGCGAGGCGGCCGAGACGCTGCGCAAGCACCATCCGCCCTCGACCGAGATCCTGCCGCTGTACGCCCGGCAGAGCCCGGCCGAGCAGGCGCGCATCTTCCACCCGGGCAATGCGCGGCGCATCGTCCTGGCGACCAATGTGGCCGAGACCTCGCTGACGGTGCCGGGCATCCGCTATGTGATCGATACCGGCACCGCGCGCATCAGCCGCTACAGTGCCCGTTCGAAGATCCAGCGGCTGCCGGTGGAGCCGATCTCCCAGGCGAGCGCGGACCAGCGCAAGGGGCGTTGCGGCCGGGTGGCGGCGGGCATCTGCATCCGCCTCTACTCGGAAGAGGACTTCCGGTCGCGACCGCGCTTCACCGAGCCGGAGATCCAGCGCACCAACCTGGCGGCGGTGATCCTGCAGATGAAGCTGCTGGGCTTCGGCGACATCGACCGTTTTCCCTTCGTCGATCCGCCGGACAGCCGCCTGATCAAGGACGGCTACCGGGTGCTGCACGAGATCGGCGCGGTGGACGGGCTGCGCAAGGTGACTCAGCTGGGGAAGAAGCTGGCGCGCCTGCCCATCGACCCGCGCATCGGACGCATGCTGCTGGAGGCGGCGCACACCGGCTGCCTGCGTGAATTGCTGGTGATCGGCGCCGCCCTGTCGGTGCAGGATCCGCGCGACCGCCCCATGGACAGGCAACAGCAGGCGGACGAGGCCCATGCCCTGTTCGCCGACGAGCGCTCCGACTTCATGGGGATACTCAAGCTGTGGGACTTTCTGCGGGAGAAAAAGCGCCATCTGACCCGGCGCAAATTCGAGCGCCTGTGCCGCGAGCATTTCATCTCGCCGCTGCGGGTGCGTGAGTGGGAGGACGTCTGGCATCAGTTGCGCGAGCAGCTGCACGAGATGGGCTATCGCGACAACAGCGAGCCGGCCAGCTACGAGGTGATCCACCAGGCCCTGCTGAGCGGGCTGCTCAGCCATATCGGTCATCGTAGCCAGGGCAAGGAGCGGGACTATCTCGGCGCGCGCAACACCCGTTTTCATATCTTTCCCGGTTCCAGCCAATTCGCGGCACGGCCGAAATGGGTGGTGGCGGCCGAGCTGGTGGAAACTACCAAACTCTATGCCCGGACGGTGGCGCAGATCCAGCCCGAATGGGTAGAGCGGCTCGCCGGTCACCTGGTCAAGCACCACTATTCCGAGCCCCACTGGCAGGCGCGGCGGGGGCAGGTGGGCGCCTATGAGAAGGTCACGCTCTATGGCCTGCCCATCGTGCCGCGCCGGCGGGTCAACTACGGGCCGATCGACCCGGAGGTGTCGCGTGAGATCTTCATCCGCTTCGGTCTGGTCGAGGGAGAGATCCACACCCGCGCCCCCTTCTGGCGGCACAACCGGCAGCTGATCGCCCAGCTCCACGAGGAGGAGGCCAAGGCGCGGCGGCGTGACATCCTGGTGGACGAGGAGGCGATCTATGCCTTCTATGACCGGCGCATCCCGGCCGGCATCTACAGCACCGCGCAGCTGGAGCAGTGGCTGCGCAAGCAGAAGGACAAGAAGACGCTGTTCATGCGTCGCGAGGATATCCAGCGCCGGCCGGCGGGGCTGGACGAGGCCCAGTTCCCCGATGCCCTGGAGCTGCACGGGGCGCGTCTGCCGCTGAGCTATCACTTCGAGCCGGGCAGCGAGGCGGACGGGGTGACCCTGCATCTGCCGCTCCCGCTGCTCAATCAGGTGAGCGAGGGGATGGTCGACTGGCTGGTGCCCGGCCTGCTGGAAGAAAAGCTGGTGGCGATGATCAAGGGCCTGCCCAAGCAATTGCGCCGCCAGTTCGTGCCGGCGCCCGATTTTGCGCGCCGTGCCCGCGCCCTGATGCAGCCGGGCGAGGCCCCCCTGCGCCAGGCGCTGGCCGCGGCGCTGCGCCAGCTCACCGGCGTCCAGATCCCGGAGGACCAGTGGCATGAGGAGCGTCTCGATCCCTACCTGCGGATGCGCATCCGCCTGGTCAGCGCCGACGGCATGGAGACCGTCGCGGTCTCGCGCGATCTGCTCGCGCTGCAAAAGGAATACGGCGATTTGGCGCAGCAGGGGGCGGGTGCGGTGCCGGTGGGCGACGCCCTGGAGCGGGAGGGATTGCGCGACTGGGACCTGGAGGCGCTGCCGGAGCGGATCGAGCGTGCGGCCGGCAATATGCAACTGACCCTCTGGCCGGCGCTGGTGGACGAGGGCGATAGCGTGGCGCTGCGCTGCCTCGACTCCCAGGCGCGTGCCAAACAGGCCCACCATGCCGGGGTGCGGCGGCTGCTGATGTTGCGCATGGCCTCTACGGTGCGGGATCTGAAGAAACGCATCCCCAACCTGCAGCAGCTGCGCCTGCAGTATGCCAAGGTGCCGCCACCGCCCGGCGGCGTGGCCAAGGGTGGGGCGCCCTCGCTGGAGGAACAGATCCTCGCCCTG
Organism: Gammaproteobacteria bacterium; assembly: GCA_003696905.1. Classification (GTDB taxonomy): domain Bacteria; phylum Pseudomonadota; class Gammaproteobacteria; order Chromatiales; family Chromatiaceae; genus MONJU. The sequence continues at coordinate 2,099 of RFHJ01000032.1, read as the reverse complement.
GCCTTCGACCGGGCCTTTCTGGCGACCTGTGACACGCAACAGATCCGTGATCGCGCCGCCTTCGAGGCCTGTTACGAGGCCGGGCGGGCGGGACTGGTCGAGGTGTTCGAGCGGACGGCGGGACTGGTGGCCGACATCCTCGGCGGCTATCAGCGCATCCGCAAGGCCCTGGGGGGCATGGACCAGCTGAACTGGCTCAAGCCCGTAGCGGACATGCAAGAGCAGCTCGACGGGCTGGTCTACCAGGGTTTTCTGCAGGAGATCCCCGCGGAGCAACTGCAGCAGTATCCCCGCTATCTGGCGGGTATCGAACGGCGTATCGACCGGCTGCGCAGCGGTGGGCTGGCGAAGGACGTGCGCGCCATGGCCGAGATGGCCGGGATCCAACAACGCTGGCGCGAGCGCGACCGCCAGGCACGCCGGAAGGGTCTGGTCGACCCGCGGCTGGAGGAGATCCGTTGGATGCTGGAGGAACTGCGGATCTCGCTGTTCGCCCAGGAGGTGAAGACCCGCTATCCGGTATCGGTCAAGCGCATCGACAAACGCTGGCAAGAGCTAGGGCTCTAGAAACACGCCTTATCCTTGTGGGAGCGGCTTCAGCCGCGAACGGCATACCGGGACCGGGCCATCGATGGCATTGCATTGTTTTGCGCTCTGGACCGGTCTCCTCAAGGAGAATAGTCCGATCAGGAGTGCCGACATGAACTTGTTGTCTCGGTTGTTTGTCGCGGGGCTGTTGCTGGCGGGGGCGGCATTGGCCGATCACATCGTGCCGCCGGAGGACCGCATCCCCACCGACTGGCTCGGTCCAAGGGTGCTGTCGCCGGCCGAGGCGGGGATTGGGAAGCCGATTCCCGACTTGCGCCTGGGTTCGGTGTTCGGTGGCGATATCTCGTTACATGGTGCCGGGGGTGACCGCGGTACGGTCATCCTGGTACGAGATCCCGAATGTCCGGTCTCCCAGGTCTACGGGCCACGTCAGGCAGAACTGGCGCGACGCTATCAGCCACGGGGTTTCAACTTCATCGTGCTCTATCTCAACGATCTGCTGGGTGCGGAAGCGATTGCCGCAGACGCTGGCGGCTTCGATGGCCCGGCGGTCTTCGTCCGGGGCAATGGCTACGCGCTTGCCAAGGTGCTGGGTGTGGAGAGCACGGGTGACGTCTTCGTCCTGGACGAAGACCATCGCCTCGTCTATCGCGGCGCCGTGGACGACCAATACGGCATCGGCTACACCCGGCCGCTGCCGATGCGGCGGCTGTTGCAGGATGCCCTGGATGCCTTGTCTTCCGGAAGGATCCCGCCGGTCCAGGCCACCACGGCGCCCGGCTGTCATATCGATGCCTCGCCCGACCAGGGGCCGGTGCTGCAGCCCTGGTCGCCGGAGGAGCAATCGAGCTGAGCGCCTGATCGCGGCGCGATAAGAGTAGAATCGTCCCTTTCCAAAAACGAGAAAGGTGAGCGATGTCGAACTGTCATTGTGGCTCGGGCAAGGCCTGGGATTCCTGCTGCGGTCCTGTCATCGGCGGCGAGCGCCCGGCCGAGACGGCCGAGGCCTTGATGCGCTCGCGTTACTCGGCGTACGTGGTCGGGGCGGTGGACTATTTGGGCGAGACCCTGCATCCGGATCACCGTAGCGATTGGGACCGCAATGCCACCGCTCGCTGGGCCGCCGAGGCGGAATGGCAGGGGCTGGAGGTGGTCGCCACCGAGGCGGGCGGACCCGAAGACGAGGAAGGCGTGGTCGAATTCATCGCGCACTTCAATGAGCAGGGCCGTCCCATGGTGCACCGCGAGCGCAGCCGCTTCCGTCGGGTGGATGGTCGTTGGTACTACGTGGACGGCGACATTCCCAAGCCCCGGACCCAGCGCCGCGAGGGTCCGCGGGTCGGCCGCAACGATCCCTGCCCCTGTGGCAGTGGCAGGAAGTTCAAGAAGTGTTGCGGCCGCTGAACCGTCCCTTTGCCGCGTCCTGTGAGCAGAACCGCGAGCCCATTCTGGTGGTGTTGCGGGAGTACCTCGACGAGTCCGTGCGATCGGTGCTGGAGATTGGCAGCGGCACCGGCCAGCATGCGGTCTATTTCGCGCCCGAATTTCCG
>RFHJ01000267.1 GCA_003696905.1 Gammaproteobacteria bacterium | reverse complement strand
GAGATGGAGGAATCTCCTTCCTCCACCGACTCGGTGACATCCGCACCCGCCACTGGCCCGTCGTTGGTACCCTGCACCGTGATCTGGATCTGCTGCGTATCGGTGGCACCCTGATTGTCGGTCACGGCCACCGGAATGGTCAGAACCTGGCTGTCACCGACCGCCAGGTGATCGTAGGCCTCATTGGTCGGATCGAAAGACCAGCTACCGTCTTCGTTGAGGGTGAAGCCGGCCGGTGATTCGACTCCCTGGGCAACAGCAAAATGCACCTGGTCACCCGAATCTTGATCCGTTGCCGAAAGCATCCCCTGCAGTGTTTGTTGCCCCTCCGCTGCATCGAAAGAAAGGTCCTGACCGGCAACAGGCGCCTCATTTACGTCGGACACCTCCAGCGTGACCGTCTTCGTAAAGACGTTCCCCGAACGATCGGTGACCTGTAGCGTCAATTCATGCTGGTCGGCCGTCTCGTAATCGAGGCTGGCACCGTCCTTGAGCCTCAGTTCGTTGCCGACCACTTCGAACAGGCCGGAAGGATCGTCCACGAGAGAGAAATGGAAGGTCTCATTGCCGTCGAGATCGTTTGCATCCAGTGTTGCAACGACACCGCCTCCCTCCATGTTCTCTGCTACAGCACTCTCACTGAGCAGAATATCGGTGGGGGCATGGAGCTCTGGCTGGTCTTGCGTCTGGGGATGGATCTCTTCGACGTTTTCGTTACCCCCCGCCGGCTCAGATGTCCTGGCCAGCTGATCGGAAACGGCAGGGGCAACCGTTTGTGCGTTCCCCCCCGAGGGCTCGACTCCGCCGTCTTTCTCCGTCCGAATTTCGCGAGATAAAGTGTCGACATCTTCGACAGGATCGATCGGTACGTGAACCGAATCCCCTTGGTGATAGTCGCTGCCGTGCTCGTCTACGCCCGCAGGCTCCGTGACGAGGGTAACCGACTCCAGCGGGGTGATGCCCGCTTCTTCCGTTACCGGGCGCCGTTCCGCAACATCCTCGGATTCGGCTGGGGTCGGCGCATCTCCATGTCGTGAATGATCGAACCCGACAGGCCTCGCCCCTTCGCTACCCTCATGGATGTTCTGCAGGAAAAGTTCTTCCTCGTATCCCGTGTGACCGCCGACGGCTCCACCCTCTCCCAGCTTGTCGCCAGGCTCGCGCACCCCATCGCGCAGGAAAAGATCCTCTGTTGCCTCGCTGCGGTTGTTGCCCGGGCGGTCTTCGGTTTCTTTCGCCATCTCAGCACCTCTTCACGGAAGAGAAATCTGGTATTCCATGACCAGGAAGCGTCCGCGAGACCGGGTTCTTTACCAATCGATGATTTTCCTTCATGAAACCATGAACAAACCCCCTGACCACGAAAAAGGGACCTGCACGGGGTGAACAAGGCAGCTCCTCCCTCACCGCCTCCCACGACGTGAACCGGTCATAGGACACGACGAACCCCACGAATCGCACCGAGAACGAGGATGGGCACCTATTCCCAGCCTAAAGATCCCCTTCCCGTGGCCGATGAAGGAGCAGACCAACAGGGAGTTCTCACACCACCCAGGGTCCAAACGCATGCGCAAGACGAACCAACTCTTCGACGCCGAGCGGTTACGACTGCCCACCGGATGGCGAAGACCATCGGTCCTTGCCGCCTCGCTCGGGATCAATCTCCTGGCGCTGATGCTGCCCATGGTGATCCTGCAGCTGTATGACCGGATCATTCCCCATCAGGCCATCGAGACCTTTGCCTTTCTGATGGCCGGCATGGTCGCGGTCGTCGTCATCGACACCGCCTTGAAGATCTTCCGCTCTCAGATCCTCAGCTGGGACGGTGCCCGATTCGACCACCGTGAGAGCCTCAAGGCGATGAACCGTATTCTGGATGCGGAAAGCCTGCCATTCGAGGAAAAGCCCGCGGGGTTCTATCTGGACCGCATGCACGCGCTCGAACGCATGCAAGAATTCTTCTCGGGGCAATCGCTGTTGCTGATCATGGACTTTCCCTTCGTGGTGATCTTCCTCGCACTGGTCTGGGTGATTGCCGGGCCCCTGGTATGGGTGCCGTTGACACTGCTTCTGCTGTTTCTCTTTGCATCGCTGGTGACGGGGCGCCACCTGCACGAGGCGCTCGAGTCCCGTTCCTTGATGGAAGACCGCCGCCAGAACTTTTTGATCGAGATCCTGCGAGGCATTCATACGATCAAGTCGATGGCCATGGAGGCCCCGATGTGCCGGCGCTATGAGCGTCTGCAACACCAATCGGCCACCGGCATCTATGAGCTCAGCCGTATCAACAGCATCGTCCAGGGAATCGGTGCCAGCTTTTCCCAGCTCGCCACGGTGGCCTTCGTCGGTCTGGGCAGCCTGGAGGTCATCGAGGGTCAGTTGAGCATCGGTGCACTGGCTGCCGGCACCATGCTCACTACCCGTGCCCTGCAACCGGGTCTCAAGGCCATGGGGCTGTGGACACAGTTCCAGTCGATCCGCCTCGCCCGCCGAAAACTACAGGAACTGTTCGCCCTGCCTACGGAACGCAGTGGCACACTGAGGCCAGAAAGAGGCATTCGCGGCGCCGTCGAACTACGTGATATCCATTTCCGCTATCCGGGCCAGGAACGGCCCCTGCTGCAGGGGTTATCCCTTTCCATCCGCCCTGGCGAGGCGATCGCCATCACCGGGGACAATGGCGCGGGCAAGAGCACGCTGATCAACATCCTGGCCGGCTTCATCCAGCCGCAACAGGGTGAAGTGAAACTCGATGGGCATGATATTCGCGACTACGATCTCGAATACCTCCGTTCCCAGATAGGCATCGTCCCGCAGAGCGGCACCCTCTTCGAAGGCACCATCCTGGAGAACATGACCCTCTACCGCGAGGGTGAGGCGATTGATCAGGCCATAGAGTTGTCACGGATGCTGGGCCTGGACAAGATCCTATCCCGTCTGCCAGAAGGCCTCGACACACGCATCGGTGGCGCAGCCGCCGACAACCTGGCGGAGGGCGTACGGCAGAAGATCATCATCGTGCGATCCCTGGTGGGCAAACCCCCACTCATTCTCTTCGATGACGCCAACGCCAGCTTCGATATCAAGAACGACATACAGCTGCAGCGAGTTATGGAGCAACTGAAAGGACGCCACACCCTTGTCATCGTATCTCACCGTCCTTCGTTCATGCGCCTGTGCGATCGCCAGCTGATACTGCGCGATGGCAAGCTACATGACGCGACTCAAGCGAACGGCGAAAAATCGGAATCGTTCGCTCCCCCTTTGTCAGCGACCCGGCGAGTCGGCGCCGCCGGATGAGGCCGTAAAGAGAAACGACATGACAGCGACCAGTATCACTGCTGACGCCAGGCTGCCACTGAGCGAACGACTTGCCGAAGACCTGCGGCACCACCGTACCGATTCCGGAGAATACGAATCGCCCTTTGCGGTGGCCCTGCTCCCGTTGTTGCAGGCACTCGGCTGGCACAACTATGCCCGCCAGCTGATCGAGGCATTGCCCCACTATACGGACGACATCGATCTCGTCGCCTTGCGCAATATTCTGGTCGAGCTCGGCTATGAGAGTTCACCACTGAAGACCCGGATCGGGTGCATCAAGCCGGAACTCTATCCCTGCCTGTTCGTGAGCGACGGTGGCGCCGTCTATGTTCTGCTCGAACCGACCGAAGAGGGCATCCGCTATTTCGACGCCGAGCGGCGACTGGAAGCTGTCAACGATATCCGCCACCTCAGGGGCACTGCCTATGTCTTTACCGACATTCACGCCACCCACGGAACCACGGTACAACACGGTGCCAACGACAGCTGGTTCTTTGGGTTGCTGCAGCGCTTCCGGGGACTCATCGTCCACCTTTTGGGGATGACCTTCCTGATCAACCTGGTCGCCCTGCTGACGCCCCTGTTCATCATGGTGGTCTACGACAAGGTCATCGGTGCCAAATCGCCCGATACCTTGCCCTATCTGCTGTCTGGCATTGGCCTCCTCATGGCAACAGACCTGGGCATGCGTTATCTGCGCGCCAAGCTGTTGGGTTCCGTTGCCGGGCGGCTCGACTATCTCATCGGCGTGGAGACCTTCCGTCAGCTCCTCTACCTGCCTCCGCTGTTCACCGAGCGGTCCACCGTCGCCGCCCAGCTCTCGCGCCTCAAGCAGTTCGACTCGGTAAGAGACTTCTTTACCGGCCCCAATGCCGCCATCGTGTTGGAACTGCCCTTCGCCCTGTTGTTCATTGGTGTGATTGCGCTGATCGCGGGCTGGATCGCCCTGATTCCCCTGGCCATGGTCCTGATCTACGGGGTCATCGGTGCCATCTGGTTCCCCCACATCGGTAGCCTGATGCGCCGGTCCGGCATGGCGCGCAACGACAAGCAGCGCATGCTCATGCAGACGCTTCAGGGTCGACGCGAGATCAAGGCGATCGGAGGCGAGTCTGTCTGGTGGGAACGCTTCCGCGAGCTGTCCGGCGAGGCCGTGATGGCAAACCACCGCTCCTTTCTGGCCAACAATCTGCTGCATCATGTCACCCAGGGACTGATGACCCTGGCAGGAGTGGCAACGATTGCCGCAGGCACCCTGGGCGTCATCGAAGGAACACTGTCCATCGGTGCCCTCATCGCCACCATGGCCCTGGTGTGGCGGGTTCTCTCCCCCTTGCAGAGTGCGTTCCTGGCCTATCCGCGGATGGATCAGACCTTCAAGTCGATGAAGCAGATAGATCAGCTGATGCGTCTCTCCCGTGAGCGTCAGCACAGCCATTCCGCACTCATTCTGGACGACCTGCGAGGTCGCATCCAGCTCGACCGGGTCAGCTTCCGCTACGGCCCGGATCAGGATCCGGTGCTGCTCGGGGTCAGTTTCGATGTGGAACCGGGGGAACTTATCGCCATCACCGGCAATACCGGATCGGGCAAGTCCACCCTGCTGAAACTGATCGCGGGCATGTACTATCCACAGGCCGGGACCATCACCATCGATGGCATGGACCTGCGCCAGCTCAATGTGATGGACCTGAGACGAGCCATTGCCTATGTCCCGCAGGAGACCAGACTGTTCCACGGCACCATCGCCCAGAACATGCGCCTGAACAACTCGCTTGCCACCGACGAGCAGCTGCGTGCCGCAGCGGAAGAAGCCGGGGTACTGAAAGACATTCTGCGCATGCCAGACGGCTTCGATACCCGAATCGGGGATAGCCGCGTAGACCAGCTCCCCCCCGGTTTTCTACGTGGCATCGCCATGGCCCGTGCCTTCGTCAGCCCGGCAAGGATTCTACTGATGGACGAACCGGGCGCATCCCTCGATGCAGCCAGTGACCAGCGTTTCATGCAACAGCTCGCGCGTCTCCGTGGCCGCCACACCATCATCATGGTGAGTCACAGACCGAGCCACATCCGCCTTGCCGACAAGGCGATCTTCCTGGACCAGGGAACCGTCCGCCTTGCCGGCCCGGCCGACGAGGTCGCCAACCAGATGTTGGAGTTTGCAAGATGACCCAGAACAGCACCACACTCTCTTCCAAGGCACTGGCAGGCTTACCCCGTGCCAGGGCACGTTTTCTTGCCCAGGCCATTCAGCTGGAGGAGCAGGGCCCGTCTTCCATCGTGCGGGGCGCCATTCTCCTGGCGCTGGCCCTTCTCGTGGCCGCCGTCGGCTGGGCCTGGACGACCGAGGTGGCGGAGATCGCGAAGACAAGGGGAGAAGTGATGCCCGCGGGGCTCATTCACGATATCCAGCATCTCGAGGGCGGCATCGTCAGCGAGATCCTGGTCCGTGACGGCGATCGCGTCAGCAAGGGGCAGCTCCTGCTGCGGTTCGCCCCGCCGGCCACCCAGTCCGAGCTGGAGCAGGCCCGCGTACGCAAGGCCTCGCTGCAAATGGAGGCCGAACGACTGGAGGCCATGGTCGAGGGAAGGAAGCCCGACATCGATCCGGATAGCAGCCCCTACCCTGCGCTGGCGCGCAAACAGCTGACCATCTACCAGGCCCAGCTGGCCAGCCATGAGAGCGAGGCCGCCGTGCTGGATGCCCAGATCCACCAGCGCGAGACGGAACTGAAACGCCAGCAGGCGCAGGCAGAGGCCATCGAGAAGGAATTGGCCTTGCTGGAAGAGCAGGTCCGTATTCGCTCCAAGGGCGTCAACAACCAGCTCGTGGCCCGCACCGAACTGCTGTCGACCCAGACCCGCCTCGCCGAGACCCAACGGGAATTGCGTACCGTGCGCGACGGCATCATCGTCGCTCGCTCCGCGCTTGATGAGGCCAGGGAACGGAGGGCAGAGCTCGACACCCGTTTCAAGAAGGACATCGAGATCGAGGCGGGCAAGGTGCTCGCGCAACTGGCCGAGGTCGAACAGACCCTGGTTCGATTACAGGATCGGGCGGCGCGACTCCAGGTAAGGGCGCCGGTGGATGGCATCGTCCAGGGTCTGTCCATTACGCGCATCAATGCCGTGGTGGAACCGGGCCAGGTGATCATGCAGCTGGTACCAGTAGACGACGAACTCATCGTCGAGGCACGCATTCCTCCCACCGAGATCGGGCATGTGCACCTGGGGCAGCGGGCCGATGTCAGGATCGACAGCTATGACCCATCCCGCGTCGGCAGCGCCAAGGGGACCGTCCAGCGCATTTCTGCCTCCACCTACCTGGACGAAAAACGTAACCCCTACTATCGGGCCGAGATCGCCCTGGACAAGGACTATGTGGGCGACGACCCGCAGCGGTTCCGCATCATTCCCGGCATGACCGTCGAGGCCGATATAAAGACCGGCTCCAAGACCATCCTCGACTACCTGATGCTGCCGGTGACCCGAGGTCTCGACAACGCCTTCCGCGAGCGCTGAGTCCGCCTTCGGAAGGGAAATGGGCGCAAGCAGCCCCGGGCATTGGCGGAATATGCGACTCCCAATCCAATAGAAGTCTCGTGCACGACGGCGAACTGCCTGCGGCCGCCGGTATACAATCCCCACCTTGTAAACCGGAAATCCCGCCATGCGAGCCGACTACTGCCACGACCAACCCGACCGCACCGGCGTC
>RFHJ01000266.1 GCA_003696905.1 Gammaproteobacteria bacterium | reverse complement strand
GATTGCCCTACAGACGATCTCCCTCCTTTTCGGCATCATGGCTCCGCCGTTCAGGGATGACCAAGGCGGACAGGATGTTCGCAAGCACGGATGCAATCCCCAAGGATGGGGCAATGGCCCGGCGGTAACCCCACCTTCAGGGATGGAGGTGGGGTTTCTTGTGCGCTGTCGCCCGAGGCGGGATCCGGGGGTCGGAGTCGGCACTCCCAGGATCGGGGGTCGGAATCGGTATTCCCGGTCCCTGGGGATAGGCTCCGGTCCCTCAAGTACCGACTCCGACCCCTGGGGATTATGGGGCATCGCCTGAGGAACGAAAGAACGGAAATTGGGGTCTGCCCCCTGTTTACGTTTCTGCGGGGCGCAATTGGGATAGGGGCGGTCAGGTTACCTGACCGAGCCCCTCCCACACCACCCGGCATGCGGGTCCGCACCGGGCGGTTCGGGAAGTTGAGGTCATGAGAGCCGAGGCACGCCCAGTCGGTCAAAGAAAGCTATCGGCATCACCGCGTTCAGCAGATAGCGGCTGTTGCGCCACCATCGCCGGCTGTTGGCCGCGATCCGCCGAGCGACCTCGTCGGTAGCACCCGACGCCTTCAGTTCCCGATACATGGTCTTGCCCCGTTTCCAGTGCTTGAGCTGCAAGGCGCGCAGTCGGTGGCGCAGCCATTCATCCAAGCGGCGGAACACCTTCGGTGTCTGTGCCAACTGAAAGTATCCCTTCCAGCCGGTCACGTATTGCCGCAGGCGTTTGGCCACTTCCTCCAGACTTTGCCCGCGAGTACGGCGCGTCAGCTGGCGAATGCGTCGCTTGTAGGCAGCGAGGGCCTTGCGTGATACCGCGCATTTGACTTCGCCACCCGGGGCCATCCAGAACTCGAACCCCAGAAAGCGGCTGCCGAAGGCGCTGCGTACCGCACTCTTTGCCTCGTTCACCTTCAGGTGCAACCGTTTGTAGAGCCGGCGCAAACCGGCCATGACCCGTTCGCCCGCCTTCCGACTGCGCACGTACACGTTGCAGTCGTCGGCATAGCGCACGAAGCGATGGCCGCGCCGCTCCAGTTCCCGGTCCACTTCGTCCAGCAGCACGTTGGCCAGCAGCGGCGAGAGGGGGCCTCCTTGCGGCGTCCCCTCGTGCCGCTCTACCTTTACGCCATCGCTCAGGATGCCCGCCTGCAGGTAACGGCGGATCAGGCGCAGGACCGCCTTGTCCGCCACCCGCCGCGACAGGCGCTCTATGAGCACGTCGTGGTTGACCCGGTCGAAGAACTTCTCCAGGTCCACATCGACGACCACCCGGTAGCCTTCTTGCACGTAGCACCGTGCTTCCAGTACGGCACCATGTGCCCGGCGTCCTGGGCGGAACCCGTAGCTGTGGTCGGAGAAGCTTGGGTCGATCCTCGGTTGCAGCACTTGCAGCAGGGCTTGCTGGATCAGTCGGTCGGTCACCGTCGGGATCCCCAGCTCACGCACCCCGCCCCCGGGCTTGGGAATCTGCACTCGGCGCACCGGCGAAGGCCGGTAGCGGCCTGACATCAGTTCTTCCCGTATCCGGGGCCAGACCGTGCGCAGGTACTCGGCGGTCTGTTCGATCGACAGTCCATCCACCCCGGCACTACCCTTGTTGGCCTTGACCCGTCTCCAGGCCAGGACCAGGTTTTCTCTCGCAAGCACCTGCCGCAGCAGGGCTTGCCCCGGGTCTGCGTCTCCGTGACATGCCGCCCCAGCTTCATCACGTCCCGTCCTCGGGCGGGCTTCACCTGCCTTCGGTTCGGTTCGCCCCGGTCGCCCGGGCTTCTGATGCCTTGCCGTGTCGAATGTCACCGTCGTCAAACCCTCCTTCCCGTTCGGCCCTTCGCTCCACCCGGTTTCCCAGGCTTCTTCACTACTATGGCCTCTGCTGACTTCTCGCGCCGCCTTCCGGCGTCACCCTTTCAGGCGCAAGGCGAGATCTCCCCAGGTAAGGTACGCACCCCTTCACCGCACAACCGCCGGATCTACACCACCTCGCCTTGGTCACGAGAGCTTCGCGGTCATTGGCCCGCTCGCCCTGCTCGGCAGTGCCTTGTATCCGGTTCCTGTTCGTCGGCTCGCGGTTTACGCTCCACGCTTCCTCCCCACGGTCGGTCACCCTTCCGCAGTTGCGCTTCACTTCACTCGCCGTGACCAGCTCGTGGCGGGACTTCCACCCGCAGGGGTGCGCCCATGCTGGGCGCACCAACGAAAAACGGGGCCCGAAGGCCCCGTTTCGATCACAACTCTAATCGAATCGATTAGAAGGTGTGGATCATGCCCAGTGCGAACGAGCTGGTATCCGCAACTGCCGTGTTCGCGCTGCTGGCATCGGTGTCGACATTGTGATAGGCGGCATACACCTGGGTGCGCTTGCTGAACTTGTGACCCATCGCGATACCGAAACCACTTCCGTCGCGAGTGTTTGCGGCAGTCTCGCCAACCCCAGTCGTCGAGCAGTCACCGTCACAGTCGAAGCTGCCATAGTTGGCGCCCACGTAGTTGTTGCCGAAGGTTGCCTTGGCGACCACTGCCCAGGAGGTGCTGTCTACGCCGGCAACACCACCGCGGTCGGACATGTTCTCATAGTTCACGCCGACCATGACATCACCAAAGGTATAACTACCGCCGGCCTGCCACATCTTCTGATCCTTGGCGGTGCCACCACCATTCAGGTCGCTGGTGAATACCTCATAGCCGATCCCGGCCTTGAGACCGCCGCCCGCATACAGCACGCCCATCGAATAGGCATCAGCCAGGCCGTTGGCCGCCTGGTTAGTATTGTTTGTGCCATTCTTTTCACCCGGCACGACCGCCACTGCGGCAGTGAAACCGGAGAAATTCGGGGTGATGTAGGCAATGGCGTTGCTAGCGCGAACCTCGGTGAAGGTGTTCGGCGCGCCAACACCACTGGCGATACCGTTCATATCGACGACCGAATCGCCGACGAGCTCGGTACCGGAGGCATAGAAGGCCACCTTCGCCGGGGTGTCGTGACGACCAGCCAGAACGGTGCCGAAGCCACCGCTCAGACCCACATAGGCGTTCCGGGCGCCCGAGATAGGAGCATTGGCGGCGTCCCCATCAATGTCGTATGCCATCTCGTATTTAAAGATGGCCTTCAGCCCATTGCCCAGATCCTCGGACCCCTTGATGCCGAGGCGAGAGGCGTTGCTGTTCACGCTGTAATTGTCACCGTTTGTCGCACCGCCAACCAGGCCATCTGTCGACCGGATGTCGACGTGCGCCTTTCCATACAAAGTGGTATCGGCAGCCACGGCGGCCGGAGCGGCCACGACGGCTGCGATAGCAGCTGCAATAAGCTTCTTGTTCATATCAGAACTCCCGCTGTTGATTGAGTGAATTTGCAGCTTGGATATTAG
>RFHJ01000265.1 GCA_003696905.1 Gammaproteobacteria bacterium | reverse complement strand
TATCCATACCCTTCATCTTTTCCATCATGCACTCGTCGTAGTTGCTCGGGCCGCCCCAAAAGCTAGCTAGGGCGCAATTGGACAGAAGAAGGCTTCCAAATAGCGCTCGTCTCAAATACAGTATAATCATTTTACCTCCCGTATTGTCGTGGAGTATGGTGAAGAACAAAACGCTGTATTCATTCCATTCTGCCTGCTTTTTGCGACGGGCCATTGATTTGAATAGTGGGTGAGCGAATTAATTCGCTCCCTGGGTCCACAGGATAACTGCAATGCAGGATCGGATAAAGAACTAGGTATCACCGAGAGTGGCGTGTCTCCTCGGGCGCTTGCCGAAAGAGCGCGCTGAATCTGCGAATCTCCTGTGTCTTTCGGCGGCTCTCGGCCAAATGCCTCAGCGTTTTGCAGACTATACCTTGGTCAGGCATCTCTGCGTTCGCCCGTGCGGCAAGGGAAAGAGAGGGAAGGATGGGAACGACTCGAAGGGAAATGGACCGCCTCATGCGAGGGAGGCTATACTGGAAAACAAGGATCTATCGTCAGGAACAAGAATTGGCCCATTCACCCCAGTTCCCGCTATCGCCCGAGACCACCACCGGCGGTAATGCGCTCAAGTTCTATGCCTCGGTGCGCCTCGACATTCGGCGTATCGGCGCGATCAAGAAGGGTGACGAAGTAGTCGGTAACGAGACCCGCGTCAAGGTGGTCAAGAACAAGGTGGCGCCGCCCTTCAAACAGGCGACCTTCGAGATCCTGTATGGCGAGGGTATCTCCCGTGAGGGAGAGATCATCGAACTCGGCGTGGCGATGGGGCTGATCGAGAAATCCGGTGCCTGGTACAGCCACGGCGGCAATCGGATCGGCCAGGGACGCGAGAATGTGCGCAACTTCCTCAAGGAGAACCCGGAGGTGGCCCAGGAACTGGAGCGCCAGATCCGGGCTGCGTTGTTCCCACCGCCGGCCGGCACCGAAGAGGCCGCGGTAGAGAAGCCCAGCGAGGATTGAGCGGGCGATGCGGGAAGATCCGGTCTTCGAGATCCCTTCCGCATCACCGGCCGAGCCGCCGCGAGATGGCGCCTCCGACATCGAGGCGGCTGCCATCCGGTTGCTGGCCCAGCGTGAGCACAGCCGGCATGAACTGGAGGCCAAACTGGCACGACGCTTTGCCGATCGCGCGTTGTGCGCCCAGGTGTTGGACGATCTCGAGGCCCGCGGTCTGCTCTCAGACGAACGTTTCGTGGAGCAGTATGTCGGCAGCCGCATGCGCAAGGGCTTCGGTCCGCTGCGCATTCGCGCCGAGCTGCGCGAGCACGGCGTGGCCGATGAGTTGATCGAGGCCTGGCTGGACCTTTCGACCGAGGAATGGTTGGTGCAACTGCGGCAGGTGGCACGGGATCGATTTGGAGAGGGTCGGCCGCGGGATGCCCGCAGCCAGTCGAAACAGGCGCGCTTCCTGCAATATCGCGGTTTTCCCGAATCCCTGATCCGGCGGTATCTCTGGGGCTGAGCCCCGGCGCTGCGGCGTTGCGGGAAAGAGGAACGCGGTCGCCGGAATTTCCCGGATCCCGCTGCGAGACTGTGAACTGGGGGAATCCTTTTGCAAAACGGTGCCTTCCCGGTTCGTCCCGAATGTTCTATATTGGTTCTCTTCTAGAGGCGTGTGGGACAGTGGAAAGATGCCGGAGAAGGCGTACCAGAATCTGCTCGAAGAGGGAATGGACCGGGGCCTGGTCTGGCGAGGACGGGACGATCGTCCGCAGGGGGATGCGGTCGAATCCAGCGGTTGGCCGGTGCTGGATGAATGTATCGGGGGCGGGTGGCCCAAAGGGGCCCTGAGTGAATTACTCAGTCGACATCGACTGGGGCTGTCGCTGTTGTTGCCGGGGTTGGCGCGGCTCAGTCGGGAGGGGCGCTGGCTGGGCTGGGTAGCGCCGCCTCATCTGCCCTTCGCGCCCGGGCTGGTGCAGGCCGGCGTGGCACTCGACCGGCTGTTGCTGGTGCGAGAGGTGGATGCACGGGAACGGCTCTGGGCGGCCGAGCAGCTGCTGAAATCGGGACGTTGTTCGATGGTGCTGCTCTGGCCGCAGACATTGCGTGACCCCCAGATCCGGCGTTTGCAACTGGCGGCGGAGCAGGGTGATTGCATCGGCGTACTGTTTCGGCCGCTGCGGGTGGCTGCGCAGCCTTCTCCCGCGGCCCTGAGGCTGCGTCTGCTGCCCTCGCCATTGGGTATGGACGTGGAGGTGCTCAAGCGGCGCCATGGCTGGGGTGGACGTCATTGCACCGTTCGGGTCGCGTGACAGGGCGAAAGAACTACCACAGAGGACACAGAGCGCACAGAGTTTCCCAATGACAGAGGCCTGCGGAGAGATATCCGGCTGGAAACCCTACCCTTCCGAATCGGCCTGTTGTCCTTAATCGGAAGCACCTTTAGCGGTTTTTCCATACGATGCACTGGCTCGGCCTCTATTTTCCGGATCTGCCGCTCGAAGTGTTCGTGCGCGGCCAGTCGCTGGAGGGCCCATTGGCGGTCACGGCACGGCAGGGGGGACAGATCTGCATCCTCCGATGCAACGAGGCAGCGCGGAAACTGGGCATCCGTGCCGGTCAGCCGCTGCAGGCCGCGCTGGCGCTGGCAGGGGAATTGCGAAGCTGGCCGCGGGACCTGGCCCGCGAGGAAGAGGCCTTGCAGGCATTGGCCCAATGGGCCTGGCAGTTCAGCTCACTGATCACCTTCGAGCCTTCCCTGCTGTTGCTCGAGATCGGGGCCAGCCTGCGGCTGTTCGGCGGCATCGATGCTCTGTTACAGCGAATTCTCGACGAATTGCCTCTCCTGGGTTACAGCGGGCGTTGGGCCACGGCGCCCAACCCGACGGCGGCCGGTCTGCTGGCGCGGGTCGCTCCTGGCAGCCGGGTGACGACGCGAGAGGCGCTGGTGGCCCGGCTGGAGAGGATTCCCCTGGCGCGTCTGACGCGGGATGCGGAGGCTCGCGCCCTGCTGAACGACATCGGGCTTGGGAGCATCGGCGACGTCCTGGGCCTGCCACGCGCGGAACTGGCGCGCCGCCTGGGGCCCGGGCTGTTGCAGCTGCTCGATCGTCTGTTGGGGGAAGCGCCCGATCCCCGTCCGCCGTGGCAGCCGCCGCCCCGTTTCGAACAGGCGATCGAGCTGCCGGCCGAGGTCGAGAACGGGGCCGCCCTGATCTTCCCGGCACGGCGCCTGCTGCTTTCCCTGTGTGGTTTCCTGCGCGGGCAGGGCGCTGCGACCCAGCGGCTCCACTGGTGGCTGGAGTATCGGGAGGAGAGGCCGCCGAACGAGATCGAACAGGGCCTGTTACGGCCCACTCGCGATCCGGAACATCTGTTGGCACGGTTTCGCGAGCGCCTGGAGCGGGTGACGCTGGCCGCGCCGGTGATCCGTCTGGGCCTGCGGGTCGATGACTGTCTGCCCTATGCCGAGTGTTCGGGAGACTGGCTGAATGGGACGGGCGCCGAGGCTGAAGGGGACATTCTCGAGCGCCTGGCGACCCGTCTGGGGGAGCAGCGGCTCGGCGGCCTGCGGGGGCGGCCCGACTACCGGCCCGAACGGGCGGTGGTGATTGCCCCGATGGAGGAGGGAGGTGAACAACCCCTGCTGCGAGGACGGTTGCCGCTGTGGCTGCTGCATCCCCCCCGACCATTGAGGACGGCAGATGGCGTTCCCCAGCATGCCGGTCCCCTGGAATTGCTGCGCCATTCCCAGCGTATCGAGAGCGGCTGGTGGGATGGAGAGGATGCGGCGCGTGACTACTATCTGGCACGGAACCCGGCCGGTGAGCGCCTGTGGGTGTTTCGGGACCGGCGCGACGGGAGATGGTTTCTGCACGGCCTTTTCGATTGACGGCGTTCCGGTGTCCAGTCGGTCAGTCACCGCGATGGCCCCTGGATTTGGCGTCGGTGCCGCACTGGGCGATAATTTGCGGCCATTTTCGTGCCGCCAACCCAATGTCATGACACGCAGCAACCTCTCCTCGTCCAACGTCTCCCTGCCTTTCGTCCCTGAGCTCGACGAGCCGGCGCGGCGCGCCCTTCAGGCCGAGATCGCGGCCGCCCATGAACTGGAGGTCCGCTTTCGCGATACCGCATCAGGGGGCGGGGCGACGCCCTTGCTGACGGTGATCCCTGCCGGTGTGTTCGAGATGGGGTCGACCGAGCAGGAATTTGGACATCGTCCCAGTGAAGGCCCGGTGCATTACCAGCAGATCGCCGAACCCTTTGCCCTAGGGGTGTATCCGGTCACCGCCGAAGAGTTCGCCGAGTTCACCCGTGCGACCGATTGGCGCTGGCGGTCCGATCTGATCACCACGCAAGGGCGGCATCCGGTGATCAACATCCGGCATGGCGAGGCCGAGGCCTATTGCGAATGGCTCAGTGAGCAGACCGGCCAGC
>RFHJ01000264.1 GCA_003696905.1 Gammaproteobacteria bacterium | reverse complement strand
TTGCCGCCCGCCGCGCCGCAGGAGAGCACGGCCGAGGAGCCTCTGGTGACACCTGTGCTTCCTCCCGCAGCGCCATCGACGGATTCGTCCGCTGACTCGACGGTGACTCCGGGCGATTCTGTGGCGGAGAAAGAGACGGCGCCTGCTCCTCCTGATGAACAGGCTTCCCCCGAGGCCGTCCTCACCGCAGCGACCGGCAGTCTGGTGGAGCCGGTAGAATCGGAGGAACCCGCCGTGAGTGAGGTGGTGGCCACGAAGCCGGCCGCCCCCGTCGAGCCGGTCACTGCGCCGCCGCGCATCACCCTGCGGTTCACCGGCAACAGCTGGGTCGATGTACGTGACAGTACCCGCACCTTCAAGCTCGTCGGGATCATGAAGGCGGGAACCGAAAGAACATTGGGTGGCAAGCCACCGTACAACCTGGTGCTGGGCAACGCAAAGGGCGTCGCATTGACGATCGACGGCAAGCCCTATGATCTGGCGGTCCATACGCGTGGCAATGTCGCACGCTTTACCCTCGAACCCTGAAGTTTCCGCGATACCCCTGTGAACGCAACGACGCCCGCGGCGAGAGTCGCGGGCGTCGTCACTTGAATCAGACATGGCAAAAAACATCCAGGCAATCCGCGGCATGCACGATGTGCTGCCCGACCAGACCCCTCACTGGCAGTTCCTCGAAAATCGGGTGCGCGATGTCCTTGGTCGCTACGGCTACCAGGAGATCCGCATGCCGATCGTCGAGTTTACGGAACTTTTCAAGCGTTCCATTGGAGAGGTCACCGATATCGTCGAGAAGGAGATGTACACCTTCGAGGACCGTAACGGTGACAGCCTGACCCTGCGTCCGGAGGGCACGGCGGGATGTGTCCGTGCGGCGCTGGAGCACGGCCTGTTGCACAATCAGACCCAGCGTCTGTGGTATCAGGGGCCCATGTTTCGTCATGAACGGCCGCAGAAGGGGCGCTACCGCCAGTTTCATCAGATCGGTGTCGAGACCTTCGGGATGCCGGGGCCGGATATCGATGCCGAGATCATCGCCATGACCGCACGTCTCTGGCGCGAACTCGGTATCGAAGGACTGGAGCTGCAACTGAATACCTTGGGCACCAGCGAGGAACGTGCACGCTACCGGGAAGAACTGGTGCGTTATTTTTCCGCCCACGCCGAAAGGCTGGATGA
Source organism: Gammaproteobacteria bacterium (assembly GCA_003696905.1). GTDB lineage: Bacteria > Pseudomonadota > Gammaproteobacteria > Chromatiales > Chromatiaceae > MONJU. Next base: position 2,206 of record RFHJ01000264.1, on the reverse strand, counting down.
AGACAGTCGGCGACGCCTGCGCAGCAACCCGCTGCGCATCCTGGACACCAAGAACCCCGAGATGGCCGAACTGGTGCAGGGAGCACCGGTGCTGGAGGCCTATCTTGGTGAAGATTCACGCCGTCACTTCGAGCAGTTGCGTGAGATGCTGGACGCCATGGGCGTTCCGCATGTGCTCAACCCCCGGCTGGTGCGCGGTCTCGACTATTATTCCCTGACCGTGTTCGAATGGGTGACCGACGAGTTGGGTGCACAAGGTACCGTTTGCGCCGGTGGTCGCTATGATGGTCTGGTGGCCCAGCTGGGCGGTCGGCCAACGCCGGCCGTCGGTTTCGCCATGGGTGTCGAGCGCCTGATGGCGCTGCTCGAGGCCAAGGCACGATTGCCGGACGCCAGGCGGGCGGACGTCTATCTGGTGCTCATGGGCGAGCGGGCGCAGCGTGAGGGCCTCGTGCTCGCCGAGCGCCTGCGTGACGCCTTGCCACGGCTGCGTATTCTGACCCATTGCGGGGGCGGTGGCTTCAAGGCACAGTTCAAGCGTGCCGACCGCAGTGGCGCGCAGCTTGCGGTGGTGCTCGGCGAGGATGAACTGGAAAACAACCAGGCGGGTGTCAAGTTCCTGCGCGAGGAGCGGCCGCAGGAGAGTATCCCCTTGGTAGAACTGGCCGATTATCTTTCGGATGTTTTCGACAGATGAAGCGGAAGCCGACTCCGGCCGAGTTAAGGAAGGTCTGAAAAATTCAGACCTTCCGCGGCTCAGGGAGGAGCCGCCAAAATCAATTGCTGTAAGCGATTGATTTTGAAGCCAGCCGCAAACCGCGTTTGCGGTGCAGCGTACCCTGATAAAGCCAAGGATGGCTTTTATCAGGGTTTCCTTAAAGAGTACCGTGTAGGATGCGGTGAGGCACGAACCGCATCAATAACCCCCGGCAAGGCTTCCATGATCCGGAGTGTGATCAAGGCCTTGTGGGAGTTGGATGACGTTATCCTCGATAATCGAGAAGGAAGGATTGACGCATGACAGCCTATCTGAATGAAGATGAACAGGTCGAAGCACTCAAGAACTGGTGGCGCGACAATGGACGCTCGGTCGTCGTCGGTGTGGTATTGGGCTTTGCCATCATTTTCGGCTGGCAGGGCTGGAAGGCCTGGCAGAAATCCCAGGGTGAGGCGGCCTCCAGCCTGTTCGAGAACTTGTTGATTCAGGTCGCCAACGGCAATCGCGAGGGTGCGTTGGTGGCGGGCAAGCGGCTGCTGGGGGAGTTCGATGGCTCCATCTACGCGAGTTTTGCGGCCTTCGAGATGGCGCGCCTGGCCTACGAGGATGCCAAACCGGATTCCGCGGTGGGAGACCTGGAATGGGTCGAGGCCCATGCCCCCGATGCGGTCATTGCGGACCTGGCGCGCGTTCGCCTGGCGCGGGTGCTGTTGGATGCCGGCAAACTCGACCAGGCCGAGGCGCGCTTGAAGAAGGTCAGTGAGGGCTTCATGCCTGCGGCGGTGGCCGAGTTGGAGGGCGACCTGGCGGTGCGGCGCGGAGACCCGGCAGCCGCGCGCCAGGCCTATGGTCGGGCGGTGCTTGCGGCGCCGAACAATGCGCTGTTGCGCATGAAGCTGCAACAGCTGGGTAAAGGAGACAAGTCGGCGTGAAACGCTGTATCCCTTTGGTACTGATAGTGGTGGCCACCTTCCTCGGCGGCTGTTCCACGGTGACCGACTGGATCTCTCCGGCAGAGACCGAGCCCCCGGCGGAGTTGCAGGACATCGTTTCCAGGGTCAAGGCCGAAACCCTTTGGAGCGTCGATACCGGCGCTGGGGCGGATGACAAACGCCTTCGCCTGGCGCCCTATTATCTGGGCGGTCGTCTCTATGTGGCCGATGCGGACGGCAAGGTTGCGGCCGTGGATGCGGCGACGGGACGTGTTCTATGGTCGGTGGATCTCCAGGTCCCGATATCGGGCGGCCCGGGTGCCGGTGAGGGGCTGGTCGTGGTCGGGACACTGGATGCCGAAGCGATCGCCCTGTCCCAGGCCGACGGTTCATTGAAGTGGCGCGCCGCCGTGAGCAGCGAGGTGCTGGCCAGACCCGCCATCGGCGGAGAGCGGGTCGTGATTCGTACCATCGATGGGAAGGTGCAAGGCCTCGACGCCACTACGGGCGAGGAACGCTGGCGCTATGAACGGGAGATTCCGGTGCTGACCCTGCG
>RFHJ01000031.1 GCA_003696905.1 Gammaproteobacteria bacterium | reverse complement strand
CGCGAGGGTGACACCCTCTATTCGATCGCCTGGCGGCGCAACATCGATTTTCGTTCGCTTGCGCGGTGGAATGGTATTCGCCCGCCCTATGTCATCCATCCTGGACAACTGATTCGGCTCCAACCGCTGGGAAAGGCTCAGAGGAAACCGGTGATGTTGGGAAAGCGAGCGGGTACGCCACACAATGTCGGATCTTCTTCTCGAACAAAACCGGGCCTCGCGAGGTCGAACAAGAGCGGCTCCCGGAGCGGTGCGCAGTCGTCTCATGCGTCCCGTCCACAGGAGAGATCCGCCTCCAAGCACAAGCATCGGGCCTCTGGTCCGCTTCACTGGCGCTGGCCGACGACGGGGCGAGTGGTGGCCACCTGGAAGCCGGGGGATCCCCTGCACAAGGGGGTCAAGATCGCCGGGCGGGCGGGCCAGCCGATACGTGCGGCAGAGTCCGGCAAGGTGGTCTACAGCGGCAGTGGACTGATCGGATATGGGCGGCTTATCATCATCAAGCATAACGATAAGTATCTGAGCGCCTATGGCCACAACCGGAGGCTGCTGGTGACCCAGGGGCAGTCGGTGACGAGAGGGCAGGAAATCGCGGAAATGGGCAAGTCGAATGATGGACGAGCCCTGCTTCATTTCGAAATCAGGCGGGATGGCAAACCGGTCAATCCGATGAGGCTGCTGCCAAAGAGATGACAGCGTATCGGATGACGGGGATGGTGGAGGAGAATACGGAATGGCCTCGAAGAAGGTGGATGAATCGGTAGAGGAAGATCCTCTCCCGCAGGCTCCGGCGGAAGCCGCCATTGCCCCGGACGTGGAGGAGCTCGCTGACGCCGTGCCCCCTGTGGCAGCGGGGGATGTGGCTGAGGTGGACAAGGCCTTCGAAGCGGGGGATGTGCCGGACAGTCAGCTGGACGCGACGCGGCTGTATCTGAACGAAATCGGCGCTTCCAAGCTGCTCACGGCCGAGGAAGAGGTGCACTACGCACGCCTTGCGCAGAAGGGTGACGAAGCGGCGCGGCGCAAGATGATCGAGTGTAACCTGCGCCTGGTCGTCAAGATCGCCCGACGCTACATGAACCGCGGCCTGGCCCTGCTCGATCTGATCGAGGAAGGCAATCTGGGTCTGATCCGCGCGGTGGAGAAGTTCGATCCGGAGCGCGGCTTCCGCTTCTCCACCTACGCCACCTGGTGGATACGGCAGACGATCGAGCGGGCCATCATGAACCAGACCCGCACCATCCGGCTGCCGATCCACGTGGTGAAGGAGATCAACGCCTATATGCGGGCGGCGCGGCAATTGGCCCAGCAGCTCGATCACGAACCCACGGCGGAAGAGATCGCCGACCTGTTGGACAAGCCGATCGACGAAGTGAAGCGGCTGCTGGGCCTCAACGAGCGCACGGCCTCGGTGGATACCCCTTATGGCAAGGATGCGGACAAGCCGCTGTTGGATACCATTGCAGACGACAGGGTGTCCGATCCCACTGCCTCCCTGCAGGCGGACGACATCCATGCCCACCTGGACGATTGGCTTGCCAGGCTGAACGACAAACAGCGCGAGGTGGTGGAACGGCGCTTCGGCCTGCATGGCTACGAGAATGCGACCCTGGAGCAGGTGGCCAAGGAACTCGGTGTAACCCGGGAGCGGGTGCGGCAGATTCAGATGGATGCCCTGAAGCGGTTGCGTCACATCCTCGAACAGGAAGGCTACAACGTGGAGAATGTCTTTTCCGAGTGAGCGTGCCTGACGTCGGTAAGAGGATCCTGAGCATCCGCGAGCCGTCCCCGTTCGCTCGGATCGGGCCGGTGGTGCGGGATCCCCTGCCGCCATGCTGGAATCGCAGGGGCCGAATCCGGTATTCTGCGCGGCCTCAACCGGAGACAGGCACATGAGTGACGAGAGCAAGAAAGAACGCGAGATCCTGATGGTGATGCGCAAGGTACTGGCGCAGATCATCAAGGACACGACTCCGCCCAGCCGGGCGATGAAACACCCCCTCAGTGACGACACCATTCAGGACATTCGTGCCTGCCTCGGACTCATCTCTGCGCGTGAGCGGGAGCTCGCGGACGCCGCCGGTATTCCGGTGGAGAAGCCGTACTATGCCGATGAGAAGCCCGCCGCCGAGGTCGTCTCCATCGACAGTATCCCCAGGCCGGGGAAGGAGCGGGACTGAGGCCCGGGCTGCGATCCAGGAGGGGCCGGATCCGTAACGACGACGATCAGGCGCGCTGGTCGTCTTCCGCCAGCAGGTCGTGGTAGATCGCCAGGTCGGCTGCCGAGAAGCAGCAAAAGATGACCCGTGAAGGGGTGCGGAGCTGGGGCAGTGTGGCTTCCACGGTGCGCACAGCGATCCGTGCGGCCTGCTCTGGCGGATAGCCGTAGGCGCCCGTGCTGATGCCGGGGAAGGCGATTTCCTGTACCTGATGGAGGTCCGCCAGCTGCAGGCTGTGTCGATAGCAGCCCGCCAGCAAGTCGGGCTCGCCCGCGCTGCCACCACGCCATACCGGCCCTACCGTATGAATCACCCAACGCGCCGGCAGATCGAAACCGGGGGTGATCCGTGCCTCGCCCGTGGGGCAGCCGCCCAGCGGGCGGCAGGCCTCGAGCAGACGAGGGCCGGCGGCGCGGTGGATGGCGCCATCCACGCCCCCTCCACCCAGCAGGCTCTGATTTGCGGCGTTGACGATGGCATCCACGCAGAGAGTGGTGATGTCGGCCTGGAGCGCCTCGAGCCGTGACATCCCGGTCGAATCTCCGCTATTCGTCGGTCTTCTTCTGGCCGCCGACCACCTCGACCAGGGTCTGCGCGCGCATGCCGCGGATATAGTCGGCCAGCTTTTCCTCCTTGATCTCCTTGACCAGTTCACCCCTGACGTCGTCCAGCTTGGGCACCGGCACCGGACGAGACTGTTCCCGCAGGATGACGTGCCAGCCGAAGCGTGTCTGCACAGGGTCGCGGGTATATTCACCGTCCTTCAGGGCCATGACCGCCTCGGCAAAGGGCTTGACCATGGTATCGGGGGTGAACCAGCCGAGATCGCCGCCCACGCTCTTGGAGGGACCGGTGGAGTGCTCGCGTGCCAGCTTGTCGAAGTCGGCCCCCTGCTCGAGCTTGGCGATCAGTTCGCGGGCGGCCTGTTCGGATTTCACCAGGATATGGCGGGCCTTGTACTCGCGATTGTCGGCATTGGCATAGCGTTCCCGGTAGGCCTTCTGGATCTCATCGTCACTGACCTCGACATGTTTCAGGTAATCGCCGATCACCGCCTGGGCCAGCAGTCGTGCGTTGGCCACCTCCATCGCCGCCTTCAGTTCCGGTTCCTGGGCCAGGGCACGTCCGCGAGGAGAGTTCGCAACGATGAAGGTGTTGACCAGCTCGTTGAGCAGCCGCACCTGTTTCTCTGGCGTGTTGACACTGTCGGCGCCACGTTGGGCGGCGAAGATCGAGAAGTGCAGATTGGTGAGGTCGAAATCCCCGACCCTGACCAGTGGCACGATCTCCGGCGCGGGTTCGTTCTGTGGAGATGGGTCCCCGGTGGACGGGGTGTCGGCGGCCTGCAGGGGCAAGGGGAGCAGCACCAGAGCGGACAGCAGGTGACGTAGCTTCATGGAATACCTCAGGGTAGCACTTTCTTGAAGGGCTTGATGACGACGTCTGCATAGACGCCGGCATCCATATAGGGATCGGCATCGGCCCAGGCCCTGGCATCGGCCAGGCTGTCGAACTCCGCAACGATCAGGCTGCCAGTGAAGCCGGCCTCGCCGGGATCCTCCGCCTCGATGGCCGGATGGGGGCCGGCCAGTACCAGCCGTCCCTCGGCCTTGAGTGCCTGCAAGCGTTGGATGTGGGCCGGGCGCGCCGCCAGGCGTTTGCTCAGGCTGTCCTCCACGTCGGTAGCGATGATGGCAAACAGCATGCTCAGTCCTCGCCCGCCCGGCCGGCTTCGACCTCGGCGGCCTGGGGCATGTGACGGGCGATGTAGAAGCCCTGAGCGAGCATGAAGAGCACGCTCAGCAGGGTCAGGCCGAAGAGCTTGAAGTTGACCCAGGTGGCCTCGGAGTAGTTGTAGGCCACATAGAGGTTGAGAAACCCTTCCAGGGTAAGAAAGATGACCCAGGCCCAGTTGAGGCGGCTGATCACCTGGTCTGGAAACTCGCCCACCACCGCCAGCATGCGCCGCAGCAAGCCACGGGCCAGGAACCATTCACTGAACAACAGGGCCGCGGCGAACAGCCAGTTCACGATGGTGGGTTTCCACATGATGAACTGGGGATCATGCAGGCCCAGGGTCAGGGCGCCAAACGCCAATACCAGCACCAGAATGACCCACTGCATCTTTTCGATGGGCCGACCCAGCAGCTTCATGATGCCGAGCTGCAATACCATCACAGCCATCAGGACCTGGGTGGCGACATAGATGTCGTACAGCTGGTAGCAGACGAAAAACAGGACGATGGGGAGAAAGTCGTTGAGTATCTTCATGAATATCGGTTTTCTTCAGTGCAGGGTGCGTGCGTCGTTGAACAGGGCGTGAAAGCGTCCCATGACCTCGCGCACCGGCTGCGGATAGCCCACCCGGTCCATCTGTTGCATACCCTCCTCGAAGAAGCGGGCGGCGTCGTCGGGCATCTGTTCGACCACGCTGGTGAAGGCGGGTTCCATCAGTTCCGGTGTCAGGGTCCGGGTGGCGATGATGGCACGATTGATGACCAACAGGCGCCAGGGGTGCAGTGGGCCGCCGGCGCCCTCGATGATGGCCGGGCTGACCGCATCCATTATCTCGCTGGCCAGGCCATAGAGCTCCCGCATATCCTCCGGCGACTGTGTCTGGTTGGCATACCAGGCCAGCGCATTGACCACTGGCGCGAGCTGCCGGATCTCGGCGTCCTGGCGGGCGATCCAGACGCCCAGGGGCAGACAGAGATTCTCGAGCTGGCGTGCGCATTCGGGCATTTCTACCTCATTGGCGAGTTCACTCAGGTCGTTCAACAGCTGCAGCCCGAAATTGCCCAATGCCTCCACTTCGGCCGGCTCCGGAGGGGATTGCTCCGATTCACCCGAACGGTGTGCCTCGACACCACGCAGGACCTTGCACAGATCGCCCATGGCGATCACCAGGCGTGCGGGATCTTCCCGCTCGGGGACCCGACGACCGTGCCACTGCTCCAGCAATGGCTCCGCCTGGTCACGAAATAGCTCGAAGAGATAGGCGATGTCTACCGGCGCAATCTTCATGGCCCGGAGTTTAGCAGGCCGGACGGGCGGACGTCCCCACGGACTGGTATTATTGGCCGATGAATCCCTCTCCTGATTTGCATGCCCATTCCACCGCCTCCGATGGGACGCTGACACCGTCCGCATTGATGGCGCGGGCGCGTGCCGCCGGCGTGGCGGTGATGGCACTGACCGATCACGATACCCTGGAGGGGCTGCCGGAGGCGGCGATAGCGGCCCGATCGCAAGGAATGTACTTCGTGCCAGGGGTCGAGATATCGGTCAGCTGGGGTGGCCGTACCATCCATGTCGTGGGACTGGGCGTGGACCACGACAACGCCGTATTGCAAGAGGGATTGAAGGGCCTGAGGCGATTTCGGGACTGGCGCGCCGAGGAGATGGGGAGGCGCCTGGCAAAGGCGGGCTACCCGGGGGTGTTCGAGCGTGCCCAGGGCTTTTCCAATGGCCGCCTGATCGGCCGTACCCATTTCGCTCGGGCGCTGGTGGCACTGGGGCACGCGGAGAGCGTGCGTCAGGTATTCCAGCATTTCCTGGTGCGCGGCAAGCCGGGGCATGTGGCCGGCGAATGGGCCGCCCTGGGCGATGCGGTGGGCTGGATCCGTGCGGCGGGCGGACAGGCGGTGATCGCACATCCGGCGCGCTATGGCTTCACCCGCAGCAAGCTGCGGCGACTGGTGGCCGAGTTCATCGAGGCGGGTGGCGAGGGCATCGAGGTGGTCTCGGGCAGCCACAATCGCGACGAGGTGCTGACCATGGCCAACCTCGCACGACAGGCGGGCCTCCTGGCCTCCGCCGGGTCGGACTACCATGGCCCGGAGAACCCCTGGATCGAGCTGGGGCGACTTCCCCCGTTACCGGCGGGCCTGCGGCCCATCTGGCACGACTGGCCCTTGAGGCTGCCGGCCGAGACCCCATCTGCGCTCGCAGAGGGCTCCTGAACCCGTAGCTGTCTGCATGAGAGTTCGATGTCGCAGTTCTTCCAGATCCATCCGGACAATCCGCAGCCGCGCCTGATTCGCCAGGCCGTGGAGATCGTGCGCAACGGCGGTGTCATCGTCTATCCCACCGATTCCAGCTATGCCCTGGGGTGTCACATCGGCGACAAGCGGGCCCTGGATCGGATCCGCGATATCCGTCGCCTGGACGAGCGGCACAACTTCACCCTGGTCGGACGCAGCCTCTCCGAGCTGTCGGCCTACACCAAGATGGGCAATCAGGCCCACCGCTGGATCAAGACCCTCACACCCGGCCCCTATACCTTCATCCTGCCGGCCACCAAGCAGGTGCCGAAGCGATTGATGAATCCCAAGCGCAAGACCATCGGCATCCGGATTCCGGACAACCGGATTGCCCTGGCGTTGTGCGAGGAATTGGGCGAGCCGCTGCTGAGCAGTACCCTGATGCTGCCCGGCGAGGAAATGCCCCTGATGGACCCCTACGAGATGCGGGATGTCATCGGGCATGCGGTGGACCTGATCATCGATGGCGGTTACTGCGGCTATGAGCCCACCAGCGTGATCGCCTTCGAGGACGACCAGCCCCAGGTGGTACGGGCGGGCAAGGGCGATGTCTCGCTGTTCGAGACGGTATAATCCCGCGATGCACGAAATGAGCCTGATCCAGCAGCTGACGGTGATGCTGCTGCCGTTGATCTTCGCCGTGACGGTCCACGAGGCGGCCCATGGCTGGGTGGCGGACAAGCTGGGCGATCCCACTGCGCGTCAACTCGGGAGGATCACCTTCAATCCCCTGCCACACATCGATCTCTTTGGCACGCTCCTGTTGCCGCTGGGGCTCTATGTGCTGACCTCCATGGGGGGAGGGCCGGGGTTCATATTCGGTTACGCCAAGCCGGTGCCGGTGGACGCACGGCGCCTGCATCATCCGCGTCGCGACATGGGGTTGGTCGCCGCCGCCGGACCCGGCGCGAATCTGCTGATGGCCGTTGCCTGGGCCGGCGTGGCCGCCAGCGCCCGTCATGTGGGAGGGGAGTTTCCGGTGATCGGCCTGTTCCTCTTTCAGGCGGGCACCTTCGGAGTGCTGATCAATCTGTTTCTCATGGTCTTGAATCTGTTGCCCATACTGCCCCTGGACGGAGGGCGGGTCCTGGCCTCGCTGTTGCCGCCGTCGCTGGCGCATGGCTATGCCAGGCTCGAGCCCTGGGGCATGGTCATCCTGCTGGTCCTGCTGTTCAGTGGATGGTTGACACCGCTGATTCTGCCGGTGGTCTCCTCCCTGCACCAACTGTTGTTGGGCGTCGCCCTCGCCTGAGTCTCTCATTCAAGAGGAATTGCCTTGAACACTGTCGCTTCGCAACACGCCAGAGTGCTATCGGGAATGCGCCCCACCGGCCGGTTGCACCTGGGCCACTACCACGGTGTGCTGAAGAACTGGGTGGAGCTGCAGCACGAATACCAGTGCCTGTTCTTCGTTGCCGACTGGCACGCCCTGACCACCCACTACGACGATCCCACCGGGATTCCCCAGGCGACCTGGGACATGGTGATCGACTGGCTGGCGGCGGGCGTCAATCCGAAGGAGGCCACCCTCTTCATCCAGTCGCGGGTGCCGGAGCATGCCGAGCTGCATCTGCTGCTCTCCATGATCACGCCGCTGGGTTGGCTGGAACGGGTCCCGACCTACAAGGATCAGCAGGAAAAGCTCAAGGAAAAGGATCTCTCCACCTACGGGTTCCTGGGCTACCCGCTGTTGCAGTCGGCGGACATCCTGGTCTATCGCGCCGGCATGGTGCCGGTGGGCGAAGACCAGGTGGCACATGTGGAACTGACCCGCGAGGTGGCGCGCCGCTTCAACCACCTCTATGGTCGGGAGCCGGACTTCGAGGAGAAGGCGGAGACGGCCATCAAGAAGATGGGCAAGAAGAACGCCAAGCTGTTCAGGAGCTACCGTAAGGCCTACCAGGAGAAGGGGGACGACGAGGCCCTGGCCGCGGCGCGCGCCCTGCTGGAGGCGCAGCAGAACATCGGGGTGGCCGACCGTGATCGGTTGTTCGGGTATCTGGAGGGTGGCGGCAAGGTGATTCTGCCCGAGCCGCAGCCCCTGCTGACCAAGGCGGCCCGCATGCCCGGCCTGGACGGTCAGAAGATGTCCAAGTCCTATGGGAACACCATCTCGTTGGCCGCACCTCCCGAGGAAGTGGAACAGCAGCTGAGAACCATGCCGACCGACCCGGCGCGGGTGCGGCGCACCGACCCAGGCGACCCGGAGAAGTGCCCGGTGTGGCAATTCCATCTGGTCTACTCGGATGAGGCGACCCAGGCCTGGGTGCAGGAGGGCTGTCGCTCGGCGGGTATCGGCTGCCTGGAGTGCAAGCAACCGATCATCGATTCCGTGCTTGGCGAATTGCGCCCGATACAGGAGCGCGCCCGTGAGTATCAGGATCAGCCGGAGGTGGTGGAGAACATCATCAACGAGGGTTGCGAGGCCGCACGCGAGGTGGCACGCGAGACCATGGACGAGGTGCGACACGCGATGTCGCTGGACTATTGAGCGAATCGACCACCCAGACGGCCGAGGACCCCACACAGGGCACGTTGCCACAGCAGGAGGAGATGCCCTTCGCGGTGGTTGCCGGCGAGCCCCAGTACACCCTGCCGAAGGATCTCTACATCCCGCCGGATGCGCTGGAGGTCTTTCTCGATGCCTTCGAGGGTCCGCTCGATCTGCTGCTCTATCTGATCCGGCGGCAGAATCTGGATATTCTCGATATTCCCATCTCGGACATCACACGCCAGTACATCGAATACATCGAGATGATGCGTGATCTCCGCTTCGAGCTCGCCGCCGAATATCTGGTGATGGCGGCGATGCTGGCAGAGATCAAGTCGCGCATGCTGCTGCCGCGGGTGCAGACCGAGGAGGACGAGGAGGGCGAGGATCCGCGCGCCGAGCTGATCCGCCGGCTGCAGGAATATGAACGCTACAAGCAGGCAGCGGAGGACATCGACGAGTTGCCGCGGGTAGGTCGCGATGTCTTTACGGTGAATGTCGAAGTACCGCACAAACATGTCGAGCAGGCGCCGCCCGACATCGACCTGCGTGAGGTGCTGCTCGCGTTGAAGGAGGTACTGCACCGCGCCGACATGTTCAGCAGCCACCATATTACGCGTGAACCCCTCTCGCTGAGGGAACGCATGAGCCTGGTGCTGGAACGGGTCCATGGCGAAACCTTTACCGAATTCACCGATTTGTTCGACGTGGGCGAGGGGCGTCAGGGAGTGGTGGTGACCTTCATGGCGATCCTCGAGCTGATCAAGCAGCAGCTGATCGAGCTGGTCCAGGCCGACAGCTTTGCCCCCATCCATGTGAAGGCGAGGACCTGAGATGGCGGAACCCGAGGCATTGAAGAACATCATCGAGGCGGCCTTGCTGGCGGCCGGTGGCAGCCTGTCGCTGGATGGCATGCAGGCCTTGTTCGAAGAGCACGAACAGCCCGACAAGAAGCGTCTGCGGGAGATCCTGGAAGCGCTCGCCCGCGACTACGAGGGCCGCGGGATCGAGATCCGAGAGGTGGCCAGTGGCTGGCGTATTCAGGTCCGCCAGGAGGTTTCCCCCTGGGTGTCGCGGCTGTGGAGCGAACGGCCGCCGCGTTATTCGCGCGCGCTGCTGGAGACACTTGCACTGATCGCCTATCGCCAGCCCATCACGCGCGGCGAGATCGAGGACATTCGGGGCGTGTCGGTCAGTTCGAACATCATCAAGACCCTGATCGAACGGGAATGGATCCGGGTGCTGGGGCATCGCGACGTACCAGGCAGGCCGGCGCTGTATGGCACCACCCGGGAGTTCCTCGATTACTTCAATCTCAAGTCCCTGGATGAGCTGCCCAGCCTGGCCGAGATCCGCGATCTGGACGAGATCAATCGGGAACTCGAGCTCGAGGGAGCGGAGGCGCCGGCCGACAGCTCCGCCCAGGGAACGGCTGCGGAAGACGAAGAGCGGAAGACCGCGGACGGGGACTCGGATGCTCCACAGGCGTCGGCCAATGGCACGGGGAACGACCGACAGGCTGAACCGATGGCCGCCGCGGCAGGCGACGATGAGGCGGACGTTGGGGCGCCCGCCACGCAGGCCGAGGCGGAAGGCCATGGCTGAGGCGACGGGCGAACGGCTGCAAAAGCTGCTGGCCAACGCCGGATTGGGCTCGCGACGCGAGATCGAACGGTGGATCCAGGAGGGACGCATCACGGTCAACGGAAGACCCGCCCGGCTCGGCACCCGTGCGACGCGGGAGGACCGCATCGAGGTCGATGGCCGGCCGGTCTCGGACAAGCGCCTGTCCGGCCGTGAGCGGTATGTCATTCTCTACAACAAGCCGGAAGGCGAGATGGTGACGCGCCACGACCCCGAGGGCCGTTCCACCGTCTTCGATCGCCTGCCCAGGCCGCCCCAGGGGCGCTGGATCGCGGTGGGTCGGCTGGACATCAACAGTGCGGGGCTGTTGCTGTTGACCAACGACGGTGAACTCGCCAATCGGTTGATGCATCCCAAGTATCGGATCGACCGGGAATACGCGGTACGGGTACAGGGCGAGGTCACCGAGGAGATGGTGCGGCAACTGGTGAACGGCGTGACCCTCGAGGACGGCTCGGCCCGCTTCGAGGACGTGGTAGAGTCCGGCGGCGAAGGCATCAACCGATGGTTTCACGTGGTGATCATGGAGGGCCGCAAGCGCGAGGTGCGGCGCCTCTGGGAGGCCGTGGGTGCGCGGGTGTCGCGGCTGAAGCGGGTGCGTTATGGGCCCATCATTCTCGACAGCGCGGTGCGAGCGGGGCAGTGGCGCGAGCTGGACAAGAACGAGCGCAAGGCGTTGCTGGCGGCAGTCGGAATGAAGCCCGATCGCCCCTGGGGGACGCTTTTCCGGCCCGGTCAACGGTTCCGGAGAGGCAAGGCCCAAGGCACACCCTGGAGGCGAAGACGCGATAAACGTCATGACGAGGACGGCTGAGGATTTCTCTCCGGGACGGGCCCGCCTCATGGCGCTCTACGAGGACCTGCTGGCGCTCTATGGGGCACAGTCCTGGTGGCCAGCGGACTCCCCGTTCGAGGTGGCGGTGGGCGCGATACTCACCCAGAACACCAACTGGAGCAATGTGGAACGGGCCCTGGAGCGGCTCAAGGCCGCCGAGGCACTCGGTTGCGAGGCCATCCTGGCGATGGACGTGGCTCGACTGGCCGAGCTGATTCGTCCCGCCGGCTATTACAATCTCAAGGCGCAACGCCTTAGGAACCTGTGCCGTTATCTGAGCGAGATGGGTGGCCTGCAAGGATTGCGGGCGCTGTCATGCGCACAAGCGCGCGAGGGATTGCTGGGGGTGAAGGGCGTGGGACCGGAGACCGCGGATGACATCCTGTTGTTCGCCCTCGACAGGCCGGTCTTCGTGATCGACGCCTATACCCGCCGTCTGCTGCGCCGTCAGGGCCTGGCGCGTGGAGACGAGCCCTATGAGGTACTGCGTCAGGGCTTCGAGCAGGCGCTGCCGGCAGATGTGCGGCTGTTCAAGGAGTACCATGCCCTGATCGTGGAGCATGCCAAGCGGGCCTGCCGCAAGCGTGCCGACTGTGCTGTGTGCGGGCTGAGCGAACACTGTCTCCGGCTCGAGGTGGAATAGCGAGGTAACGGCTCATCCATCTTGGTCAGGCGATCACGACGCAGTTTCTGCCCTTTTCCTTGGCCTGGTAGACCGCATCGTCGGCGCGTTTGAACAGTTCCTCGGCGGTCTCTCCTTCGGCCAGTTCTGCAACCCCGATGCTCACGCTGAGTGCGATGTCGCGGCCGCTGATGGTAGTGATCTGGTTCACCGCCTGGCGCAGACGCTCGGCCAGCAGGGCGGCGCCGTCACGACTGGTATGAGAGGCGAGGATAACGAACTCCTCCCCGCCATAGCGGAACAGGAGGTCGCTGCGTCGTACCGTTGCGGAGAGGGCGCCAGCGAGTGCGCGCAGGACCTCGTCGCCGAAGGCATGACCATAGGTGTCGTTGAATCGCTTGAAGTGATCGGCATCGATCACCAGCATCGACAGAGGCGCTGCCTGGCGATGGGCGAGGTCGACCTCCCGCTGCAGGGCGCCCTCCAGCGCCAGACGGTTCTGCACCCCGGTCAACGGATCGTGGGAGGCCATTTGCAGGGCCGACAGATAGCTGAGTGCATTGCGAAGCGGGTAGACCAGGGCGCAGAGCAGGTTCTCGAGCTGACGCAGTTCCTTGCCGGTGAACGGGAGATCACGGAAGAAGCGGACGCCGCCGAGACGCTGCTCCTCGAGCACCAGATCATAGGTGGCGCGATGGGTGGCGGTGCTCCCAAACTGGTATTTTTGTTGGAGTTCGGTATTCTCGTATTCCAGGCCTTCGATCTGCAGCTGCGCCTGTATATTCTTGGCGAACAGCGCGATCATCTGGTCCAGTTCCAGCGTCGTTTGCAAGATACCGGCAAGCTCCAGTACCCGTGGACCCAGGGTTTCAGGGTCGGCGGGTCCGACGGAACCGTGTACCTGGTGGGGCTCTACCACCGAAAACCTGCCTGTCGACTGATTGGTGCTGTGCATTACGATATCCCGTTGGGCGATGATTGTCACGAGTAACTATGCGAAACCCGTGCCAGGAGAAAAATATCTTTGTAAACAATAGGGTAACGGTATGTCTTCTGCGGTGACGCTAAAATGTCGTCACAACCCGCAGGCACTAAAAGACTAAGTGCCAATCCCTCGACACCGGAAGGGAAATTGGTTCCTGTGTCAAGGTTTCGTCTTCAACCACGCGGGACGGCGTCATCTAAATTCGTAACTTAGATTGAAAAGTGGAGCGGGCTCTGCGCGAAAAACGTCGGCGGCAGGGATGCCGCTGTGGAGCCTATGCTGCACAGGGATGGGAGGCAGGATGCCGGGAGCGGCCAGGGATGTATCTACGGCGTTTTTTCGGGCAGACGCCCGCTCCGTACGTGGTTAGATGACGTGGTCCTGTTCAACCACGATAGGCAGATGGAATGGCGACAGGGAGCTGGGCGTCTAATCTTTCGGTTATTCGCTGTGAATAGGCGGTTGCTGGAGAAATGGATGATGCGTTCGAACTGGTTGATTGCGCTTTTGTTGTTTTTGGCGAATGGTCCGTTGCTGGCAGCCAAAGCCCCGGCGCTCGCCGAGGGAATGGTCAATCCCGGATATGAAGAGAAGCCAGCGTGGTTCAAGGAGTCCTTTCTCGACATCCGCGAGGACATCGCGGAGGCTGCCGAGGCGGGCAAACGGGTGATGCTCTACTTCTACCAGGACGGTTGTCCCTATTGCGCAAGACTGTTACGCGACAACTTCGGCAACCGTGCCATTGCACAGAAGACGCGTAAGCATTTCGATGTAATCGCCATCAACATGTGGGGCGATCGCGAGGTGACCGACCTGGCGGGGCGTCAGACCACCGAGAAGCAATTCGCTGCGGCACTTCGCGTACAGTATACGCCCACCCTGCTGATGCTGGACGAGCGCGGCAAGGTGGTACTACGCATCAACGGCTATTTCGAACCCCACAAGTTCGACATCGCGCTCGACTATGTTGCAGGGCACCATGAAAGGGATCAGGACTTTCGCAGCTACTATGCGGCGAGAAATCCGCTTCCGGCGAGCGGAAAGCTGCACGAGCTGGCCGCCTCCTTGCCGCATCCGTTGCGCCTCAAGGACGACCGCAAGGACAGTTATCGACCTCTGGTGGTGTTCTTCGAGCAGCGGGTCTGCCGCGAGTGTGACGAGTTGCACAATGACATCCTGCAGCGCAAGGAGGTGGCCATTGCGCTCACCAATCTCGATACCGCAGTGGTGGACATGTGGTCGAAGGAAAAGCTGCAGACGCCAGATGGTCGGGAGATGCCGATCAACCAGTGGGCGAAGGAACTGGGGATCCAGTTTGCGCCGAGCCTGGTGTTCTTCGATACCCGTGGCCAGGAGGTCTTCCGCACCGAGGCCTACCTGCGGACCTTCCACACCCATGGAGCCATCGACTATGTGGTCAGTGGCGCCTATCGTTTTCAGCCCAACTTCCAGCGATTTCTGCAACACCGCACTGATGTGCTGCATGCCCGGGGTTTCGAAGTGGACCTGATGGAGTGATGGTGATCAGTCGCGTACCAGGGCAAGTCGCCCGCCGCCGAGCAGCGCGATCACCAGACCGCAGAGCAGCAGCATACCCTGAAGTTCGAGCTGCCAGCCGCCGTGCTCGGTGAGCTGCAGCAACTGGCTGCGATGGACCAGGTAGATGGCAAAACCCATGTTGATGGAGATGAGCAGACCGCCAAGGCGGGAGAAGACGCCGAAGATGAGCATCAGAGGCGCCACGATCTCACCGATGTAGACGCCATGGGTCACGAATTCCGGCAGTCCTGCTGCGCGGACATGCCGGGCAATGAATTCGATGGCGGCAGGGTGGAGTATCTTGTCGATGCCATGCAGCAATATCACCGCACCCAGCCCGAGGCGCAGCAGAAGCCGACCGAGATCATCGGTGAAACGGGGTTCGTCTTCGTCGTACATGACGGTTTCTCGTGCGGATCGTTGCCGGCCACCCTGTCACAGCGGGGCGAATCTGTCCAGTAGTGCACTGCCGGGCTGTCGCCGTGGCGTGAGCCCACTCGAGGAGGGCGCCCGTCTCACTTCTCAGAGTGGTGAGAATCGCGATGACGCGACCCCGCGCCGAATTTCAGCAGGTCGGCCAGGCGAAGGATTCTCCCGTGACCGGCTGGCTGTCCGAGCCGAGTAGCCACAGGTAGAGCGGTGCGAGGGACTCCGGCAGTTTGAGACTGCTGTTGTCTTCGCCCGGATAGACTCGCTTACGCAGCGCGGTCCGTGTCGGCCCCGGATCGACCAGATTTACCCGTACCGTGGTGCTCTCCAGTTCGGCCGCCCACATCCTGGCCAGGGCGTCGACGCCAGCCTTGCTCACGCCATAGGCGCCCCAGAAAGGTTTGGCTTCTAGGCCGACGCGATCGCCTGTGAAGACCACGCTAGCTTCCGGACTACGCTGGAGCAGGGGCAGCAGGGCCTGGGTCAGCATGAAGGGGGCATTGAGGTTGACCTGCAGGACCTTTAGCCAGTCTTCGACCTCATAGTCCTTGAGGCGGGAAAGGTAGGGCAGCAGGGCCGCGCAATGGACCAGACCGTCGAGTCGGCTCAGCTGGCCCTCGAGGGTGAGGGCGAGCTGGTCGTGATCCGCAGGGGTCGCCCCCTCGAGGTTCATGGGATAGATGGCCGGCTGGGGACCACCCTCTGCCTCGATCTCGTCGTACACCGATTCCAGCTTGGCTACGGTCTTTCCCAGCAGGACCACGGTGGCGCCGTGGCTCGCGCAGGCCTTTGCCACTGCCCGACCGATACCGTCGCCGGCCCCGGTGACGAGAATCACGCGGTCCTGTAGCAGGTCGGTTGGGGCTCGGTAATCGGCGGGGAAGGACATGATGGAGCAACTCCGGAGTGACGGAAGGCAGGTATTCTAACTGCCATGAGTTCTTGGCCACACCCCTGATCATGGAAACCAGGTCTACTCACAGTCATTGCCCCGGGGTCGGAGTCGTTTCCGAGCATACCGGAGGGTTGGCTTTGGTGCTG
>RFHJ01000263.1 GCA_003696905.1 Gammaproteobacteria bacterium | reverse complement strand
GGGATTCCAGCGGCTCGATGGCCGGATCCGTACCGAAGGCGACACCGAGCAAGGGGGTCTCCACCTCGAGCACGTCCCGTTCGGCAAAGAAGGCGCGAATGGCAGCCAGCAGCTGCGCGCGACGCGCAAGAACCTTTCGGGTGGCACCCGGCCGCCAGTCGCCACCATCCACGATGGCGCTCAGTCCTCCTTTGCCCGGCTCACGTACTCGCCGGATCGGGTGTCCACCTTGATCTTCTCGCCGGTCTGAACGAACAGCGGCACCCTCACCACGGCCCCAGTTTCCAGGGTCGCCGGCTTGCCACCGCCACCCGATGTGTCTCCCTTCAGGCCAGGGTCGGTCTCGGTGATCTCGAGCACCACGAAATTGGGCGCCTCCACGGCGATGGGCTGGCCGTTCCACAAGGTCACATTACAGACGTCCTGCTCCTTGATCCACTTGATAGCCTCACCCATGGCATTGGCATCGGCCTGGTATTGTTCGTAGGTCTCGTTGTCCATGAAGTACCAGAACTCGCCATCGTTGTAGAGATAGGCGAGATCCCGCTCGAGCACATCCGCCGCCTCCACCGACTCACCCGACTTGAAGGTCTTCTCCAGCACCCTGCCGGTCTTGAGATTACGCAGCTTGACGCGGTTGAATGCCTGACCCTTGCCCGGCTTCACGAATTCGTTCTCGATGATGACGCAGGGATCCCCGTCCAACATCAGCTTGAGACCACCGCGGAATTCGTTGGTATTGTAGCTAGCCATGTGCTCCTCTCAGCAAACACAGAAAATCAGCCGGATATGATAACCCCAACCGTCCTCGATGCGGAGTCGGACCGCTGGCAGCGTGAACTCGCCCAGGCGATCGGCGATCCTGAAGCCCTGATCGAACTGCTCGACCTGCCCAAGGCGCTGTTGCCGGAAGCCCGTGCCGCCGCACGAGACTTTCCCCTCCGGGTCACCCGTCACTACCTCGGCCTGATCCGGCCCGGTGACCCGGACGATGCCCTGCTGCGTCAGGTGTTGCCACTGGGCGCGGAATGCCGGCCCACCCCAGGCTATGTGAACGACCCGGTGGGCGACCTCGCCGCGCGTGCGGGAAGCGGCATCGTGCACAAATACCATGGCCGTGCGCTGCTGATCACCACCGGCGCCTGCGCCATCCACTGTCGCTACTGCTTTCGTCGCCACTATCCCTATGGCGAGGACAACAGCATCCGTCACCATGAAACCATGCTGCAGCAATTGAGAGGCATGACCGACGTAAGCGAGGTGATCCTCAGCGGTGGGGATCCGCTCAGCCTTTCGGATCGCCGATTGCAACGACTGCTCGAGGCCCTTGCCTCGATCCCCCACCTCGAGCGGCTGCGCATTCATACCCGACTGCCGGTGGTCCTGCCGGAACGCATCACGCCGCACCTCGTGAAACAGTTGGCGACCCGCCGATTCGCGACCAGTCTGGTACTCCATGTCAATCATCCGCGCGAATTGAGCGACGCCCTGCGACCAGGACTGTGGCGCTTGCGCGCGGCCGGTGTCACGTTGCTCAACCAGTCCGTGTTGCTGCGGGGCGTGAACGATTCCGCCGAGACCCTGTGCCACCTGAGCGAGGCCCTGTTCGATCACGGGATCCTTCCCTACTACCTCCACCTCCTCGATCCGGTCGCCGGGGCTGCCCATTTCGAGGTTGCAGAGACGAACGCCATAGCGTTGCACGAGGCAATGCGCGCCCGGCTTCCCGGCTATCTGCTCCCCCGCCTGGTGCGGGAAGTGCCCGGCGATTCCGCAAAACGGCCAGTCCACCGCTGAACGATGCCTGTCGCAGAAACGTTCGTGCACAGCAGGTATACAATCAAGCAACAGGGAAGGGTGCCGTTAAGGAAGATCTGGGGAACCCGATTGTTATCTCCCTCACTGGGGGATCGATCTGCGCTTCCTCGAGAGCCTCGCGGGCTTGACCGCTTGAGGCGTCGATTCACGGAGCAGAATCAAATGGGCTTATTGGCATCGTGATCGGCAGTACGGTCCTGCGCACGAAAGGTGCTTGGAAATGACGGACAAAAACGCCACTACAGAAAAGGGATCCACAAAGGGAGCCAGTGAAGGACTGGGTCTGGTGGTTCCGGTACAGGGACCGGCGCCAGCCGATTCCATGTTACTGGAACCCCGTGAAACCTCGGAGTGGATCGCCTCCCTGCCCCTGGCCAATATTGGCGAGACGGCACGCCAGGTCTACACCACCCTGGTTGGCTTCAACCGGTTCGAGATTCCGGACGTGACCCGCGCGAAGGTCGTGGAACTCTTTAGACCCACGGTCGAATACGTATGCCACAACCTGCGCCGACACTATATCGATATCGGCTTCCCGCTTTCCAAGAAGGCATGGAAGACCGCCATCCTGGCCACCGAACTGAACAATGAGCTGGCCACCTCGTACAAGATCATCGTGGAAAGAATGCTCGCCGAACGGGCCGAGCGTTTCGATCGCAAGCTGCTGGTGATCTCGCTACATCATGCCCTGCATTATCTGAGCCGCGTCTACCTGCAAACCACCCTGGCCTATCGCTCGCCCGATGCAATGCTCTGGAAACAGGCCAACGCGATCTTTGCCTTCGCAAGGCAGAACCAGATCCACCGGGTACCCGTGAAGATGAAGCAAGGGAAAGAAAACGATCAGGTCAGTACCATTGAAGAGATCTACAAGGGCCTGATGCTCTTCGCCACCACGATCCCTTCCCGCCTCCGTCAGTCTCATCTGGAGAGCACCTTCGCGAAGACCAGAGAATGGACCAGCCACACCCATTTCCTCGGGTCCAATGATGACATCCCCACAGCAAGCGCCATCAACGTCAAACTCGGCAGCGACGAGGCGCCCGTCCACAACGCCCTGCGCATGCCCATCGCAGGCAGGTATGTGGCGATCCTCGATCTCCGCCCCCTTATTCGCAAGCTGCATGAAGAATACGAACAGGCGCCAATCGATGGGTGCGGCACCCTGCAATCCATTGGCCGCAATCTCCTGCCACGCGGGTTGCTTCGACAACTGATCCGCAACTGGCATATGCCAGCCGAGCGGCAATTCGTCCGCACCCGACTCCATTTCTCGTTACGGGTCCTGGTCGGCCTGCGGCCCATTCACGCGGCGCTGCTGCCCGAGACAGATCGACTCACACCGGCTGCCGGCAACGCCCCCCTGACCGGGGTCACGGCCAGTCCCAATATCAATGTGCCCGCCATCTCGGAGCCCCGGGGGGTAGATCCGTTGAGCGTCATCGATGACAGCCAACTCTCATTGGCACCAGACGATCCCGGTCACCCGGCCGCCGATACCGAACCCGTGTTCAGCCAACTGGCCGGCAACGACACAGCTTCCCCCCATTGGCAAGACAGCCAGACACTGGATCCGACCGATCCCCGCGGACTCGAGGTAACCACACTCAATGAAAGTGCGGGGGGCTATTGTATTCCCTGGCCCGGCGACAGCCATCCCCCCAAGGTAAAAGTCGGTGAATTGCTCGGAATCGGTGGTGGCGAAGGAGGAAGCTACACTGTGGCCGTGATCCGCTGGCTCCACAGCATCGACCAGGAACAGCTGGAGCTCGGCGTGCAGATCCTATCCAACCAGGTGGACGCCATGAACGCCAGCCTGGCGCCCAGGGACGACACCAAACCCTCGGGCAGGAAAGTGGAATCCGTCCCCTGCCTCGTCCTCGACCTCTATGAGACGCAGAGCGAGACACAGGAACCGAGCATCCTCCTCAGCAGCGCCAGCTACCCTGTCGGAACGGAACTCCTCCTTGACAGGCTGCCCACACAGAAACGTCGCGTGCGCCTCACTCGATTGATCGATTTCAGCAGCGGCTTTGCCCGATTTGGCATAGAATTTCCGGATCAGGACGATCAACAAAAGGAAAAGGATGCGCAACCCGGATACACTGATTTCGACAGCCTCTGGAATACACTCTGAAGCGGGTAGGAGCGCCAATCGCGGTCGACAGAGAAGAGGCTAGCCACGCATGGCGAGCATTAATCGAGGTGCCGAACTGATGGCTGCCGATCCCGACTCGGTCTTCCAAAGCCTGGACAACGGCAATTCGCCGCTGGAATTGCTCATGATCGGCTGTACCCAGGAAGAGGCGGCTCGCTGTGCCTCGGCACTCCGAAACCACGGCCAGCCCGTGCGTCTGGAGAGTACCGAAACGGCCGAGGGTCTGATGCGGCTACTGGAAACCGAGCCCGCCGATCTGGTCACCGTCAACGCCGATTCTCCCATTTTGCCTGCCGAGCGAGCAATCGAGATGGTCCGTGCGGAAAACCCCTCTGCGGCCATCATCCTGCTCAGCGAGAATCCTCCCCAGTGGGCCGAATTTGCACGCGAGATGGAACTGCGCGACCTGCTGCATTCGATCTCCATTGGCAGACTCGTCTTCGCGATCCAGCGCGAATACCAGACGCTGCTGTTGCGTGAGGAGCTCGCCCGGACGCGGACCAATCTGGAAAATGCCGAGGCCCGCTTCAGAAAACTCTTCATCGGCAGTCGCGATGCCATCGCCTATATCCACGAAGGCCTCCACATCCAGTGCAATCCTGTCTACAGTGAACTCTTTGGCCTCGCCGTCGATGAGGCGGCCGGTCTGACCATGATCGACCTGGTGGCCCCGGAGGATCGGGACCGACTCAAGAAATTCTTGAAGAAGGCGCGACACAACGACCAAAGGGCCGAAGACGTGCTCTTCCGCCATCGCACCGGCAGCACCTTTCGGGCGGACATGGAGCTCTCTCCTGCCGAAGTGAATGGAGAAGGCTGTGTACAGGTCGTCATTCAAGCCAACGAGCCCATTGAGGCTCTGCAGGCAAGAATCGATGAACTGATCGACCGGGATCCCCATACTTCCCTGCTGCATCGCCATGCCTTTCTCCGATCGCTCGAGGCGCTTCAGACGCGCGAGGGCATACCTGCAAATGGTCTGCTATTGGGCGTGAGTATCGACAACTTTCCCGATCTGTCGGACGAGGAGGGCATGGAGGTAGCCGATCGGCTGCTGGAACGATCCGCGCAGATTTTGGGAGAACACTTGGGAGATGCTTTGCTCTCGCGCTTCGGTGAGCACGAGTTCCTTGCCTTCATGCAGACCAGCACTGCGCCAAACGAAATCGCCGCGCAATGCCTGAGGGCCTTGCAGGCTGGAGAACTGCGACGGCAATGCGGCCTTGCCCAGGAACCCGAGTTCAGCCTCAGCGTCATGTCGACGAAACACGCGAGAGATCTCTCCATCCATGAGATCATCCATCGCTGCCGGCGGGCGGCTCGCCATGCCCGTCAGAAACGTGATTTCAACGACGACCCGATCAGCGTATTCAATGACATCGGCCTATCCCCCGATGCAGTCGACGACGTCGACAGCCAAATCGTCAGCCTGATCGATGAGGCATTGGAGCACGACAAGTTTCGCCTGCTCTACCAGCCCATAGTCAGTCTGGAGGGGGATACCCGGGAAGACTACGCCATCTACGTTCGTCTACTCGACGCCGAAGGCACCGAGCGTGAACCCGCCTGGTTCTACCGTCATGCCGACCAGGCCGAGAGACTCGCCGAAATCGATCGTTGGGTCATTCGCCGGGCCATTCGCGAATTGGCGCAGCATCGCGCGCAGGGGAAGAAAGTGAATTTCCATATCACCCTGTCCCGCGAAGGCGCGCTGGACGACTCGATGCTGCTGTGGGTCTGCGACTGTCTGAGAGAATTCCGCGCCAAGGGCGCCTGGCTCTACTTCCAGTTCGATTACGCCCTTTTGCGAGAGCACCCACCGGCATTACTCCGACTCGCCGAGGATTTACGCAAGATCAATTGCAAGATCAGCTGTAACGCGATTCCACCAGACTTCAGCGATTACTCCCTACTGTCACTCTATGGTGTCGAAATCGCGCGATTCACGCCCGAGCTCTCGGCCGACCTCGCCACGGACCATGTCCGTCGGCACCGCCTGAAGGCGCTGAACTCTGAGCTGCAGCGGCAGAATATCAGGACCGTGGCAACATGTATCGAAAATGCCAATACGCTAGCGGCACTCTGGAATATCGGCATCAACTATGTGCAAGGGTATTTCCTGCAGGAGCCGACACCTTCCATCGCTCCGCAAGAGAGCTGAGAGGCCAGTCCGGGAAACCTACCAGGGCATGAAGGCCTTCATCATGCGCATGGGGCGTCCCAGGTCACGATTCATCCGATAGGTGCTCACATTGAGCCCCTGGACGGCCGCATTCATGGCGCCCGTGTTGTAGGTGATCGACCGAATCGACTGATCCATCGAATGAATGTTGGTGAGCATGGGCTCCAGCGTTCCCACCTTCCGGTCGATCGAATCCAGGCTCACCGTCATGGCGCGCACATTGGTCGTCAGCTGCCCCATGTTCTTGGCCACGGCCTGCATGTTGCCGGCCAGTGTGGTCATGTTGGTATCCACACTGATGGCAAGATAGTGAACGTCTCGCTGCAGGTTGTAGATCAGGTAGAAGCCATAGACTGCCAGCACGATGAAAGCGAACAGCGACGGATAGATGATGAGTTCCCAGCGACGAGCGCTGGACTCGAACACCTCCGACAGGCGGGCATATTCGTCTTCGTGCGAAAACGCCGTTCCCGCTTTTTGTTCCTTCTCTTGATCGGTCATCGGTATGCCTTGCGCAATTCAA
Organism: Gammaproteobacteria bacterium; assembly: GCA_003696905.1. Taxonomy (GTDB): domain Bacteria; phylum Pseudomonadota; class Gammaproteobacteria; order Chromatiales; family Chromatiaceae; genus MONJU. The sequence goes on along the minus strand of RFHJ01000263.1, from coordinate 2,274 downwards.
TACCCAACAAAACTAACACGGGACTGGCATATCCGCACTAACACGGATAAACAATCACTTAAAAAATGGTTTTCACCGATATTCTTCGCAGCTTCGCCCAATGAGCGGGTTGCACGGCCTGCCGCGCAAGCGGCACACGCCACCCTCGGCCCGTGCTGCCTGCGCCGGCTCGAAAACGTGTCAGCGTGCCAGCACCTGAGCCCTTGGGTCACCCGCGTTTTTCAGCCATTCCACCAAATGCCGCAGGCGATCCTGGTCGCCCGCCAGCTTCAGCCGCAACCCCGCCTCGAAATAGGCGTCGCGCGCCTCCTTGTCCCGTCCCTGTGCGTGGAAGACGTTACCCAACTCGCCAAAGCCATCCGGGTCGTCGGGGCGCACCCGAATGTAACGCCGATAGAGCGCCTCGGCCTGTTCCCAGTTCTTGGTCCGAAACGCCTCGCGGGCCTGCGCCAACAGGGCATCCGCCTCGGCTTCGCCCAGTTCGGCACCATCCTGCTCGTTCGCCCGCTGCTCCTGAGGGCCGACCGGACGGAGCATTCCTGCGCTCCCTCGAGGAGACTTCGACACCTGCCTCCCTCCAGCGCCTGTCTGCGCGCTCACGTTCGCCGGCGAGGCCGTGGCGACCGGCAGTTTTTCCTCAGGCGTCCCCTCTACAGAGGCTTTCGCAACCTCCGTCGGTTCCAGTGGCCTAAAGAGATGTCCGTTCGCCGCAGCCCGCTTTGCCTGGGCCGCATTACGCGCCGCGATCTCGGCCGCCAGGCGTGCCTCGGCAACCGCCTTTTCCTCAGCACTCGCGCCTCGCGGGGGCTGCTTCATGAAAAAGCTGAAAAGGTCTGCCCGAAACACGACGGCCACCACGAAAAAGAGCAGGAAACCCAGTGCCACGAGGTGGGTTACGAGCCATTCGATTGCTTCACTAAACCAACGTCCCATCATTTACCCCAAGAGATCCGGATAGAGCGCTGCTGCCAGGGCGTTCCACTCCGCCGCACCCTTGCTTCGCGGTTGCAGTTCGAATACGGCAAGGCCCTCGCTGAAGGAGCGCCGGTAGGCCGTGCGCTGGGCAAGCCGAGGCTTCAGATATTTGATGCCCGGAAGGCTGACCAACGCGGCGGCCGCCTCGTCCGACTCCCGAATCGCATGATGGGTATCGGCGCGATTGATGAAGCCCAGCACCTCGACCTCCCTCTCCCCCGCGTTCGCCGCGACGAACCGCAGGAACCGCTGGGTCGACCAGATATCCGCCTGGCTCGGAGGAACCGGCACCAGAATCCTGTCCGCAATCTCGATGGCGCGCTTGAGGTTCGCCATGGAGGCAGTACCGACATCGATCAATAGCTGGTCGTGCTCCGCCAACCGATCGACGTCACCCAGCGCATCGGCAGCCAGACGCGGCACCGTGGGTTGAAATCCCTCCTCGCGCCTCACCTGCAGGACATCGCTCAATGTCGCCTGTGGATCCGCATCCAGGACCGCCACGTCCACATCGGCCAATGCCAGCCAGATCGCCAGATTGAACGTGACCGTACTCTTACCCGAGCCTCCTTTGAGGCTGCCGATCATGGTGATCATGCCTCGCTCCTCACTTGATCCGTCCCCAATTCTATCTGGTCTCCACCGGCGTGGCTCCTGAATCGTTGGTCCACCATTCGTTTTCGGGGAACCCCCGATAAAAGCCATCCCTGGCTTTATCAAGCTACGCTGTGCTGCAAACGCGGTTTGCGGCTGGCTTCAAAATCAAACGCCAACGGGCGATCGATTCTGACGGCTGCCCCCCGAGTCGCAAAGGTCTGAATTCTTCCGACCTTCTCAGGGAAGTCGTCCTTGGGTTGCGGCGTCAACCACCGCACCAGAAGCAGCCGGCGTCACCAAACATGCCCGCCACGGGGAACCCGATACCACTCAGGCCTGGCATTCCCACTCGTGACGGGTTGGTCCAGGTCTCAGGACGCCAACCGAGGACTGCCCCGGGTCCGTTCGACCAGGGATTCCAAGGTGCCGCGAAAGGCAATGCACCCGGTCGAGGCGGTGCGTAGCCATTGACCCAGGGACGCGCGATGTCGGGAAAGGCCACTCGCTCTCGCCCCAAAGCTCCCCGACGATAGCGCGCGGTATAGCCTCGATGCCGATCCAGGGCCCAGGGGTAGACGGGGGACGGCGGGCGAAACCCGGGCGGCATGACACCAGGAAACGGTGCACCATAGGCGGTAAAGGCCAAGGGAGCCGGACTCGGCATCATCATCCAAGGCGGCGGGGGCGGTGGAGGCGGAAGAT
>RFHJ01000030.1 GCA_003696905.1 Gammaproteobacteria bacterium | reverse complement strand
GGTGGCACGCCGAGCGAGACGATCCACTCCCGCCCAACGTCCGGCCAGGCGACCGAGGCAGCGCGAGAAAGGCTGGATGCGCTCAAGAAGCGGCTGGAAGCACAGCGCAAGCAGCGCCAAGAGGCCGCAGAAAAGGCCAAGTCCAGCGCCATTAAACGCGCTGCGCTACGCCAGAACTGCGAGAATGCCCGCACTGCCCTGCGCGAACTGAGCTACAAGATCAATCCGCTGATTGCCGACGGCAAGGGCGGTTACCGGCGCATGACTGCCGAAGAGCACGACGCCAAGGTGCGCGAGTTGCGTGAAAAAGAGAGCAAATACTGTCAGTGAGACGTTCCCTGTGGCACGCGACTCCGTTGGTGTGCACCGGGGGAGGTCGGACAGCGTCACGTCCGGCAGTCTAGCCCTTCAACACACCGATCAGTTCCAGGCGGTCTTCGTCGATGCCCGTGATTTCCACCTCTCGCAGGCGGTTTTCCAGGTCTAGCCCGACCGGACCGGGGGCCTGCACCCGGAGGAAACTAGGGGTATAGCCTCGCCAGATCGCTGGCCCTTCGCCTCGACCGTCGAAACGATCCTCGACCAATATCGTATGACGCCGCCCGCGTTGCCCCTCGAGAATCTGTCTTCGCTGCCTCGCCACCTGCTCGTGCAGTTGTGCGCTGCGCTCACGCTGAACGGCACGCGGTACCTGATCCGGCAAGGCCGCTGCCTTGGTCCCCTCGCGGGGCGAGAAGGCAAAGATGTGGACATGGGCAAAACCCACCTGGCGCACGAAATCCAGGGTCTGTTGCCACTCCTCCTCGGTCTCGCCAGGGAAACCGACGATGATGTCGGTGGTCACCTGGAGATCCGGCACCGATGCCCTGCCCTGTGCCACCAGCCGGAGAAATTCGTCGCTGCGGCAACGGCGCGACATCCGCCGCAGAACCGAGTCGGCGCCCGACTGCATCGGCAGGTGCAGGTGCGGCATCAGGCGCGAATTCTCGAACAGTGACCAGAAATCGGCCGGCAGATCCCAGGGCTCCAGCGAGCCCAGGCGCAGCCGAGGAAGGGACGTGTGCGCCAGCACCGCCTCGACCAGTTCGAACAGGGAGCTGCCATTGTCGCTGCCGTAGCCGCCCAGATGCACGCCGGCGAGCACCACTTCCTTGACGCCCTGTTGCACCAGAGTCCGGATCTCTTCGACCACATCATTTACCGGCCGGCTGCGCTCGTCACCCCGGGCCAGGGTGACCACGCAATAGGCGCATCGGTAACGGCAGCCATCCTGCACCTTGACGAAAGCGCGCTGTCGGCTGCGTGGCATCAGGGCCAGCTCGCCCGGCTCGGTGGCCAGACGCGGCATCACTGGCAGCGACAGTTCGCGCTGTACGATCTCCACCAGCCGGTCCTTGTCCTGGTTTCCCACCACCAGATCGACGCCCAACTCATCAGCGGCGGCCTCCGATGACAATGCCGCATAACATCCGCTCATCACCAGCTTGGCCTGCGGGTTGGCGCGATGGGCGCGACGCACCAGGTTGCGTGACTTGCGCACCGATTCCTGGGTCACCGCGCAGGTGTTGACTACTACGAGATCGGCTTCGCCGATGTCATTGGTCGGCTCGATGCCATTGCGGCGAAAATCCCTTGCCCAGGACTCCAACTCGGCCTCGTTGAGTCGGCAGCCAAGGGTCTGCAGATGAACACGCATGGTTGTGATAGCGTTTGCGGTTGGAAAAGCGGCATTGTACCGCCCCTATCCCATCGTTACGGATTCCCTGTGCATGGAAAATCTCTGGTCCCGACTGATCGCCCTGTTCGATGCCCACCCTGCCTATTTTCTGGCGGGCGGCATCCTGATCGCCATCGTCCTGCTGGCCTGGCAGTGGTGGAGTGCGCGACGTGGCCGGCATGAGCTGCGCAGCTGGCTGGGTGGCCAGCTGGACGAGTTGCGGGAAGAACAGCTGATCCAGGCCGATCGTCTCGCCGACCATGTCCGCCAGGAGAGCCGCACCACCCACGCCAGCCTGCAGCAGGGCCTGCAGACCACCCAGGCACTCCTTGGAGAACAGCTCGGCGGTGTGGAGAAGGCCCTGCTCAAGGAGCTGGGTGGTTTGCGCATGGACCTGGTGCAGCGCTTCGAGCAGCAGCACAAGACCCTTCGCGAAGACCTGGCTGCCGCGCGCCTGGCCCAGCAGCGCGGCCTGAGCGACCTGCGCGAGCGTACCGAGCAGGGGCTGGGCCACCACCGAGAGGCCTTCGAAAAGCTCCAGCGGGAGGCCATTTCGCGCCAGCAGGAAACCCTCGCCACCACCCTGCAGGCCATGAGCCGGCAGATCCAGGACAGCTTCAGCAGCCAGTCGAAGGAGCTGGGCAAGCGAGTCGAAGGCCTGACGCGCACCACCGACGAACGTCTCAAGGAGATCACCGGGCAGGTGGAGAAGCGGCTGAGCGACGGCTTCGAAAAGACCACCGAGACCTTCACCCGGGTGCTGGAGCACCTGAGCCGCATCGACGAAGCGCAGAAGAAGATCACCGAACTCTCCGGCAACGTGGTGAGCCTGCAGGAGGTCTTGACCGACAAGCGCTCTCGCGGTGCCTTCGGCGAGGTCCAGCTCGCCGCCCTGGTGCGCAACATGATGCCCGAGGGAAGCTTCGAGTTACAGGCGACCCTGAGCAACGGCCGGCGCGTGGACTGCCTGCTGCGCCTGCCGGAGCCATCGGGCAACATCCCCATCGACGCCAAGTTCCCGCTGGAGAGCTATCAGCGGATGCAGGACTTCGACGCGGCCGACACCGAGCGCAGTGCCGCCACCAGCCAGTTTCGCCGCGACATCCGCAAGCACATCCAGGACATCGCCGGCCGTTATCTGATCCCCGGCGAGACCTCCGACGGGGCAGTCATGTTCATCCCCGCCGAGGCAGTGTTCGCCGAAATCCATGCCCATTTCCCCGAACTGGTGGAAGAGGCCCAGCGGGCACGGGTGTGGATGGTCTCCCCCACCACCCTGATGGCGGTCCTGACCACCGCCCGCGCGGTGTTGAAGGACGACGCCACGCGCAAGCAGATCCATGTGATCCAGGATCATCTGCACAAGCTCTCGGCGGACTTCGGCCGCTTCCAGCAACGCATGGACAAGCTCGCCACCCATATCCGCCAAGCCAAGGACGACGTCGACCAGGTCAATACCTCGGCACGCAAGATCACCTCGCGCTTCAAGAAGATCGAGCAAGTGGAGATCAAGCCGGAGCAGGCGGTGGAATTGTTAAGCGAGGAGGAGAGGCCCGCCGCTTTGGAACCTGGCGAGGATAAGGTTGATTGAACCGCCAAGGACGCGAAGGTTCCAAAGCAGGCGAAAGTCAGAACAAGATCCGTAGGGTGGGTCGAGTGTAACGAAACCCACCACTGCACCAGGGGTCGGCTGGTAATTTGTGGTGGGTTTCGCGCGGCTCAACCCACCCTACTGCTGTCCCCATCAAAAAATACCTTTGCGAACCTTCGCGTCCTTCGCGGTTGCAACACCGGATCAGATATCGATATCCACCCAGACCGGCGCATGATCCGACGGCTTGGTCATGGCGCGGATCTCATACGAGATCCCTGCATCCCGTACCCGCTCGTTCAAGGGCGCAGTCGCCAGTTCCAGGTCGATGCGCAACCCACGCTTGGGGTCACGTTCGAAGCCTCGCGAACGATAGTCGAACCAGCTGAAGCAGTCGTCCACCTCAGGATGGACAGTGCGGAAGGTATCGTAGAGCCCCCAGCGCATCAGGCGCTGCATCCATTCCCGCTCCTCCGGCAGGAAACTGCACTTGCCCTCGCGCAGCCAGCGCCTGGCATTGTCCGGACCGATCCCGATGTCGAGATCCAGCGGCGCGATGTTCATGTCGCCGATGACCATCAGGTTCTGCTGCGGATCGTAGTCCGATTCCAGCATCGTCTGCAGCTGCTCATAGAAACGACGCTTGTTGGGAAACTTGGTCTCGTGCTTGCGATTCTCGCCCTGAGGGAAATAGCCATTGATCACCGTGACCTGGTCGCCCCCGGGTGTGGGATAGGTGGCGGTGATCAGGCGCCGTTGCGCCTCCTCGCCGTCGCCCGGGAGACCCAGGCGGCAGTCCAGAGGGGGCTGCTTCGAGAGCAAGGCCACCCCGTAATGACCCTTCTGCCCGTGGAACACCACCTGGTAGCCCAGTGACTCGACCATCTCGCGCGGAAACTCGCTGTCCTGGACCTTGGTTTCCTGCAGCCCGATCACGTCCGGATCGAGCTGGTCACGAATGGCCTCGAGCTGATGGGGCCGGGCACGAATGCCATTTACATTGAATGTCACGATGCGCATGAATGTTCTCGAAGCTATTGTTGGAATGTCCGTGGGTCGACGCCGGTGACCTCGCAGGTCTCCTGCAACCCCATCTGCTCGCCGTGCCGATAGGCCTTGCCCCAGGCCATCACCTGGTGGGCGGCCACCTCAGATTCGTCATCGGGCGATTCGCCGCAGGGGGCCTCTTCGTTCAGCAGCTGTTGCAGCGCCTTGCGCATGCCATTGGCATAGCCCCGGTCGTACCAACGCTGACCATCTTCCGGATGTTCCAGAAAATCCGCATTCTCCTGACGCAGCCGGCGCGCCAGGTCGC
>RFHJ01000262.1 GCA_003696905.1 Gammaproteobacteria bacterium | reverse complement strand
GCTCCGGGACAGGCGGGCTTTGGGGAAACCCTTGGGAAACTCTTCATCATCCGGTTCTTCATCTTCCCCGGTTCTTCATCTTCCCCGGAGCCGCTGCCCCCGACGGAGCACAGCCAAATCAGGGATGGTTGCCCCGATCACGGCCCTTCGGAGGCTCCAGCCGGACTACGAGTCTGGCGGAGGGCTGTCACCTCCGGACGAATCAGGCCTCCACACCAGGATCTCGCGGCGGGTAGCGCCCTGCTGGAATGCGTTGCAGGGCATGCACCGGGCGCAGATAGACATAGCCCCAGGCAGGGACTATGCGACCATCTTCCAGATGTACCGACAAACGCTGGCGACGGTATTCGTGGGGTCTAGGCTCGGACGAGGCGCAGCCCTCGTAGGCATCGATGCGGGCCAGCACACGGCCGGGACCGCGCAGGCGATAGAGTTCACCCCAAACGCGGTCGGCCGGTCCACCCCCTGCCACCAGGCCGGGGTAATCGGCCACACGGTAGAGCCGGCCACGGACCCATCCCCGGCCCAGGAGATCCGCCTCGCCATCCAGCAGGCGATGCATCGATCCCCTGCGCATCAGGGTGCCATAGACGAACAGTCGTTCCATCGGCATCTCGATATCGATATTCCCAACCTGCCAGCCGCATCGAGGGCAGAAACGTGGCGCCTCAGGCCACGAAGGCCTTGCCCTGGAGTTCGCGCAGGCGGTCACGGATCCGTGCTGCCTCCTCGAACTTGAGATCCCGCGCCAGGGCATACATCTCCTTTTCCAGGCGCTTGATCTCACGCGCAGCCGTGAGCGGGTCCATGGCGGCATACTCACCTCCCTGCTCGGCGACCTTGCGGTAGCGGTGGGCAATGGCGCCGCCTCCGGGGACGGCGGTCTCCATGATGTCCGCCACGCTCTTCTCCACGGTCTTGGGCGTGATCCCGTGGGCCTCATTGAAGGCGATCTGCTTGCGCCGCCGCCGCTCGGTCTCTTCGATGGCGCGCTGCATGGAGCCGGTGACCTGGTCGGCATACAGGATCGCCTTGCCGCGGGCATTGCGAGCGGCCCGACCGATGGTCTGGATCAGCGAGCCCTCCGACCGCAGAAAGCCCTCCTTGTCCGCATCCAGGATGGCCACCAGCGACACCTCCGGCATATCCAGCCCCTCGCGCAGCAGGTTGATGCCCACCAACACGTCGAACTCGCCCAGCCGCAGGTCACGGATGATCTCTACCCGCTCCACGGTGTCGATGTCCGAGTGCAGATAACGCACCCGGATGTCATGTTCCATGAGGTAATCGGTGAGATCCTCGGCCATGCGCTTGGTCAGGGTGGTCACCAGCACCCGATCGCCCATCGCCACCCGGGCGTTGATCTCGGACATCACATCGTCCACCTGGGTGCTGGCAGGGCGGACCTCCACCTCGGGATCCACCAGGCCGGTGGGCCGCACCACCTGCTCCACCACGGCGCCGGAGTGCTCGATCTCGTACTCGCGGGGGGTGGCCGAGACATAGATGGTCTGCGGTGCCCGAGCCTCGAATTCCTCGAAGCGCAGTGGCCGGTTGTCCAGCGCCGAGGGCAGGCGGAAGCCGTATTCCACCAGGGTCTCCTTGCGCGAGCGATCGCCGCGGTACATGCCACCGAGCTGCGGGATGGTCACATGCGACTCGTCCACCACCAGCAGCGCTTTGGCCGGGAGATAATCGAACAGGGTCGGCGGCCCCTCCCCGGGCGCTCTCCCCGAGAGGTAGCGTGAGTAGTTCTCGATGCCCGAGCAATAGCCCAGCTCCAGCATCATCTCGATATCGAACATCGTCCGTTGCTCCAGGCGCTGGGCCTCCAGCAGCTTGTCGTTGGCGCGCAGGAATTCCAGCCGCTCCTTCAGCTCGGCCTTGATCTGGTCAACGGCATTCAGAATGATCTCGCGCGGGGTCACATAATGGGTCTTGGGATAGACCGTATAGCGAGGCACCTTCTGCAGCACCTCGCCGGTGAGCGGGTCGAACAGCGAGATGCCCTCGATCTCATCGTCGAACAGCTCGATGCGCACCGCCTCGTCTTCCGATTCCGCGGGGTATATGTCGATGATCTCGCCGCGCACCCGGTAGGTACCGCGTGCCAGCTCCAGGTCATTGCGGGTGTACTGCATGTCGGCCAGACGGCGCAGGATCTGACGCTGCTCCATCTGCTCGCCACGCGACAGATGCAGCACCATGCTCAGATACTGGCGGGGATCGCCCAGGCCGTAGATCGACGAGACGGTGGCGACGATGATGCTGTCCGGGCGCTCCAGCAGGGCCTTGGTCGCCGACAGTCGCATCTGCTGCACGTGCTCGTTGAGCGAGGCATCCTTCTCGATGAAGGTATCGGTCGAGGGCACATAGGCCTCGGGCTGGTAGTAATCGTAATAGGAGACGAAGTACTCCACCGCGTTGTGTGGAAAGAACTCCTTGAACTCGCCGTAGAGCTGGGCGGCCAGCGTCTTGTTGGGGGCCAGGATCAGGGTCGGGCGCTGCACCCGCTCGATGACGTTGGCGATGGTGAAGGTCTTGCCCGAGCCGGTCACCCCGAGCAGCGTCATGCCCGCCTCCCCATCCTCCAGCCCTTCCACCAGACGCGCGATCGCCTCCGGCTGATCGCCGGCCGGCTCGAAGCGACTGACCAACTCGAACTTTTTTGCCATTGGGTGGGTGCCAGGGAGGGAGATGGTTCGTTATGATAGCAACGCTCCATGATTCGTTCCCGAACCCTCGGAAAACCCAGGAAATGACCATCAAACTCTCCGCCCGAGTCCAGTCCGTCAAGCCCTCCCCCACCCTGGCCATCACCGCCCGTGCCGCTGCCATGCGGGCCGAGGGCCACGACGTGATCGGCCTGGGTGCCGGTGAGCCCGACTTCGATACCCCCGAGCACATCAAGGAGGCGGCGATCGCCGCCATCCGCTCGGGCCAGACCAAGTACACCCCGGTGGACGGCACCCCCTCGCTCAAGCAGGCGGTGATCGACAAGTTCCAGCGCGACAACGGCTTCGACTACGCGCCGGATCAGATCCTGGTCTCTTGCGGTGGCAAGCAGAGTTTCTACAACCTGGCCCAGGCGTTACTCGATCCGGGCGACGAGGTGATCGTCCCGGCGCCCTACTGGGTCTCCTACCCCGACATGGTGCTGCTGGCCGAGGGCGTACCGGTATTCATTCACGCTGGCGCCGATCAGCATTTCAAGATGACCCCGGCCCAGCTGCGCGGTGCCATCACAGAGCAGACCCGATTGGTGGTGATCAACAGCCCCTCGAATCCCACCGGCATGGCCTACAGCAAAGAGGAACTGGCGGCACTGGGCGAGGTGTTGCGCGAGCACCCGCGCATCCTGATCGCCACCGACGACATGTATGAGCATATCGTCTGGGAACAGGGCAGCTTCGTGAATATCCTCAACGCCTGCCCCGACCTCTACGAGCGCACCATCGTCCTCAATGGCGTTTCCAAGGCCTATTCCATGACCGGCTGGCGTATCGGCTATGCGGGCGGACCCGCGGAGCTGATCAAGGCGATGAAGAAGATCCAGTCGCAGAGCACCTCCAACCCCGCCTCCATCTCACAGGCGGCGGCCGAGGCGGCGCTGAACGGACCGCAGGACTGCATCGGCGAGATGCTGGTGCAGTTCAAGGCCCGGCACGACTATGTGGTCGACCGGCTCAACCGCATCCCGGGCGTCGAATGCCTCCCCACCGATGGGACCTTCTACGTGTTCCCCTCGGTGAGCGGTATGATCGAGGCCATCGACGGGGTGAAGAACGACCTCGACCTGGCGGAGTACCTGATCGAACAGGCCGGTGTGGCAGTGGTGCCTGGTACCGCCTTCGGCCAGGGCGGCCATATCCGCATCTCCATCGCCACCAGCATGGACAACCTGGAGAAGGCACTGGACCGCATCGAGGCGGCCGCGAAATAATTTCACAACGAGGGGGCCTCCCCTCTATGGCACAGTCGCTGGTCATGGACGACCGGCGCAAAACGACAAGGAGGGTCCGACATGGAAGTCGCCAGCCAGTATCCGCGTTCGCGCGGCATATCGCTCATCGAATTGCTCACCGTGCTCGTGGTCTCGAGCATCCTGGTCAGCGTCGCAATCCCGGCGTGGCAGGGTGTCACCGCTCGCAACCGCATCGGGGCCGCCCGCATGGAGATGATTAGCCTGATACAGTTTGCACGCTCCAGCGCAATCCATCGGGGCAAGGCGGTCACCCTATGCCCGAGCACCGACGGCGTCCGCTGCAGCGGGGACTGGCGCAACTGGCAGGCCGGCACTCTCCTCTTCGAAGACAGAGACAGGGACCGCCAACACGATCCCGACGAGGCGATGATCCGAATCGGCCAGGGACACTCGGAAATAATCATCCAGAGCAGCCACGGCCGCAGGAGCATCCGTTTTGGTCCCGACGGCAGCGCCTGGGGCAGCAACCTGACTTTGCGTTTCTGCTCCACCGACCCACAGCTGAATCGGGCGCTGATCCTCTATGGAAGTGGCCGGACGCGTACCTCCGATACTTCCTCGAGCGGTGCTCCGATCCGTTGTCTGTGATACCGATCAGTGCCCCATAACCCCTGTTGGGAGCAAACAAACTGTCCGGACTTCACGGCTAAAAAACCGGACAGCAGGGCTCCGTCATCTAAATTCGTAAGCTGTTGAAAAATGGAGCGGGTGTCTGTCCGGAAAACGTTGGCGGCAGGGTTGCCGCGGTCGAGCCTATGCTGCACAGGGATGTGCGAATGCCGCGGGAGGCAGGATGCCGGGAGCGGCCAGGGATGTACTTACGGCGTTTTTTCGAGCAGACGACCCGCTCAGCGCACGGTTAAATGACGCCATCCTGCGAAAAACACAAACTGTTCTTGTAAATGGCAAGGGTTATCCCATATGTTCTTCCACCCTGACACCACGGATTGCCGCCCTCCGAGGGCGGGCGGTCAGCCGCCGAAGGCTGCCCGGCAGAGCTGCAACAACCCGGCGGGAAAGATGCCCAGTAGGAGGATGGCGAGGCCGTTGACCGAGAAGGCGATGCGCCCGTCGACGGTGGCCACGATTGCCTCGGCGTCGATGGGCTTGTCGAAGTACATCATCTTGACCGCGCGCAGGTAGTAGTAGGCGCCGATGACGGAGAAGAACACCGCTACTACCGCCAGCCACACCATGTCCACATTGATTACCGCCTCGAGCACGAACAGCTTGGCGAAGAAGCCCACCGTGGGAGGTACGCCCGCCATGGAGAACAGGATCAGCATCATCATGGCCGCCAGCCAGGGGCTGCGGTCGTTCAGGCCCTTCAGGTCATGCAGGTTCTCGGCGTCGAAGCCGCGCCGGCTCAGCAGCGCCAGCAGACCGAAGCCCCCTGCTGCGGTCAGTGCATAGACCACGGTGTAGAACAGGGCCGCCCCATAGCCGTTGTCGTTCGCCGCGATGAAGCCGAGGAAGATGAAGCCCACATGGGAGATGGTGGAATAGGCCAGCATGCGCTTGAGGTTGTGCTGGGCGATGGCGACGATGTTACCGATGGCCAGCGACAACACCGCCAGGATGATGAGCATCTGCGACCAATGGGCCGCCAGGGGCGCGGCGCCGTCGACCAGCAGTCGCAGACCCAGGGCAAAGGCGGCCAGCTTGGGCGTGCTGCCGAGCAGCAGGGTCACCGCGGTGGGCGCGCCGTGATAGACATCGGGCACCCACATGTGGAAGGGGACGGCGCCAAACTTGAAGGCCAGACCGATCACCACGAACACCAGGCCGAACACCAGTATGGTCTGGTCCACGTTACCGGATGCCATGGCCTCGGCCACCTCGGGGAAGCTGAGCGAACCGGTGGCCCCGTAGAGCATGGAGATGCCGTAGAGCAGCATCCCCGAGGCCAGGGCGCCCAGGACGAAATATTTCATCGCCGCCTCCGCACCCTTGATGGAATCCCGGTCGAAGGCGACCAACGCATACATGCTCAACGCCAGCAGCTCCAGCCCGAGGTACAGGGTGAGGAAGCTGTAGGCCGAGGCCATGATCATCATGCCCAGGGTGGCGAACAGCGTGAGGATGAAGTACTCCCCGCGGTAGATCCCCTGCCCGATCAGGTAGCCGCGGCCATAGGCCAT
>RFHJ01000261.1 GCA_003696905.1 Gammaproteobacteria bacterium | reverse complement strand
TCGACACCGCTTGCCTGGGTGGTGAAATTGGTAGACACGCTAGCTTCAGGTGCTAGTGGGGGCAACCCCGTGGAGGTTCAAGTCCTCTCCCAGGCACCATCTACCACGGTTGCACAACCGGTTGATTTAGAAAAGCTCCCTTCGGGGAGCTTTTTTGCTGGCCGAGCTCCGCCCCCATCCTCTTCTGACAATAGGACCTTACGTGCTCGCCTTGGCGCGATGCCCAGGCGCACGGCGTGACATCGAGCGCATGCTCACTCGACGAGTTCGATCAGCGACTCACCAGCCTTCAACAACTTTTCTATGTCCGGCATAGCTCGGGCAAACCAATCCAGCAGTGCGCGCCGGCTGGTATTGCCCACTCGAACCCAGACGACTGCCACACCATTGGGTCGCGCCGCGAGCAAGGTCGTGAAATCCTCGTCCTTGGTGATCAAGGTTGCTGAGATCTTCCCAGCATACGCCCAGATCTCCGCATCCGTTGCCCGCATCATTTCTACATCTGCCACATGCTGTGCGGCATACCCTTGATCCACCAACCAACGAGCAAGCGCTGGCGGGAGCTGCGCATCGACCAGAAAACGCACCTTCAGGCAACACGCAGCACAGGATGGTCGGCCTGGCGGGCCGCATAGATCAGCGCAGCCGATATGTCCTCATCTTCCAAATATGGGTAATCGATCAGGATTTCCTCACGGCTTGCTCCAGCCGCCAGAAGGTCGAGGATATCCTTGACCCGAATACGCATCCCCCGCAGACAGGGGCGTCCTCCGCAGATTTCCGGGTCCACTGTAATTCGTTCACTCAACTCAACCTGATTCATGCACAACCTCTCCGACCATTTTTCCCTTGAGCTCGAGAATCCCGACAACCAACCCCGATTGACTCACAGGCCAGCATACTTTCTGTAGCTTAGCAAAGACCCCACTTCGATCTCCCGATTCTCATGCTCCCCGGTCACCAGCACCGGACTATTCGACCTACCAATGGTCAGTCGATCCACACCGTCTTGTGATTGACGAACTCGTGGATACCCAGCACCGACAGCTCACGGCCATAGCCCGAGTCCTTCACGCCCCCGAAAGGCAGGCGCGGATCGCTCTTGACCAGCTCGTTGACGAAGGCACAGCCACAGGCCAGGCGCCGTGCCAAGGCCTCGCCCCGTTGCCGGTCTGCGGTCCAGACGCTGCCGCCGAGGCCGAAGTCGCTGTCGTTGGCCAGTTCGAGCGCCGTCGCTTCGTCCGGAACCCGATAGACAGTCGCCACCGGACCGAACAGTTCCTCGCGATAGGCGCGCATGGCCGGCGTGATGCCGGTCAATACGGTGGGCTGGTAGTAACAGCCCGGCCCCTCGATCACTTGGCCGCCGGCCAGGCATTCTGCACCCTTGTCCAGCGCATCGCGCACCTGCCCATGCAGCTCGCTGCGCAGGTCAGCGCGTGCCATGGGGCCGATGTCGCTGGCCGGATCGTCGGGCGGCCCCACCCGCAGCGCGCTCACCCTATTCACTAGCCCAGAGAGGAACCGACTTGCCACCGCCTCGACCACGATGAAGCGCTTGGCCGCGATACAACTCTGGCCGCAGTTCATGAAACGGGACTGCACCGCCTTCTCCAGAGTTCGGTCGAGATCGGCATCCTCCAGTACGATGAACGGGTCGGAGCCGCCCAGTTCCAGCACGGTCTTCTTCAGTGCCCTGCCGGCGGTGGCCGCCACGGCCCGACCGGCGGCATCACTGCCGGTCAGGGTGACACTGCGCACACGCCGGTCGGCGATCACGTCGGCAATGCGCGAGGCCGGTACTGCCAGCACACCGAACAGGCCTGTGGGGGCGTCGACCGCGGCAAACAGATCGGCGATGGCCAGTGCACAACCGGTGACGCTGGAGGCATGCTTCAACAGCACCGTGTTACCCGCCGCGATTGCCGGTACGGCAGCGCGGAATACCTGCCACAGCGGGAAGTTCCAGGGCATGACCGCAAGCAACAAGCCCAGCGGCTGGTGAATCACCAGGCTCCGGCTGGCCTCCGTGTCGACCAATTGGTCGGCCAGCATGACCGGCGCCTGTTCGGCATAGTAGCGACAGACCCAGGCACACTTGTCTACCTCGGCCAGGGCCTCGCGGCGCAGCTTGCCCATCTCGCGTCCCATGAGCTCAGCCAACCCATCGCGTTGGGACGTCAGGGCCTCGGCCAGCGACGCCAGCAGTTCACAGCGCCGCTCCACCGCCACCTCCGACCAGTGAACTGCCTGCTCGTGGCCCTGGGCGACCCGCTGTTCCACCTCCTGATCCGACAGCGCCGGGTAACGGCACACCACCCCGCCTGTGGCAGGATCGACAGATTCCAGATGTGTGTGAGACACGGCTCTCCCCCTAAACGGCACATGAAATGGACGCTTGTAGTGTAGTCGGCTCCAACGAAAAAACCCCGGCGGATGCCGGGGTCCCGTCGACTACTCGGATGGCTCGCCATCCTCAGAGTGATTCCTCGTCGACCTTGCCTCGATCCTTGAAGGTGCGCCAACCGCTGATCATGGAGCTGACGATGCTCTGGCGGGACATGATGTCCTCTCGGATGGCCACGTAGACATGGATCATGACGAACCAGATGATCACCCACATTACCAGATGGTGAAAGGTATGAACGTCCTGGCTCTGCCCAAACAGCGGAATGACCCAGGAGCTGAACAACGTGTATTGCCAACTGTCATAACCGGCGCCTTCCCCATAGAGAGCCAACCCGGTCACGACCATGAAGAGCGCACCCCAGACAAACATGAAGTGCATGGTGAGTACTGCCAGGGGGTTATGGCCAGTGTATTTTCGTGGTTCCTTCACCAAGAACAGATACCACTTGAGTTCGTGCCAGACCCCGCCCCAGAAACTCGACCTGAACACCGGCGGTGAAAAGATCTCACGGGCATGGGAGTTGCCGACGAAGGCCCAATAGACCCTTCCCAAGAACCCAATGACGAAGATGTAGGCGGCGGCAAAATGGGCGAAACGGATATAGCCCATCAGGAAATTGTCGCTGGCCTCGCCCGGCATCGTCGGCAAGGGAGAGCCGATGAAGTAGCCGGTCACCGCCAGGACCACGATGGCCAAGGCATTTACCCAGTGCCAGATCCGGACTGGCGCCTGGTAGACATAGACCGCCGGTTCCTCGTGCACCCGCTGTGCGAGTTCGCTCATGGTCTCCTCCTCACAGGCCAATGGGGCCGGTAGTCACATTGGCCAGCTCTTCCCCCTCCTCGCTCATCACATGGGTCGAGCACGCCAGACAGGGATCGAAGCTGTGGATGTTGCGGAGTATCTCCACCGGCTCCTCGGCCACTGCCACCTTGGTGTTCATCATCGAGGCCTCGAAGGCGCCGATGTTGCCCGCCTCGTCCCGCGGCGAGCCGTTCCACGTGGTCGGCACCACGCACTGATAATTCGCAATCTTGGTGTCCTTGATCCGAATCCAGTGCCCCAGCGCGCCGCGCGGCGCCTCGGTGAAGCCCACACCTTTTGCTTCGGCCGGCCAATCGGCGGGATCCCACATCTCGCCACTATGGGTGTTGGTATCCCCGTTCTTGATGTTGGTCATCAGCTTGTCGAAGAAGTGCAGCTGCATGTCGGCGGCCCACTGGGCCTCGAGGGCACGGGCCGCGGTGCGACCCAGGGTGGAGAACAGCGCATTGACCGGAAGATCGAGAGCACTGAGGGTACGCTTGATCTGGTCCGTCCAGTACTCATGGCCCTGGGCATAACCCACGATGTAACGGGCCAGCGGCCCCACCTCCATCGCGTGGCCACGCCAGCGCGGCGCCTTGATCCATGAATAGGCTGCCCGCTCGTCGAGCTGCTCTATGTTCTGGCTGGTCCCCTTGGCGGTGCTGACATCGAAATGGGGATCGGTAATGCCATCCCAGGGGTGCAATCCCTTCACGCCATCCGGATATTTGTACCAGGAGTGGGGAACGAACTCCTGGATCTGCTCGGGGTCCCGGTGGTCGATCGGATGGACCTTGCTGAGGTCACCGTTGATGATGGCCCCCTGCGGCATCAGCAGATTGTCTGGCGTGTAATCATTGGCCTTCTCCGGGATGTCACCGTAGGCCAGTACGTTCTGGCTGGAAAGGCCGCCACCGTACAACCAGCCCTTGTAGAACTGACCGATTGCGAGGATGTCCGGGATGTACACGTTGTCCACGAAGGTCTTGGTCTGTTTGAGAATCTCGTGCACCTGGTTGAGATTCACCATGTTCAGGCCACCCACCGCGCCGGTGTCATCCACATTGATCGGACAGGGCACACCACCTACGCACCAATTGGGATGGGTATCCTTGCCGCCAAAGATGGTGCGGGTCTTCATGATCTCTTTCTGGAAGTCCAGCGCCTCCAGATAGTGGGTCACCGCCATCAAGTCCGCCTCGGGCGGCAACAGATAGGCCGGGTTGGACCAATAGCCGTTTTTGAAGGGCCCCAGCTGTCCTGACTCGACGAATTTCTTGAGGCGGTTTTGCACGTCCCGGAAATAGCCGGGAGATGAATGGGGATGGTGTGGCGAGACCTTCTGCTGCAATTCGGAAGTCGCCTTGGGATCGGCCTTTAGTGCATTCACCGGATTCACCCAATCCAGGGCATGCAGGTGATAGAAGTGCACCATGTGATCGTGCACCTGCAGGGACAACTGCATGATGTTGCGAATGCAGTTGGCGTTCTCCGGAATGTTGATGCCGAGCGCATCCTCCACTGCTCGCACCGAGGTCAACGCATGGGTACCGGTGCAGACACCACAGATGCGTTGCACGAAGGCCCAGGCATCTCGCGGATCACGCCCCTTCAGGATCACCTCCAGCCCACGCCAGATGGTGCCACTGGAGACCGCGTTGGTGACAACGTTGTCCTCGTTGATATTGACCTCGGCCCGCATGTGACCCTCGATGCGGGTCACCGGGTCGACGACCACGCGCTTGCCGGAGTCATCCAGGGTAAAGCCGTTCGGCGTCTTGGTAATACTCATTGTTTATTCGTCTCCCTTGTGCTGACTACGCTTCAACGCGGACACGGCGGCGTGTGCCGCCACGGCGCCACCGACAATGCCGGCGGCTCCCATGCCGACCTCATCGGCATTGGCCTCGATGCCGAACTGGTGGATATTGCTGAGACGGTTGTAGAAGCCGCCCTTGTCCCAGAACCCGTCCTCGGAACAACCAATACAGGGATGGCCCGACTGAATGGGGAAGGACAGGCCGCCATTCCAGCGAATGGTCGAGCAGGCGTTGTAGGTGGTCGGCCCCTTGCAACCCATCTT
>RFHJ01000260.1 GCA_003696905.1 Gammaproteobacteria bacterium | reverse complement strand
GCCAGCCGCAAACCGCGTTTGCGGTGCAGCGTACCCTGATAAAGCCAGGGATGGCTTTTATCAGGGTTCCCCTGGTGGTGGCATAGCGTTCGAAGGCGTGTCCGTGGGTGTTGGAGCGTAGCGTACCCCGATAGCGCCGAGGACGGCTTTTAGCAGGGTTTCTCCGGCCCGGTGAAGCAACCAATGGGCGGAGACAAGCGGCTGGCGTGCCCACGGAGGCGGGACGATCGAGAGCGAGAACTGCGACTGGCCCACGCATCGATTGGTGCACGCAAACAATGAGGGGGAGGTATGAGGATGAAACGCCAGGCGGCGATCTTGTTGCTGTTATCGTTCAGCCCAATGGCCCTGGCCCACGTCTCGGGCGGGATGGCGGGTGGCTTTTCGAGTGGCCTGCTGCATCCGGTATTGGGACTCGACCATGTCGTGGCCATGGTGGCGGTCGGTCTATGGGGCGCCTTTCTGGGCAACCCGGCGATCTGGCTGTTGCCGGTCGTATTTCCGCTGGTCATGACCTTTGGTGGGGCACTGGGCATCATGGGAGTGCCTTTGCCCGGCGTGGAGGTCGGCATTGCGCTGTCGGATATCGTCCTGGGTCTCATGGTCGCCTTTGCGCTGCGCCCACCGATCTGGGTCGCTGCCCTATTGGTGGGCCTGTTCGCCATTTTCCATGGTCATGCGCACGGTGCGGAGCTGCCGGGCTCGGCAAGTCCGCTGGCCTTTAGCCTGGGCTTCGTCATTTCGACGGGCCTGTTGCACCTCTCGGGTATCGCCCTGGGCCTGTTGACCCGGTGGCCGGTGGGACAACGGGCAGTACAGGGTGGCGGCGTGGTGATTGCCCTGATCGGCGTGGCCTTTCTGACGGGGATCTTGTGAGGGCCATCATCGGGTTGTTGGGGGCCCTGTTACCGGCCAGCGCCTGGGCCCATAGCCCCATCAAGGGGTTGGGCAACCTGGCGAATGGCATCCTGCATCCATTGTTCGTGCCGGCACATCTGCTGTTGGTGCTTGCGCTGGGTCTGCTGCTAGGTCAGCAAGGGGTTTCGCGCCACCTCGTGGCGGTCTGGGCCTATCTTTTCGGCCTGGCCATGGGTCTTCTGCTGGCTTGGCACGCTACCGTATTGGTCGACGCCGCTACCCAGGAAATGACAGTGCTCTGTCTGGCGGTCACGGCAGCCTTGTTGGTGGTCGTGGCGCGTCCCCTGCCGTCCTGGATACTCTTGCCCTTGGGTGCGGGGGCCGGGATATTGCTGGGCCTCGATTCGCTGCAGGCCGAGCTGGAAGGTCGTGCGCGGGCTGTCGCCCTGTTTGGCAGCGGTGTGGGTCTCTACCTGTTGTTGCTGTACCCCATGGCGCTCGCCGAGCGGTTCCAGGCGCGGCACTGGCAGCGCATCGGCATCCGGGTCATTGCCTCGTGGATTGCTGCCAGTGCGCTGCTGGTGCTGGCGTTGCTGCTCGCTTAGGGAAGCCCTGATAAAAGCCATTCCTGGTAACGCGACCGGTGGTCTTGGTCGGGGCTTCGTCGAACAGCCCCGGTCGTCCGCTTCCTGCGATGGCCCAGGATCGGCGGGGTCAGGTGGCCATGGCGCGCAGCGCATCCCACTCCAGTCGATCCCAGAACCAGTAGAGGGCGACGACGCTGATCAGGAGCGAGAAGGGCACTACGACCACGTGGCGGTACCAGCCTCGGCGACCGAACCAGAGGCCAGTCAGGGCCGATGCGATTGCAATGATCGTGATCTGCCCCAGTTCCACCCCCACATTGAAGCTCACCAACGCCGTGGCGAAGGCGTCCTTGGGCATACCAAACTCCTCCAGCATGCTGGCGAATCCGATGCCATGCAGCAGACCGAATCCGAACACCAGCGCGAGACGGCTCTTCTGCAACCGGCGGTGCCAGATGTTCTCGATACCCACATAGGCGATGGACAGGGCGATCAGCGGCTGCACAATGGCCTCTGGCAGTTGCAGCCAGCCATAGACCGCAAGCCCCAGCGTTATCGTATGGGCCAATGTGAACATGGTCACCTGCCATAGCAGCGGGCGAATGCGCGCGGCGAACAGGTAGAGCCCGAGAATGAACAGAATGTGGTCCAGCCCCCGTGGAAGGATATGGTTGAAACCTGCTTCCACGTATTCTGTCACCACCTCGGTCAGCCCGCGCCGGCTCGCGACCTCGGTGATGGAGAAGGGTTTGCTCACGGAGTCGTCACGAATCCATTGCCATTCGGACCAGTGGTATTGCTCAGCGGACTGGTCTACCTGGCGAACCCTGACGGCATGATTGCCGAAGTGTGCGGGGTAGTACCAGGTCAGCTCTCGAGCCCCTTTAGGATACCGGCCAAGCAGACGGATCACGCTGATTCGGGGTATCTTGGTGTAGCCCCGGGGCGGAATCTCGACGCGGCTGATTCGGGGTGTGACCCGCTGGCCATCGAAACGCAGCACGATTTCGCGTAGCAGCTTTGGCTCGAAGGGAACAAAGGCCTGACGCAGGGCGTCGGGCGCCAGCCTGCGCAGGACGTCGTATTCCTCCGCGGTCGGTGCCTCCCGGGTATTCTTGTAACGCGAATCGATACCGGTCAGCAGGGCCTCTATGCTGGCCCGCAGTTCTATCTCGTAGTGGCCGTCGGCATAGACGCTGATCTCCACCAGCGCCGGCTTGACCACGTCTGCTGCCAAGGATGTCGGCAACCAGCATATCAGCCAGAGCCACAGGTGGCGCAGGCGCATCACCCGTCGCACAGCCGCAGCTCGTCCCGCCGGGAGCTCACTTGTAGCTCTGTGGTTCTCTGGCCGCGGCGACGGTCTTGCCATTCATCAAGACGACGAAGAAACGGGGATGGCGGCTGTTGCTCGTCTGCTTCAGCCGAATCAGATAGTGCCAGCGTCCGGGCTGTTGCCGGAATTCCTTGAGCTCGATGGAGGCGAGCCGTATGGCCTCAGGCGGCACACCCCGGCCGGTGAGCGCAGTCCACACCTGGTGCAATGCCTGTTCCATGGTCAAGGGTGGGGGCATGTGCAGTGGCTCCCAGCTGCCGGCTGCCTTGATGTCCCGTGGGCTGACGAAGGCCACGACACGGGTGTTGTCGATGTACTCGATCACCTCCAGGGGAAATTCGAGTGCGCGCGCCTGAACGCAGGTGAGCAGAGAGACAATGAACAGGTACTTCAGTCGCATCAGGAGCTGCTCGTCAATGCCGGAAGTGACGCATGCCGGTGAACACCATCGCCATGCCGTGCTCGTTCGCGGCCGCGATGACCTCTTCGTCGCGCATCGAACCGCCCGGCTGAATGACCGCGGCGATCCCGGCCTCGGCGGCGTTGTCGATGCCGTCGCGGAAGGGGAAGAAGGCATCCGAGGCCATTACCGAGCCCCTGACCTCGAGGCCGGCATGCGCCGCCTTGATCGCGGCGATCCGCGCCGAGTTGACGCGACTCATCTGCCCGGCACCTACACCAATGGTCATGGCCTCGCGCGCATAGACGATGGCATTGGACTTGACGAACTTGGCGACCCGCCAGCTGAACAGTAGATCGCGCATCTCCTGCTCGGTGGGCTGACGCTCCGTTACGACTTCGGTCTTGTTCAACAGCTGCAGGTCGGCATCCTGGACCAGCAGCCCGCCGTTGACCCGCTTGAAGTCCAGGCGATGCAGCGCCTCCGCGGCCCATTCCCCACAGGCGAGCAGGCGGACGTTCTTCTTGACGCTGACCGCCTCCATCGCCTCGGCCGAGACG
>RFHJ01000259.1 GCA_003696905.1 Gammaproteobacteria bacterium | reverse complement strand
TCGTGAGATACCCGTGAGCCACCCGCCACTTCGGGTGTGCGGCAACCCACATTATTCGAGCTCCTCCCAACGCGCATAGGCCTGTTCCAGTTCCGATTCCAGCTGACGCAGTCGGTCGCCCAGCGCTGCCAGGCCGTCGGGGCCACGCTGCTCATACACCGTTGGATCGGCAAGCAGTGTCTGGATCTCCGTGATCTCTGCCTCGAGCGCCTCGATGCGGCCAGGCAGAGCGGCCAGTTCGCGCTGTTCCTTGTAGCCGAGTTTCCTCGGCGACGCAGAGGCCGATGCCGGTCGCTGCCGGCCCTTGTCCCTGGGCCTGGGCGCCGCCTTCGGGGGTGAGGGTTGGGGCCGTTGCCTCAGCCAGTCGGTGTAGCCGCCCACATACTCGGCAATCCGCCCCTCTCCTTCGAACACCAGGGTGCTGGTGACCACATTGTCGAGAAAGGCCCGGTCGTGACTGACCAGCAGCAGGGTGCCATCGAAATCCAGGAGGCGCTCCTCCAGCAGTTCCAGTGTCTCCAGATCCAGATCGTTGGTCGGCTCGTCCATCACCAGCAAGTTCGCCGGACGGGTGAACAGGCGGGCCAGCAGCAGGCGATTGCGCTCGCCGCCGGAGAGGGCGTGCACCGGCTGGCGGGCGCGATCCGGGGTGAACAAAAAGTCCGCAAGATAGCTGATGACATGCTTCTCCCGCCCCTCGACCACCACCTTGTCGCTGCCCTGGGCCACGTTCTCCTCCACCGTGCGCTGCGGATCGAGCTGTTCCCGCAGCTGATCGAAATAGGCGATCTGCAGCCGACTGCCGAGTCGCACCCGTCCCGCATCGGGCTTCAGCCGGCCCAGCAGCAGGTTGAGCAGGGTGCTCTTGCCACAGCCATTGGGGCCGATGATGCCGATACGATCACCGCGCAGGATGGTGGTGCTGAAATCCTGCACGATGGGTCGTCCTTCCCAGGCATAGCTGATGTGCTCGGCCTCGCACACCAGCCTGCCGGAGCGTTCTCCACTGTCCAGCGCCAACCTCGCCTGCCCCTGTGGCTGGCGCCGGGCCCGCGCCGCCTCGCGCATCGCCTGGAGACGGCGCACCCTGCCCTCGTTGCGGGTCCGGCGCGCCTTGATCCCCTGACGAATCCACGCCTCTTCCTGCGCCAGCCGCTTGTCGAGGCGAGCCTGCTCCTGGGCCTCCGCGTTCTCCAGCTCCTCGCGTCGACGCAGATAGTTGTCGTAATCGCCGGGGAAGTCGCGAAGCCGGCCCCGCTCGAGCTCGACGATCCGGCTCGCCAGGCTGCGCAGAAAACTCCGGTCGTGGGTGACGAAGATCAAGGCGCCGCGCCACTTTGCCAGAAACGACTCGAGCCAGGCGATGGACTCGATATCCAGGTGGTTGGTGGGCTCGTCCAGCAACAGCAGATCGGGGCGACCGGCGAGAGCGCGCGCCAGCAAGACGCGCCGCTTCATGCCCCCGGAGAGCGTCTCGAAATCCGCCTGGCCGTCGAGGCCCATGCGCGAGATCACCTCTTCGACCTGCTGCTCCAACTGCCACCCTCCGGCCTGCTCCAGTGCCTGCTGGGCATTGGCAAGGCGTTCCAGCGCGCGTGAGCCGGCGTCCTTTTCGAGCGCCACGCTGGCGGCGTGAAAGACCTTTACCAATGCTGCGAGTTCGCCCAGGCCGTCGGCCACCACATCGAAGACGCTGCCATCCAGTCCCGCCGGAACTTCCTGTTCGAGTCGTGCCACACGCGCACCGCGGCGCAGCAACCGCTCACCCTCGTCCGGCGAGATCTCGCCGCCAATGATCTTCAGCAAAGTCGACTTGCCTTCCCCGTTGCGACCTATCAGGCAGACACGCTCCCCCTCTTCGACAGCGAGCGATACACCATCCAGCAATGGAGGGTGACCGTAGGAAAGATGAATGTCGCGCAGATTGAGCAGAGCCATGGGAAATCGAACAGGGAGCAACGAAGACCGCAGCGATGTGCGGAAGGTCGTGATTCTACACGGACGCAAGGGAAGGTCTGAAAAATTCAGACCTTCCGCGGCTCAGGGAAGAGTCGCCAAAATCGATCGCTATAAGCGGTTGATTTTGAAGCAAGCCGCAAACCGCGTTTGCGGCGCAGCGTAACCTGATAAAGCCAGGGAGGGCTTTTATCAGGGTTTCCCAAGAGAAGGAGAGACCTGCTACCTTGTAATCGATAGTCCCGGCCGTTCCACTGGGGAGGGAACCTGGAAATGCCCGTGCTCACCCAACTGCATATCGACGTGGCCCGCAATGCCACCGATGACTTCAATCCCTTTCATGACCCGCGGCGCTGGAAAAACATCGCCAACAACCCCTTTGGTGGCCCCATCGCCCTGGGCTTTCAGCTGGTCGCATTCGCCATGGACCAGGTAGCGCAGCACCGTGAGACAGCGGGCCAGCCCCATGGCCTCGTGGACGATGGCCCGGACTATGGCGTGCTGCGATTCTCCTTCGCCGGGGCCGTGCGACCCGACACGGCGCTGGAGGTTCAGGTACGACGGGCCAACGACCGGCTAGCAGAGCATGGCGAGATCAGTAACCGGGTTCTGATCCGCGATGGACAGGGTGCGCCCGTGCTGCTGGGCAGCCACAAGGATTGCGCCAAACCGGGTCCATCGAAACTGGCCGAACCGCCGCCCGACCTACCCCTGGATCGAATCGCCGACCGCAGCTTCACCCCGAACGGATTCTTCCTGAAACGAAAATTCCTGATGACGGCCAATGCCAAGAACTTTTGCACCGCCTCTCTGGTCCCGCAGCATCGCTACATAGATGAATTGGCGGACAAGGTGCGTTTCCCCGCCAGTTTCCCCCTCGCCCTGGTTTCTTGTGCCCTGCTCGAACGGGCGCGCAGTCAGGGACACGACTTCGAAAGGCAACCCTTCATCTATACCGAGCACCGCTTCGTGGTGAACAATCGGCTGCAACGCCAGCTGCACAGTAACCAGGTGATCCACCTGTTGGTGGGGCCGGCGCGGAGCACCGAAGGTGCCGGGGGGCTTGGCGGTTCGCGCATCAATAGCATCGTCCACGACTGCCAGGGAGTGCTCGACGACGGTCAGGCGCTCTTCGAGGGCGTCGTGACACTGGCGCCGCTGGAGGCCGTCCTCCACGCGAGCGCAGCAGACCAGGCGAGCAGTATCAAGCCTCGGTGAGATGCCGTTCGATTCCGTGTGCCTTCAGGCCCCACGCAAAAAGCCCCTCGATCTTTTCATCGGCCTTGCGCAACCGTTGGGTCAGCACCTGGTATAGGTGGCGCAGAATGACCAGCCCGAGGTCGGGGTGCGTCTGGAAGAACGCATCGAGCCGCGTGCCGTCGATCTGGAGCAGGGTGGAATCCTCGATCGCCACGACCGAGGCGCTACGGGGCCCCGCCTCGAACAGATTGAACTCGCCGAAGACCGCGCCAGGGCCGAGGTCCACCAACCCGGGCTGGATGTGCCGATTACCCTCGATACCAACTCGCCCGTAGACCCGAACCCGACCCGATTCGACCACATAGAGATAGCGGTCCTGGTCGCCCTTTCGCACGATGTATTCGTTCGCAGAGCACCGTACCTTCTTCGCCAGACCACTCTCGACAGCACGTGGATCGGAGAGGGCCTCCAGCAGGTCGATCATCTGATCTCCAGTCGTTGATTCCCACGAGACTGCCATCACGATTTCCCTGAGAATGGAACATCGGCTCGAACACACCAAAACCGCCAGGTGCTCGAAGAGGCGCCACGAACGCCTCTCAAGACAAGACCCTACCGCCCTCAGCCTCCTTCATCGGCAGGAAGCCGTGAGGCTTGAGCCTGCATCAGCCTTTCTGGGAGAAAGAAACCTCGCGGGTCACTATTGCATCCAGTCGAACCGGTCGCTTCGGTCATCCGAGACTGTACGTTTGCCCCCAAGGTGTCTCATCACCGCCACGGGTGCTACCAGGCTCGCCAGCAATGCCAGCCACTGCCATGGGTCGAGCACAGAGCGAAGCGGTGCGGCATCGGCGACGCCTTTCCATCCGAACAGCGAAAAGACAATCAAAGGAGCGCAGGCGAGTGCAATGACGGCAAGGTGCCGAAGAATGGAAGCAGGTGTTTTCATGCTCCTTCATAACGGCCATGAGAACCAAACCTTTAGCAGCCCATTGCCCGCATCATTCAGCAAATACATCGGCCATCGGCGAAGACAAAATGCCTTGGCATCCTGCTGCCGACAAGAATCGAAACCGTGACGAAGTAGAGCTAGCGCAGTAGGGAGAGGCCGCTGAAGACGAGCAACAGGCTGATGGCACGCCCAAACGCGAGTGGACTGATCCGGGTGTGGATGTGGCCGCCCAGATACATGGCCACCATCATCACGGGGACACCAAAGGCCAGCCAGCGCAGCAGACCGACGTCGGCGATTCGCGTTCCCACATAGCCGGCGATACGAGCGCTGGCGTCGAGCAGAAAGATGGTGGCAAAGGTTGGCCGAAAGGCCTCCTTGCCCAGGCCGCGAGCTTTCAGGTAGGTGACGTAGAAAGGGCCGCCCGTGCCGAATAGCGTTCCGATGGAGCCACCCCCCAGACCGGCCGGCACCGCCCACCAGGCACCTGCGCGTGTCACCTCTGGCGACCAGAGGGAATAGACGGCATAGAACAGCACGAATGCCCCCATGGCCCGACGCAGTATCAAGGGATCGACCAGGTGGAAGGCGCTCAACCCCAGCAGTACCCCAAGCAAACCGAAGGGCAACAACCGTCCCACCTCGCGCCAGGCAATGGCATGTCGATTGGCGACCCCCTGTCCGGCCGAGGCCAGAAAATCAAGGATCACGACCAGAGGCACCGCCAGGGTCAGGGGGAGAAACAGGCTCAACAACGGAATGGCGATCAACCCGGAACCAAACCCGCACATGCCCCGCACGATATAGGCCGCAAACAGCACCAGCAGCGGAATCAGCCAGCCGGCGTCGGCGCTCGCAAACGGCCCCACTTCAGGAATCACTTTAACTGATCCGCCTAGTGACATGTCGTGGCTCGCATTATGCTGTAAATTCGTGATCAAGGGAAAGCCTATTTTTTGCACCTGATCCCGTCCCGAAACCCCAATCGATTGCAGGTATGATGGGCCCATGCTGGAGAAAATCTCCCTCAAGGAAGCCTGGACCGGCCTGGCCGACTGCGGCCAATGCGCGATTCGCAAGTCCGTCCTGTTTGCCGGTCTCGAGGTGCAGGATTTCGGCAAGATCCACGATCCCATCGTGCAAATCGAGTTGGCGCCGGGCGACACCCTCTATCGCGCGGGGGAACGCAGCCCGCGCCTGTTCACCCTCCGCAAGGGACTGATCAAGCTGGTGCGCTATCTCCCGGATGGCACCCAGCGCATCGTGCGCCTGATTCGGTCGACGGATGTCACGGGGCTCGAGGCCCTGCTGGACAAACCCTACGAGCACCACGCCATCGCCATGCAGGACTCGGAGCTATGCGTATTGCCTGCGGCCATTGTGAATCAGCTCAGTCGGGAGAATCCGGCCCTGCACCGTGAACTGCTCAACCGCTGGCAACGGGCGCTGGCCGAGGCAGACCAGTGGCTGACCGATCTTTCCACCGGCTCGGCGCGTCAACGGGTGGCCCGCCTGATCCTGCACCTGACTCATGACGACGGCGATGGGCCGAGGTGCACCCTGTTCAGCCGCGAGGAAATAGGCGCCATGCTGGGAATCACCACCGAGACCGCCAGCCGCATCGTCGCCGATTTCCGCCGCAGGGGGATACTGCGGACGATCGAGTCCAAGCGCTATGAGGTGGATACGGAGGCCTTGGCCGGGCTGGCGGACGGGGGGTAGCGATCAGACCAACTGATCGCGCTCGCCAAAGAAGCCTGGAGAGCTGCCGGACTCGACCGTTTGAGGCGACGGGCCCCTTCTCGTCGAGAGATCAGGCACAGAGTTGCTCGGCGAGTTCTTCCAAACGTTGCCGCTCGCGCGCCACTGCACCCTGGACCGCCGCGGTCTCCTCCGCGGGGACACCGGGGAGGGCCACTGCGATCTCACCGTCCCCCTCGGCGCGAACCACAGAGGCCAGCGCCGCACCCCCGAGCACTGCGAGGGGCAGACCTGCGCGAGCCGTTGCCACGACCGAACGATCCAGATAGGCGGCATCGACGAAAACCGACGGCAGATCCCAGTAGGCGGCCAGGATCCTTCCCGCCTCCAGCTGGTCCAGGCCGCAGCTCTCCCGCAGCAGAACCTCCAGCACCGCCCCGGGCTCCTCCGCCGCCCGTTCGAGCGCCCTGCCCGTCGGGCCAGGCATGCTATCGGCCAGCCACAACAGCCCGATGTTGCGCAGCAGCCCGGCCGCGCGTGCCGACTGTGCATCCGTCTGCACTGCACCCTCGGCAAGCAGACCGGCCGCCTCCGCGGTGAGCAGGGCGCTGGACCAGTAGCGGCGTGGATCGAAGGCAGGACAGACCGTCGGGTCGAAGGGATCGGCGACCGCCAGTGCCAGCGCCGCACTCCGCACCGCCTTCAGTCCCAGACGGCTGCAGGCGGTCACCAGAGAGGTGACCGGCGCCACGGGAGCCGACCAGGCGGAATTGGCCAGCGCCAACAACCGCGCCACGATCGGCGGGAAACGTTCGATCTCTGCCACCAGCACATCGAAGGCGATGTCATCATCGCTCAGCAACTGCAGCAGATAGCCTGCCCCATCCGCCAGCACCGGCACCCGCTGCCCCATCTCCGGAGGCAGTTCCGACCTCCCCCTCATGGCACTCGTCAACTCCTGCATGAACAGACGCTCCGTAACGATAGATATGACTGTCGGTACGGCAGCGCCTGGTCAGACTTGAGCGAACCCGGTCTCGTTTTGGGTACCCAACGCGGTGTCAGCAGCAGCCCCGCAAATCATCGGATTTGCCGGCGGGTGGGTAGCCCCTCGAATAAACTGGACATATGTTTGGTTGCAGAGTGAGTGCAACAGGAGGTGTCCATGAG
>RFHJ01000258.1 GCA_003696905.1 Gammaproteobacteria bacterium | reverse complement strand
GTCTTAATCCCCTTTGTATCGGGTCTGAGTTACAGCACGCCCTGATTTCCCCTTTTAATTCAATGCGTTGCAGAAGGGGTTAGGAAAGATTTCGAAAATTTTCAAGCTATCTCCCACAAAGCCCCCGTTCGGACGTCCGCTCGCCAATATTAGCACTCTGCGCCTACCTGTCATGGCCCAACCGTCATGCCGCTCAGCCGGTCGAGAGCCCATTCGAAGACCTCCCTATCGACGTGCTTGAGCTGCTGCTCTCTCTCGCTCGAAGGCAAAAAGGCATGAGCAAAGCCCTGCTTGATGAGGGCGAGCGCATCCCAGAGGGTGAGTTCAGGCCAGAATTCCGCCGCCTTATAGAGTTCGGCAGTGGCGTCGGTACGGCTGATGCCCGGGTTGTCGGTGCAGAGGGCGACGGCGAGCCCCGCCTCCCAGTAAGGATGCAACGGATAACCGCCCTGTTCGAATCCCACCACTTCGTGGTTGGAGGTGGGGCAAAGTTCGATGCAGATGCCCTTGTCGCGGAAGCGTTCGAGCAGCTTTGGATGGTCTTGCAACGTCAGTCCATGGCCGATGCGATCGGCATGCAGCCGATAGGCCGCTTCCCAGATCTTGTCGGCCGGGGTGCCTTCGCCCGCATGGATGGTGATGGGCAGGCAGGCCCGGAAGGCCGGTTCGAAGTGGCGGGCGATTTTCTCCGGGGCGCCGGTGCCGTCGTGCATCTCGTCCCCTGCCAGGTCGAGGCCCACCACGAAGCCATGGAGTCGTTCCCGCGCTTCGACGGCAAGCTCGACTACATCGTGCAGCCGTTCGGGCGCCCGCCGGTCGGCTATCACCACGAAACGCAGCTTGATCTGCGGCTGACGTCGCGCGATATCTCGAATCTCGCGCAGAAAGTCCAGGCGCTCGGCAAGGCTCTGGCGATATTTCTGCGGACTTCCGCGCAGTTCCAGATAGCGCAGCCCTTCCCCCGTGGCCCCTTCGAGCAACGCTTCGACATAGGGTGCCAAGGCCGCCGGATGGCCAAGGAGGGCGGAACCCGAAAGCTCTCCGGGCCGCTCGTAGGCGCTGAAGCCCCGGCTGCGCTGGAGCCCGACCCGAGGTTCGGTCACCTCGAACAGGTTGTGGAACAACTGCTGGTCGTCCGCCTCGACCAGCAGGGCCGCCGCATTGTGAGCACGCTCGCCCTGCCGCAGCCGTTCGGGCCATTCCCATTTCCAGGTCCGGGCCTCAAGCAGGGGCCGCATCCTGTCGAGGGCGGCGGCCCGTTGCGCCGGGGTGATGGCGTCCCAGATGGCCTGCCCCACCCGGCGCTGTCCGGCCAGATCGAGGCAGCCCCCAATGTGCCGGTGCAGGTCGGCCTTGGGCAATTCGTACAGCCAGTCTTTGCGCACATCCCGCAGGCGGATACGGCGCAGGCGTTCGATCGCCGCCGGCGGCAGGCGATAGAGCGAGCGCCAGTTCTCATGATGTTCACCGCCCGCAAGCAGCGCCAGATAGTTGCCGAGCAGGCGGCTGCCCTCGCGTTCGCGGCGCTCGATCTCGCTCGGCAGGCTGGGCTGATGGCGATCCCAGTGGAAGGCGCCGCCCGTATCGTTCAGCGGATAATTTTCGCTGACCAGGTCGGGATGGCCCTCCTCGTGGACATCGAGCAGTTCGCTGCGGCGTCCCTCCCCCACCACCAGGGGCAACAAGCCTTCGCAGTCCGCTGGTGGCAGTGGGCGGGTGAAGGTTTCGGGGGCGGCGGCCTTCAGGGCCTCGCTCATCTGGCCGATGGGTGGAGCGATCACATGCAGCAGGGCGGCACACCCGATCAGCATGCCGGCGCCCTGAAGGTCGGCCGACATGGTCTTGCGGCCACCGGCCAGAGAGAGATAGAGCCTGCCGTTGGTGCCGACCCGTTCGGAGGCCAGCAAGACGGCACGGTAGATCAACTCGCGCACGCGATCACCGTCGAGCTGATCGGCCACGTCCTGCACCTCGGCCGTCCGCCAGATGCGCAAGGCCAGCCTGGGCGCGACCCTGCCCCACCAGTCGACGAGCTTTTGCAAGCCTGCATCGAGTTGTCGGTCATCGGTGGTGCAGACCCATAACTCGTCCACCGCTTGCAGGTCGTGGTCGCGGCGCAGCCGCTCGATGGCCGAACCCGCCGGGTGGTCGCGATACAGGGGACAGCGCTCGGGATCGAGCAGCGCGAAAGCCTCGGGAATGACCGCCCAGGTCTGACCCAGGGTGCAGAGCAGGATGTTCATGCCGCCTCCTCCGGCAATAGGCGGCCGAACAGGTCGGTCAGAAAATCACGCATCGCCTCCGGACTGGAGAGCGCCCGCTGGACCTCTTCTCCCTTGGGCTGGCTGCCGTGGGCAACCGCGTTACGCAGGCGGCGCAGGCTGTCGTAGGCGCGGAAGCGCTCGGTTCTGGGGGATATGGCACGCTGCTGCTCCTCGAACCGCTGGCGGACCTCCTCGCGATGGGCCATGTTGTCTGGATCGAGTTTGCCGCCGGATTCTCTTTGTAGCAGCGTGGTGAAGGCCTCCCACCCGGTGAGAATCGCTTCCAGGTAGCGCCCGCGCTCGAGATATTCGCGGGCAAGTTGCCGCTGGCGCAGGTAGTAGTTGTCCTGCCTCGCCCAGCTGATACGCCGTTCCAGTTCGTCATGGAACAACGCAAGTACCGGATCGCCGGACCGCTCCTCCAGCCGCTTGATGACCTGCCGCAGCAGCGAACGCGCTTGGCCGATGCGGTTGACCGTTTCGAAAAAGGCCGCCTGCCGCAGCAGACCGCCGATCTCCTCGCCAAGCAAGCGATCGAAGACCCCGTAGTCGCCCGTTCTGCCATAGACGCTGAGCGCCTCAAGCCAATCGGCAATGTCGAGCAGCCCGGCCAGCTCATAGACCGGTGTTCGACCGTCTCGCGAACGATCGAGGGCGCCATAGTAGATATGACTGATGGTCGCCCCACGCACCTTTTGCAGATGCAAGGCCGACAGCAGCGCCAGCATGGGCAGATGCCGAAAGCCGTGGGTCACATCCAGCGCAACCCTGTCGCCCGACGCAACGTTGTCGGCGAGCAGGCGCAACAATTCGACCTGCTCGATTTCGTCCCGGCAATAGGGAATGAGCCGCAGGCGCACCTCGCAGCCGAGTTGCTCAGCGAGCAGCGGCTCGAGCGGCTTCAGGTCCGTTTCGGCAACCTCCTGTTCCCTCACCTTGTCGATGAGCGCGTCGCGCTCTTCCAGTGCCGTGTCTCCGAGATCGAAATCTCCCTCGAACAGGTGATCCCACATACTGCCGGCAGTGCCCAAGATGACAAGACGCTCAGGCCTCAGGCGCCGCTGCAAGGCCCAACCGAAGAAGGCCAGGGGCTCGCAGTCGCCACCATCGCCGAAATCATAGCAGGTGGTGCGGTAGCCACCGCCGGCCTCTTTGGGCGTTCTGCCGAGAAAGGTGATGAGGGTATGGGTCATGAGGCCGCTCCTTTACTACGACGAAAATCACTGTCTGATTGTATGGTGATAATGCCATGCGCCAAATCGCAAAGCGCAAACCCCGCATGAGGATATGAGCGCCATACCCGACGCCGCCCTAGTCGCCCTACTTCCCCTTGCCCGCATTGACGAACAAAGGCGGTGCTTCAATCCATTGAGTCTCTATCGCCTCTTATGACAACGGACATACATACCAATGACTATATGAACCCCCTTTATGTCGGGCCTCTTTATTACAGTAAGCGGAGAAAGCGCAGCTTTTGAGCACAGCCTCAATCCCCTTTATGTCAGGTCTCGTTTACTACGTTATAACACTGCTATATGTACATTTGTTCCTAGGCCTTAATCCCCTTTGTAT
>RFHJ01000257.1 GCA_003696905.1 Gammaproteobacteria bacterium | reverse complement strand
GCACTGCCATAGGCCGCTTCGGTGTGGGTTGCAATCTCGACGGGTACACCCAGCAGGCGTTCGCGGATGGCGCGCCAGGTCGGGTTTCGCGCGCCGCCGCCGGTGGAGACGATCCGCGTGGGCCAGGGGGCGCCTAGGGCGTGCAGGCGCTGATAACCGGCTCGTTCGATACGGGCAATCCCTTCCAGCAGGCCCTGCAGGAAGCGGGCATTGTCTGCCGGGCGCGGTGCCACGCGAGGGGGTAGGGTGGGATCGTTGACCGGGAAGCGCTCGCCAGGGGAAGGGAGGGGATAATAGTCTAGCCCGCTGTCGGTGTGTGGATCGATCCGCTCGCTCAACCCAATCAGTTGCTGGTCGTCGAAGAACTGTCGCAGGACGGCGCCCCCGCTGTTGGAGGCACCGCCGGCCAGCCAGCGGTCGCCCAGGCGATGGCTGTAGATGCCATATTCGGCGGAGAACACCGGCCTGTCCGAGAGGATCTTCAGTACCAGAGTGGAGCCGAGGGCGGTGGCCGCCTCGCCGATCTCGCGGATGCCCGTGGCCAGGGTGGCGGCGTTGCTGTCGGTGGTGCCGGCCCGGATGTGCACCGGGTGCGCGCAGCCCCAGCGGTCGCGCAACGCCGGCGCCAGTTCACCGATTACCTCTCCCACCGGGGCGACGTGCGGAAAGAGCCGCAATGGCACTTCCGTATCCTCCAGCCACTCGGGCCAGCTTCGCTGCATGGGGTCGTAGCCGAGCTTCAGGGCGTTGTTCTCATCACTGACACCGGGCGGAGCGCCGAGGAGGAAGGCAATCCAGTCGGCCTGATGTAGTGCGTGGCGCACACCGCCGGTGCTGCCTCGTGCGAGCAGGAACATCAGTTTGGCAAGGGCCGAGGTCGGACTGTGCACCGCCGCGTCCGGCGGCGCGATCGGCTCGAGCCGCGCGGCTTCTTTGGTGGCGCGGCGGTCGTTGTACATCATGGCGGGGCCGAGCGGTTCGCCGTCTCGGTCGCAGAGCAAGAGCGTGCCCGATGTGCCATCCACACTCAGTGCCCGGAGATTGCGCAGATGCTCTGCCGGCAGCTGGTCGACCGTCTCCAGGGTGGCGCGCCACCAGTCGGCGGGGTCTTGTTCCGCCTTGCCCGTGCTGTCAGTGAGCGGAGTGGGAAGTGGTGTGCGAGCTGTTGCCAGTTCCTTCCCCTGCGCATCGATCAGACAGGCGCGCACCCCCGAGGTGCCCAGATCGATACCGAGGAAGACCGGTTGGTCGGACATTTCAAGGCAGACGGACCGGCTCCGGTGCCTGCCAGGCGGGATCCCGATACTCGGCCACGACCTTGGTGTAGATGCCGCCGCGGACATTGAAGTCGGCGGTCAGGCGCATGAAGCGGGGTTGGGTCGCGGCGACCAGGTCATCGAGGATGCGATTGGTCACCGCTTCGTGAAATGCGCCTTCCTCGCGGAACGACCATACGTACAACTTCAACGATTTGAGTTCGACGCAGCGTTGGTCGGGCACATATTCGATCAGCAATTCCGCGAAATCCGGCTGGCCCGTCTTGGGGCAGAGGCAGGTGAACTCGGGCAC
Source organism: Gammaproteobacteria bacterium (assembly GCA_003696905.1). Lineage (GTDB taxonomy): Bacteria > Pseudomonadota > Gammaproteobacteria > Chromatiales > Chromatiaceae > MONJU. The sequence goes on along the minus strand of RFHJ01000257.1, from coordinate 9,894 downwards.
CCGGATACGAATGGTGTAGTCTCGTCCCGGTTCAGGATTGTCGAAGGTCTCGAGCGACTTGCTGGGTGAAGAGGGCATGGCGATTCCTGCTGCGTTCTGCAAAGGCGTGGCATTATAGGGCATTCACCATGGCTGGCCCATCGAAACGACCTTAGGAGTTTTAATAAAGTATATTAAGATCAATTAACTATAAGGATAAGTTAAAGTGATTTTGTAGATCGGTGCCAGCTTGTGCCTGCTGCTCGGCTTCCTGTATCTTTGCGCCCCATGCGTTTGGAAAAGATCAAGCTGGCGGGCTTCAAGTCCTTCGTGGATCCCACCACCGTCCACTTCCCGAGCAACCTGGTCGGCATCGTCGGCCCCAATGGCTGCGGCAAATCCAACGTGATCGATGCCGTTCGCTGGGTGATGGGCGAGAGTTCGGCGAAGATGCTGCGTGGCGAGTCGATGTCGGATGTCATCTTCAATGGCTCGAGCAGTCGCAAGCCAGTGGGCACCGCCAGCATCGAGCTGATCTTCGACAACAGCGATGGCAGCGCAGGGGGGCAGTATGCCCAATATGCCCAGATCTCGGTCAAGCGCCAGGTCTCGCGTGACGGGCAATCACTGTACTTCTTGAACGGGGTGCGCTGCCGACGTCGGGATATCACCGACCTCTTTCTCGGTACCGGCCTGGGCCCGCGCAGCTACTCGATCATCGAACAGGGGATGATCTCGCGCATCATCGAGGCGCGTCCCGAGGAACTGCGGGTCTATCTGGAAGAGGCGGCAGGTATCTCCAAGTACAAGGAGCGCCGGCGCGAGACCGAGAACCGCATCCGTCACACCCGCGAGAATCTCGAGCGCCTGGACGACGTGCGTGAAGAGGTGCAGAAGCACCTGCGTCATCTGGAACGGCAGGCGGCCACTGCGGAGAAGTACAAGGCCCTGAAGGAAGAAGAGCGACGGGTGCGGGCGGAGCTGTTGGCACTGCGCCTGGCGAGGATGCAGGCGGACGTGGAGCAGCGCGATCGCCAGATCGCCGAGCAGGAAACGGCGCTCGAGGCCGCCATTGCCCGCCAGCGCGAGGTGGAGGCCGAGATCGAGGCGCAGCGTGCCGCGCATGTCGAGGCCAATGATCAGTTCAATGGGATCCAGGGCCGGTTCTACGAGGTCGGCTCGGAGATCGCCCGTCTGGAAGAGGCGATCCAGTACGCCCGTGAGGCGCGTCGCCAGCAGGAGGTCGATCTGGAGCAGGCCGAACGCGCCCTGGAAGAGGCACGCGAGCTGAGTCAGCAGGACCGGAGCCGGCTGCAGCAGTTGGCCGAGGAGCTGGAACGGGACCGGCCGCGGCTGGAGGCGGCGCGGGATGCCGAGGAGGCAACCCGCGCGCGGCTGGCCCAGGCCGAAGAGGCGATGGCGGCCTGGCAGGCGGAATGGGACCGTTTCAACGAGCAGGTCAACGAGCCGGCCCAGCAGGCGCAGGTGGAACGTACCCGGATCAATCATCTCGAACAGCAGGAACAGCAGTTGCGTCGTCGTATCGAGCGCAACCAGGAGGAGCAGCGCCGCCTGTCCGATATCGAACTGGAGGCCGAGATCGCCGAACTGCTGCGGCGGGAACAGGAGTCCGAGGCGGCGCTCGCGCTGACGCGGGAGCAAACCGCCCGAAGTCGCGAGCAGATCGAGCAGGCACGCGCCGATATCCAGCAACGTCAGGAGGCATTGAACGAGCTGCGTTCCGAGCTGCAGGCGCTGAAGGGCCGGCTCTCTTCCCTGCAGGCCTTGCAACAGGCTGCAAAGGGTGAAGATGACGAGGCCCTCAACCAATGGCTGGAGGCCCACGGCCTCGCCGCGGCGCGCCGGCTGCTGGAGGGTATCGAGGTCGAGGGCCGCTGGCAGCAGGCGGTGGAGGTGGCGCTGGGACACCATCTGCAGGCGGTCCTGGTGGAGGATCTGGACGCCTATGCGGCCGATGCCGACGGCCTGGGTAGCGTCGGGGTCAGGTTGTTCGAGAGCCGCGAGGCCGGGGTCTCGCCACGGCCGGGGACCCTGGCCAGCCAGGTGCGCGGGCCGGCGGCACTCACCTCGCTGCTCAATGGTATCCGCCTGGCGGAGAATCTGAGCGAGGCGATGGCGCGGCGTGGCGAGCTGGCAGAGGGCGAGTCCTGGATCACGCCGGAAGGCATCCTGGTGGGTGGAGGATGGTTGGCCGTGGCGCGTCGCAACGATGCGGAGAGCGGCATCCTCGCCCGTGAGGGGGAGATTCGGGAACTGACCGCCCGGGAACAGGCATTGCAGCCGCGCATCGAGGAAATGGAGGCGGCGCTGGAGCAGGCCCGCGAGCGGCTGCGCGAGGCGGAACAGCAACGCGAGCAGGCACAGAGCCGGCAGGACGCGGGCGCGCGTACCCTGGCCGAGCTGAAGGCACTGCTGAGTGGCAAACAGGCGCGCGCAGAGCAGATCCGCCAACGCCTGGCGGGGCTCGAAGAGGAGGCGCGGGAGCTGCAGGCGCAATTGCAGCAGGGGGCTGAAGAGACCGCTGCCGCGCGGGAACGACTGCATGCCGCCCTGGCGCGCGTGGACGAGCTGGACCGGCGCCGTGAGGCCCTGCTCGCGGAGCGGGAACGTCACCGTCAGGTATTGGACGAGGCCCGGCAGGCGGCCGCGACGGCTCACGCCAAGGTGCACGAGCTGGCGCTGCGGATCGAGTCGATTCGCAGCACAGAGGATTCCCTCAAGTCGGGCATCGACCGGGTCCATTCCCAGGTGGAGCGTCTCGAAGAGCGGGTCGCCGAACTCCGCCAGGCCCTCGAAGAGAGCAAGGCCCCCATCGGTGAACAGCAGATCACCCTGGAGACGCGCCTGCAGGAGCGGGTGGCCGTGGAGGCGCAGCTGGCCGAGGCGCGCAAGGCGCTGGAAGCGATCGACCATCGGCTGCGCGAACTGGAGCAGTCACGGCACGGGGTGGAGCAGAAGGTCCAGGAGGCGCGTACCCGCCTGGACCAATCGCGCATGGCACGGCAGGAGGTCGTGGTGCGTGCGGGTACCCTGCGCGAGCAACTCGGAGAAACCGGCCTCGACCTGGAGACGCTGTTGGCAGAGATGCCGGAGGAGGCGGATATCGAACCTTGGCAGCAACGAGCCGAGCAGCTGGCGAACCGGATCCAGCGCCTCGGTCCGATCAATCTGGCAGCGATCGATGAGTTCCGTGAGCAGAGCGAGCGCATGGAATACCTGAATCGTCAGCACGACGATGTGAGCAAGTCGCTGGAGACCCTGGAGGAGGCGATACGCAAGATCGATCGCGAGACACGGACCCGCTTCAAGGAGACCTTCGACAAGGTGGATGCGGGTTTCAAGGAGTTGTTTCCCAAGCTGTTCGGCGGCGGCCACGCCTATCTGGAACTGACCGGCGAGGATCTGCTCGATACCGGGGTGAGTGTGATGGCAAGGCCGCCGGGCAAGCGCAACTCTTCCATTCATCTGCTCTCGGGGGGGGAGAAGGCCCTGACGGCGGTGGCACTGGTGTTTGCCATCTTCCGACTCAATCCGGCACCTTTCTGTATGCTGGACGAGGTGGATGCACCGCTCGACGATGCCAACGTCGGCCGTTATTCGCAGCTGGTCAAGGAGATGTCCGAGCACGTGCAGTTCATCTTCATCACCCACAACAAGGTCACCATGGAGATTGCGAATCAGCTGATGGGCGTTACCATGCACGAGCCAGGCGTCTCGCGGCTGGTTTCGGTGGATGTGGAAGAGGCTGCCTCATTGGCAGCGGTGTGAGGCAGGGATACTGGAAGGGATGGATGCAAACACCCTACGTCTGATTCTGGCGGTCGCCGGCGTTCTGCTGGTGGCGGGGATCTACCTGTGGGATCGTCACAAGCGCCGTCAATGGCGTCCTGGTCAGGCGCGCCGGGTGCGGGCCCAGGCGGAGCCCTCCATCGAGAATATCGAATCGGTCGGACACGCGGATTCGTTGCAGGAGTTACCCGAGATGCCTGCCGAGCCAGAATCGCGGCCCACCGCGGGGGACGACGACCTGCCGCCCGGGGAGTTCGTCGGCGAGCCGGTGGTGCGGCAGCGCTGGGTGGACGATGCAGAGGAGCAGTCCTCGCAATTGACGATGGACCTGGAATTCGGCGCGGATGCGGACAGTGACTACCTGCACATCGATCCGGCATTGATGGACGAGGTACCGCGTCTGATCGTGCAGATCGTCGTCATGAGCAAGGAGGCCCCGTTTACCCAGGCGCAGATCCGCCAGGCGACCAAGGCGACGGACATGCGTTTCGGCGCCATGGATATCTACCATCGCGAGAACGCCCAGGGGCAGGTGCTGTTCAGTCTCGCCAGCGTGGTCGAGCCGGGCACCTTTCCCAAGGGCGCCGACGAGGTGTTCACTACGCCAGGTCTGGTCCTGTTCACCCAGTTGCCCGGTGTGCAGGATGGGTTGGCCATCTACAGCGATATGTTGTTCACCGCGGAGCGGCTCGCTGCGTTGCTCGATGCCGATCTGCTCGACGAGACGCGCAGCGCGCTCACGCGCCAGTCCATCGAGCACACCCGTGAATCCATCCTCGAGCATCGGCGCAAGATCCAGTTGCTGCGGAGCCGCCATTGAGCGATCGCGCCATCCCGCCCGAGGTTCGAGAGCGCGTCGAACGGCTGCGCCAGGAAATCGATTACCACAACTATCGGTATTACGTGCTCGATGATCCGGTGATTCCGGATGCCGAATACGATCGCCTGATGCGCGAGCTGCAACAGCTCGAGGCGCAGTATCCGGAGCTGGTCACCCCCGACTCGCCGACCCAGCGGGTAGGCGCCAGGCCTGCCGAGGGTTTTGCCGAGGTGCGGCATCGGGTGCCGATGCTGTCGCTGGACAATGCCTTCAGCGACGAAGAGGTGGACGAATTCGACCGCCGCGTGCGTGAGCGCCTCGGCATGCGCAAGGTGACCTATTCCGCCGAACCCAAGCTCGATGGCCTGGCCATCAGTCTGCGCTACGAGGACGGTCGACTGGTGCTGGGGGCCACTCGTGGCGATGGTCATGTGGGCGAGGATGTTACCCAAAACGTCCGCACCATCCGCGCCATTCCCCTGCGTCTGCGCGGTGACGACTGGCCCGAGGTGCTGGAGGTGCGCGGCGAGATCGTGATGCCGAAGAAGGGCTTCGAGGAGCTCAACCGGCGGCAGCTTGCCCGCGGCGAGAAGCCCTTTGCCAATCCGCGCAACGCCGCCGCCGGCAGCCTGCGTCAGCTCGATCCCCGGGTCACCGCCGAACGGCCACTGACCCTGTTCAGCTATGGGGTGGGGGAGGTTGTCGGCCATCCCATGAGCGACACGCACAGTGGCAACATGCAACTGCTCAGGCGTTGGGGGCTGCCCATTCCCCGCGACATGGCGCTCTGCCATGGCGTCGCCGAATGCCATGACTACTACCACCGCATGGAGCAGAAGCGCCCCCGGCTCGACTACGACATCGACGGCGTGGTGTTCAAGGTCGATCGCATCGACCTCCAGGAAAGGCTCGGTTATGTGGCGCGTGCCCCGCGCTGGGCCATCGCGCGCAAGTTTCCGGCCGAAGAGGCGCTCACCGTGGTACTGGACGTGGACTGGCAGGTGGGGCGCACCGGGGCGCTCACACCGGTGGCACGACTCAAGCCGGTGTTCGTGGGCGGGGCGACGGTGAGCAATGCCACCCTGCACAACATGGATGAGATCGAGCGCAAGGACATCTGGATCGGCGATACGGTGATCGTGCGGCGTGCCGGCGATGTCATCCCCGAGGTAGTGCGCAGTCTGCCCGAGCGTCGGCCCAGGAACGCCCGCAAGGTGATGTTGCCCGAGCGTTGTCCGGTCTGCGGCTCGGCGGTGGTCAGGCCGGAGGGCGAGGCGATCGCCCGTTGCAGTGGCGGTCTGTTCTGTCCCGCGCAGCGCAAGGAATCGATCAAGCACTTCGCCTCGCGCCGGGCGATGGATATCGAAGGGCTGGGCGACAAGCTGGTCGATCAGTTGGTGGATCGCGGCCTGGTGCAGACGCCGGCCGATCTCTACGACCTTACCCAGGAACAGCTCGAATCATTGGAGCGCATGGGCAAGAAATCGGCGGCCAATCTGATCGCGGCCCTGGAGCGTTCCAAGGAGACCACCCTCGGGCGCTTCCTGTTCGCCTTGGGCATCATGGGCATCGGCGAGACCATGGCGAATGTGCTGGCCCATACCCTGGGCTCGCTGGAGGCCATCCGTGCCCTGACGCTCACCGACCTGATCGAGATCCGGCCGAGTCAGGCCAAGGCGCTGTACGAGGCCTTGAAGGGCCGGAAGGATCGCAAGACCCCAACCGAGAAGATAGTGCCGCCTTCCGACCTCAAGTGGTGCCGGCATGTGCACCTGCTGATGCTCGCCGAGCGCCATCCCACCCTGGGTGATCTGCTCGATGCCGGTCCCGGGGGCATCGCCAACGAGCCGAGGGTCCATATCGAGGGGGTGGGCGAGGTGCTCGCCGAGAAGATCGTGACCTTCTTCCGCCAGCGACACAACCAGGAGGTGATCGACAAGCTGCTGGCTGCCGGCGTGCACTGGCCAGATCCCCGAAGCGAACTGGCCGCGGAACAGCCCCTGGCGGGCAAGACCTTCGTGCTCACCGGTGCGCTGAGCCGGCCACGGGACTATTACAAGGAACGTCTGCTGGCGCTCGGCGCCAAGGTGTCGGGGAGCGTATCGAAAAAGACCGACTATGTGGTCGTCGGGGAGGACCCGGGCTCCAAGCTGGCAAGGGCACAATCGCTGGGGGTGCCGGTGATCGACGAGGAGGCCCTGGTGAGACTGCTCGAGGGGCAATAGCGCGGTTTTGGCGGATTTCCGCCAGAATGTCTTGGTGCATTCAGCGATCTTCCACCCGTTGTATGCACCGCATAGGCGCATTGGCGGAAGGGTGTTGACCTCGTACCGCACAGGCGCGACACTCGGGCGGCCGGCTGACGCCGGTCGGTAACAATGTCGAACAATCTCGAGTTCAGATTAAGGTCGGAGGAAACCATGACGATCAAGAATCTCATCGCCGGTGGCGCGCTGCTCGCCGCTGGCATTCTGCCGGTGGCCCATGCCGGTGCCACCCTGGACGCAGTGAAATCCAAGGGCTTTGTGCAGTGCGGTGTCAGTACCGGCCTGCCGGGCTTCTCGGCGACAAACGACAAGGGCGAGTGGACCGGCCTCGATGTGGACGTGTGCCGTGCGGTGGCCGCGGCGGTGTTCGGCGATGCCTCCAAGGTCAAGTACACCCCGCTGACCGCCAAGGAGCGTTTCACCGCACTGCAGTCCGGTGAGATCGACATGTTGTCGCGCAACACCACCTGGACCCTGACCCGCGACACCAACCTGGGCCTGAACTTCGCCGGGGTGAACTACTACGACGGCCAGGGCTTCATGGTGCACAAGAGCCTTGGCGTGAAGAGTGCCAAGGAGCTGGACGGCGCCGCCATCTGCATCCAGGCAGGGACCACCACCGAGTTGAACCTTGCCGACTATTTCCGCTCCAACGGGATGAAATACGAGGCGATCACCTACGATACCTCGGATGAGACCGTGAAGGGCTTCGAGGCGGGGCGGTGCGATGTGCTCACCTCCGACCAGTCTCAGCTGTATGCGTTGCGCATCAAGCTGAAGGACCCGAAGGGTGCCATGGTGCTGCCCGAGGTCATCTCCAAGGAGCCGCTGGGCCCGGTCGTGCGTAATGGTGACGAGGATTGGCTGAAGGTCGTTCGTTGGTCGTTGTTCGCCATGATCAACGCCGAGGAGATGGGCGTCACCTCGAAGAACGTGGACCAGATCAAGAAGACCACCAAGGATCCTGGCAAGCAGCGCCTCCTGGGCCTTTCCGGCATCAAGGGCAAGGGGCTGAAGATCCGCGATGACTGGGCCTACCAGATCATCAAGCAGGTGGGCAACTACGGCGAGGCCTTCGAGCGTAACGTGGGCATGGGCTCGCCGCTCAAGATCGCACGCGGTCTGAATGCCCTGTGGAACAAGGGCGGCATCCAGTACGCCCCGCCGATTCGCTGATCGTTCTTCCTTCGGAATCCCGCCAGGGCGCCGTCCGGGCCCTGGCGGGGTGTTGCGCATTCCATAGCCGAACGAGTCATGACCGAGCAGAGCAACGACGAGGCACCGGCGGCCGCCAGTTTCTGGCGTGATCCGAGGAAACGCCAATGGATCTTCCAGATCCTGGTATTGGCATTGGTTGGACTGCTGTTCGCCTACATCTTCCACAATACCCTGTTCAACCTGGAGAAGCGGGGTATCAGCACCGGCTTCGACTTCCTCGACCATGAGGCCGGATTCAATATCCTGATGAGTCTCATTCCCTACGATGAGACCTATACCTATGGTCGAACCTTCCTGGTAGGCCTGCTCAACACCCTGCTGGTATCGGCCATCGGGATCGTGTTCGCCACGATCATCGGTTTCGTGGTGGGCGTGGCCAGATTGTCGTCGAACTGGATCATCAGCCGTCTCGCCAATCTCTACATCGAGGTGTTCCGCAATATTCCCCTGTTGCTCCAGATCCTCTTCTGGTATTTCGCCATTCTGCCGCTCCTGCCTCACCCGAGGCACAGCATTCAGATCGGCGAACTCTTTCTCAACAAGCGTGGGCTGTACCTGCCCAAGCCGGTATTTGAACCGGGCTTCGGCTGGGTATTGGCGGCCCTGGGCTTGGCGGTCGTCGCCAGCATCCTGGTTGCACGCTGGGCGCGGAGACGCCAGGAGGCCACCGGCCAACCCTTTCCGGTATTCTGGACATCACTCGGTTTGATCGTCTTCCTCCCATGGCTCGTCTACGGGCTGGCGGGCTTCCCCCTGAGCTGGGATCTGCCCCAGTTGCGGGGCTTCAACTTCCGCGGCGGCCTGGGGGTCATCCCGGAGCTGTTCGCCTTGGCGCTGGCATTGAGCATCTACACCGCGGCCTATATCGCGGAGATCGTGCGTTCCGGCATTCAGTCTGTGAGTCACGGACAGACCGAGGCGGCCTATGCCCTGGGACTCAAACGCGGACAGACCCTGCGCCTGGTGATCATTCCGCAGGCGATGCGGGTGATCATCCCGCAGCTCACGTCGCAGTATCTGAACCTGACCAAGAACTCCTCCCTGGCCCCGGCTATCGGTTACCCAGACCTGGTGGCCGTTTTTGCGGGCACGACCCTCAACCAGACCGGGCAGGCGGTGGAGATCATCGGCATGACCATGGGTGTCTATCTGTTTATCAGTCTGGCCATCTCGGCCTTCATGAACTGGTACAACAAGCGCATGGCGCTGGTCGAGCGATAGAGAGAGGGGTAGCGCAATGACCCAGCCCGTGAACGAGTACGAACCAGGGACCCATCCCGATCTACCGCCGCCGGCCACCCAGGTGGGGGTGATCGGATGGCTGCGCCAGAACCTTTTCTCGAACTGGTGGAACAGCCTGCTGACCGTGATAGGGCTGTACCTTGCCTGGGCGGCCTTCGCGCCATTGATCCAGTGGGCCATTCTGGATGCCGACTGGCTGGGCGACTCACGGGATGCCTGCACTTCCGGCGGGGCCTGCTGGGTATTCGTCAATGTGCGTTTCAATCAGTTCATGTACGGATTCTATCCGCTCGAGGAGCAGTGGCGGGTGAACCTGACCGGCATTATCTTCGTCTTGTCGCTCGTCTGGCTGATGGTGCCGCGCATCCCTGGGAAACGCTACGGCGCCCTGTTTCTGTTGATCGTGTTTCCGGTCGTCGCATATTACCTGCTGGGTGGTGGCTCGTTCGGCCTGCCAGTGGTGGAGACGACGCGCTGGGGCGGCCTCATGCTGACCCTGATCCTGGCGACGGCCGGCATCGTGGCGGCCTTCCCGCTGGGCATTCTGCTGGCCCTGGG
>RFHJ01000256.1 GCA_003696905.1 Gammaproteobacteria bacterium | reverse complement strand
TCCACGGCCAGCCGTTGCACACCCCGGACCCGGCCGATCTCAAGCCGGTCAACCCCGACGACAAGCGGGTGGTCAACGGCCTGACCGACATCAACCAGCTGGCGCCGTTCAAGTACCCCTGGGCCTGGGAATACTTCCTCAACGCCAACCGCAATCACTGGACGCCCCTGGACATCAACATGAACCAGGACGTGCACGACTATCACCACAAGCTGACGCTGGAAGAGCGGCATGTGTACGAGAACGTGCTGGCCTACCTCACCACCTCCGACATCCTGGCCATGCGCAACATCGGCCTGGCGGTGATGGAGAAGATGTCGGCGCCGGAGCTGCAGATCTATCAGGCACGCCAGGTCTACGAGGAGTCGCTGCACACCTGGACCTACCAGCACTGCATCGAGTCCATCGGTCTCGATCAGAGCGAGATCTACAACCGCTACCGGGTGGTGCCGGAGATCAACGGCAAGATCCAGCTCGCCAACCGACGGCTGCACTCGGTGCTGCGCGCGGACATCGACCTCAACGACCGGGACGAGCTGCACAACTTCCTGATGGCCTACATCTTCTTCGCCGGCGTCTTCGAGGGTTGCTGGTTCTACAACGGTTTCTCGCCCATCTTCGCCCTGCAGCGGCGCGGACTGATGAAAGGGACCGCCGAACAGCTGCAGTACATCATGCGCGACGAGGTGCTGCATGCCTCCTTCGGCATCCGGGTGGCCAAGCAGATCATGATCGAGGAAGAGATCCAGCCCGATCCGCAGGCGCTGAAACTGATGTGGGAGGAATGCGAGGCGGCCGAGGCGACCTATGCCGGTTACATCCTGCGCGACCCTATTCTGGGTTACAGCAAGGAGGACCACATCGGCCAGTACCGCTTCATCGCCAATCGCCGGGCCAGGAACCTCGGTCTCGAGGAGCCCTACCCGGGGGCCGAGCCGACCCTGACCTGGCTGGACGAACAGGCCAACCTGCGCAAGGAGAAGAATTTCTTCGAGACCCGGGTGACCGAGTACCAGACCGGTGGGGCGTTGAAGTGGGACTGATCTCCACCCTAACTCCCATGAGGCCTTGGCCACGCCCCTGATCATGGAAGTTGGGTCTACTTACCGGTCATTAGCCCGGGGTCGGAGTCGTTTCCGAGCATACCGGGGGCTGACCTTGGCGGTGTCGAACGACTCCGACCCCTGATGCAGATAGGTTGCGGAAAATGCTGAACGTTTTTGTAAATGGCAAGGGTTATCCCGGATATTCTTCCACACTGACCCTCCCAACGAGTAGGGAGCAAGTGCCAGAGTCGGCATCAGGTGAGCGACGCCGCCCTGGCAAGGGCTGACAGAAACATGATCAATGCCGGAGGGGCCCTTGAGAACTCTCGCCCGACATTTTCGTGATGTCGCAGACCACCACCTAGGGGGACTGGGGTCACTCTGGCACCAATACCCGGCGACCTGTCCGACATCCGGTCGCCCATGCCCGGAAAGCAGCCGATGCTGAAGCACGACGATCCATCCTCGACACCGCCACGGCCCGGGATTGTCTTTCCTGCCGCAGCCATGGCCATCGCCGGCCCCCCTGCCCTTCCACGCGCAGCGGGAGGACCACAGAGCCTTTGGTGGCGAACAGGGCCCAACTCCATGGAAGCTGTGGCCACGCTTCTTCGCGGAGAGCAGCGTTGGGCACACCACTACTACCGCCTCGCCTGTCGCCACCAATGGTCGCCAGCGGACATTGACCTGACGACGGATCTGGCCATACCTGAGATACAGGACGAGTTGGCTGGGGCAGAGCGTCGCGTCGCATTGCATGCCCTCTCCTGGCTGCACGCGATGACGAGCGCCGCTACCCGGCGTCCGCCCGCCCTCATCACATGGCACCTGCTGGGCAGCCCGGACTGCCGCCAGTTCCTCGCCCGTCAGCTATTCGACGAGGGCCAACGCCCGGCTGCGGTGCGAATCGCCACGGCGACACTGGAAACCGCGACCGAGGATTCGGCGGCGACACCCCCCATCACTGAACCAGCTCGCCGCCTGCGGGATTGGTTGCAGGCCCGCTACGACGACCTGGCCGCATCCGCCGCAGATGCCGACCCGCCGACGATCTGCCATCATCTGGCCGCCTGCCACGTCGTCGCCAAGGCCCTGCTCCTGCAGCCGATCGCGATCCAGCTACTGACGATCGGCCGTCGTGGACGTCTGCTGGGCATGGCACAACTGTTCGGGCATCTACTGCATGACGAGATCATCCACCTGCAATTTGGCTTGACGCTGATAAAGCACGTCGCCCGCCGCCAGGGGGAGCTGCATCCCGAGCGGCTGCACAACATTCTCGCCCAAGCCATCGAACTGGCCACTGACCAAGCCTATGCCAGCCTGCCCCAGGGGTTGCCCGGTTTGAACGCGCCCATGCTGGAAGAATATCTCGCCCATGCCGCAAACCGCTGCTGCGATCTTCTTCAACTGCCCCCGCTACAACCCGGCGCCATCAATCCCTTCTCGTGGATGAGCGAACTTCGCCCCCCGGCGATACCGATACTCCCGTAGGAGACAAGGCATGAGGACCACACAGGATACAAGACAGGCCATGCGCTGCCCGCGATGCAAGGTGCCGCTCACCACCACCGGAGAAGTCATCGAGGGTCGGGCGCGTCAGACATGGGAACAATGTCCGGTGTGCGGGTTGCGTCACACTGTGAGCCGACCGAACGACCAGGCCACGCCGCGCCGCGTCCGTCAGGGTTACCGCTTCAGTGCCGGGCATGCCTTTGGCGAGCCGAATCCCACCGGATGAGACCTTCAGGCTAAAGTCTCGCTGCCGGATGCCGACAAGACCGGGAGAATCCTCCAGCGGAACCAGCTGTATGACGCCTTTCCCCCGTTTGCTCACATCCCTTTGCCTGGTGGGCTTTTGCGCCATGGCGCTTCTGACAGAACCGGCCCTGGCCAACAAATTCGAGACCATCAGCGGTGGCGTCACCGGATCGACCCGCTTGAAGCGCGCCTTCGTGCAACATTTGTTGTTGTACGGTGGTGGCGGCTTCCTGGTGGCGGCAGTCCTCGCCGTCGTGGTGCCCCATACCAACCCGGTATTTCTCAACTATGCCAATTGGAAGGTCTCCGCCATCGTCCTGGCCGTCATTGGCAGCCTGCTCTTGATATCCTATCTGTTCGTCTGAGTAACCCGGGCCATCTGTCACGATGTCGCTGCTGTATTCGATCATCGAATCTCCCGCACATCCCGATTTTTCCGCGCTGTACCGCGAACTCGGCCTGCAGGAAGTGCGCCTCACCTCTCAGCGCAAGGCTATCGCGCATCTGAAGAAGGCACCACCGGACTGGGTGGTGGCGGAATTCTTCTACGGCTATGGCAACAACTATGCCGGCGTCAACCTGAGCAATCTGGACGTCTTTCTGCACAGTCAGCGCAAATACGCACCCCATGCCCGGGTGATCGTATTGGCGACGCCCGGAGAGGTGGCACACGTGGACAAGCTCGCTGCACTGTTCGATCTGTATGCGATCGAACGACTGCCACTGGCCCGCGACAGGATGCGGGAGCTATTGCGCCCCTGAGCAAATTCAAGTTTCTCGCCTCACTGCCGAAGAGTATGCAAAACCAACCGTCAGGAGGCGGCACTCATGACCACCGAGGCCAGTCGCATGCTGCTTGCCTTCGAGCAACAGATGCGCACCATCAACCGGGAAGTCCTGAATCCCGTGATCGATTCACTTTCGCCGGCCAAACTGGAACCCATGCTGCGCATGGTCGCCAAGGCGCGCGCCCTTTACCTTCAGGAGCTACTCAAGCTAGCCGACGGAAATGGCGGCGAACTGCCCGACGACCAACAGATCAAGGTCCTGCACCAACGGCGTCTGCGCTATGATGAATTGGTCGAAGCGGCCCAGGCGTTGGAGACAGCGATCCAGCGTGGCTACCTCGACGTGAGCACCGGCACCGGTTGAGGACAGCGACGCGATACATTCCTCATCCCCTTCGCCGGCCGACCACAACGACAAACCCGCGGCCAAGGATGAGCAACTCCGATACCTGGCACCTCTACCTGATCCGCTGCGCGGACGGAAGCCTCTACACCGGCATCACCACCGATATCTGCCGGCGGCTGCGCGAACACGAAGAGGGTCGCGGAGCCCGCCGTCTGCGCGGGCGCGCTCCTCTTGCCGTCGTGTTCAACGAGGCCGTTGGCGACCGTTCACATGCGTTGCGCCTGGAGCACCGGGTCAAGCGTTTGCGACGTTCGCAGAAGGAATTGTTGATCTCGGGCGCACTCGGGCTAACGGATCTGGCGAAGGAGAGGTGACACTCTGCCCCGTCCCCCTTAGGGAAACCCTGATAAAAGCCATCCCTGGCTACCCAGGGTTTCCCAAAGGATCACGAAGCCCGTCGCCAGGATGCAGGCCGCAGACCGAGATCCGGCGCAACAACGGCGGAGCAACCCGGATTGCGCTTCGCTCACTCCCGCCTGCATCGCTGGCGTGCGGCAAGAGCGCGGTGAAAGTCGGGAGAATTCAGATCTTCCAGGACACCGTCGCTAGCGCTGTCACCGCTTAACGCAGGCCCCGGCGCCTTCCCCCGAGCAGCCCTCCGAACAGACCTCCCTTGCCGTGTTTCTCCTCCCAGGCGCGACGTTCCTTGATCACCTGGCGCGCCAGCAGGAGGACGCTTTTGACGGAGCGGGCATGCGCGATGTCCTGGCGAATCTCTTCCTGGGCCTGTGGCTTGGCCCAGGGTCCGCCCTTGAGTTGACGAATGATTCCCTTTACCTGCTCCTGCAGAATCTGCCGCAGCTGCTCCACGATCTCCTGTTCGGCGTCCTCCGGCCTCTTCCCCAACATGCTGCGCACCATGCGCTCTGCCTGCTTGCGATCGAGCAGGCCCAGATCCACACAGTCCTTCTGCAACAGCTCCTGCACCGGTTGGCGGCCTTCCCGCAGCTTCTCATCCATGCTCTTGGCCACCACGGTATAGCCTTTCCCTTTCAAGGTGCGCTTGCGCAGCGTGCGCTCTTCGGAAACGGCTGGTGTCGACTGAGATTCCTGTTCTTCCTTTACCGGAAGCGGTGGCGCCGATACCGTTTCGTGCCCCAGCGCCTTGCGCATACGTCGTTCCATCAGAGCCGCCTCGAGCATCGCCAGCTGCTCGGTGAGCAGTGGCTCCAATACCAGCAGCGATGGTCTGCCATCGGGATAATGGTGGTCGACTACCGCAACGATGGCACGCGCCAGAATACCCGCACGCTGCGGGTCGCTCAGACCGTGACGCCTGACCCCGAGCATGATCCGTCCGCAGAGATTCATTTCCAGCGTATCCGGCAAGTCTCGTCCCTCTATCCCATGTTCATCGCTATTTCGCCTATCCTTTCTTTCTGCCCCTACTGATGAGAGATCGCCCAATGAGCTATAACATGCAGGGCAACTGCTGGCACTGTGGTCAGGTACTTCACGAGCGAGACTACGCGCGGGAGAGCTGTTGTCCAGCCTGCGGTCGACCCACCCATGTCTGCCGCAATTGTCGCTACTACGACACCGGCAGACCCAATGCCTGCGCCGAACCGGTCGCCGAACCGGTGGCCGACAAGACACGCCCCAATTTTTGCGGCTATTTCGAGGCCCGCCTCCAAGCCGCCTCTGGCCGGACCGATGACGATGCCCTCCGTCAGGCCGCCGACGACCTGTTCGATCTCTGACCCAGGGTCTCTTCTCCCTCTCCCGCGACTGCCTCTCCGAGAGATCGACCCTGCACCGCGTACCGATAGAGCCGCTCGGCCTCCGCATAGAGCTCGCGCACAAAGTCGGTATCTGGCCCACGCCGCGCCAATTCCTCCAGCAATTGCTGGAGGTGGGCGACTGCCTCCCCATTGTCACCCGCCTGCTGGGCCTGGCGGGCAGCCACGACATGGAAACGTGCCAATACCTCCGCGCGGCGTTCCTGTATCTCCCGACGCCAGGCCACCAGGATCATGCCCTTGGAACGACTCACTTCCCCAAGGCCGTTCCCGAGATGAGCAGACACCCTGTCCAGCGCATCGAGCAAGCGGTTGCACGCAGCCTGGTCTTCGACGGCCGGAACCCGGCCCTGTGTGACCCCTCCATCTCCCTGGAGCCGCATTGCCGCTTCGTCGATACGTTGGGCCAATCCGGGGTAGTTCCGGTGTATGGCCTGCACCTGCAACCAGGCGCGATGCAGGTCGCCACGCAACGCATTGCGCAGCTCGGATGCAAGGGGAATGCCCTTGAGTGATTCCAGGGCCACTTCCAGGGATTCGATGCCCGCCACCAGTCTTCGCAGCCGCTCCCGCTGGAGCGCCTGATATTCCTGGTGGCGCCTTGCCAAACCCGCCATCAACAGCAGCAGGGAGACCATTCCCAGGACCGCCAACGGCATCTGCCAGTCACCCAAAGCCACGCCCGCGTCGCCTCCACATCGTTTCTGACTTGCTTTAGCGGCGGAGCAACAGGGAACTTGAGTCCTGCCAGCCACTGGCATTCTGTCCCGGTATGGCCTGTAATGTAATTGAGACCAAGCACAACAAGGGCATCCACAGAAGGTGCTCGATAGCGGCAAGAGGAGGGGGAAATGACACTGTTGGTCTATGT
>RFHJ01000029.1 GCA_003696905.1 Gammaproteobacteria bacterium | reverse complement strand
TTTTTCGAGCAGACGACCCGCTCCGTACACCGTTCGGTGACGTTACGCTGAGGTCGAAACGCCCCTTCGTCGCGCCCTTACTGATAACATGCCATTCCGAGCAACGTCCGGCTCGATGTGGCGATCCCCGGAGCAATCGATGAGCAGTAATCCCTTTCCCGTTGAGCGTACCTTCACCCCGCCGGCGAGTTTTCGCGAGGTCAAGCCACTCAGCTTCATCTACGAGCGACCCAATACGATTCCCGCCGACTGGTGCGAGGAGATGATCCGGCGTTTCGAGGCCCATCCCGAGCAGCAGAATCCCGGTCGCATCGGCCAGGTGCAGGGGCTGGATACCGGGGTCAAACGCACCATGGATCTGGTGGTGAGCAACAACCCCGACTGGCAGGACGTGGACCAGCTGTTCTTTCGCTGCATGGCCGCGGCAATCAAGGAATTCCGTGAGGCATTCCCCTTCTTCAAGGGCCCCTTCAAGGACATGGGCTACCAGATCCAGCGCTACCTGCCAGGCGAGTATTACCACTGGCACATCGATGGGGGGAGTCACCAGTTTGCGGATCGACAGCTGGTCGCCCTCTGGTACCTGAACGACGTGCCGGAGGGTGCAGGCGGGCGTACCCAGTTCCTCTATCAGGACGTGAGTGTGCGCCCGGAGCAGGGCAAGATGATCCTGTTCCCCCCCTTCTGGACCCATGAGCACCGATCCGAGGTGCTGACCGAAGGGGTCAAGTACATCGCCACCACCTGGGTGGTGTTCCGCTGATGCCACGCCTGTTGGCGATCATCGAGCTGGGGGGCTATCCGAACCTGATGCCGCTCTACCAGTCGTTGGGCTACCAGGTGGACGTGGTCAATTCCCAGCGCAAGGCGCGCAGCTATCTGAAGAAGACCGTGCCGGACGTGATCGTGGCCGAATACAACGCCCAGTCGGACTTTCGCGACCGCAGTTCCAACCTCGAAACCCTGATGGCCATCCTGCAGAAGCTGCCCCAAGTGAAGCTGCTGGTGTTCCATCTGCCCGAACATGCCGAGCGGTTCGCCTGCTTCCGTGAACTGCACCCGGTGGATGCGGCCATCGAGTTTCCGGTCACCGAGGAGAAGGTGCGGACGGTATTGCAGTCATTGATGGCATCTTCTGCACTATAGTTCCGAGGATGTCTTTGCCGGAGGGCTTTTCCATGTTTCAACGAATCCTGATGTTGATCGCGGCGCTCGCAACGATGCCCGTGGCGGCGGAGGAGTCCGCCGAGATCACCCTGAAGGCACCGCCCGCCTCGCTGGCGCAGTGGTACAAGCCGGCCAATGAACGCCAGGTGTGGCTGCACAACATGTTCGGCCTCCGCCGGTCGATGCTGGCGGTGTCCGACTACCTGGCGCTGGAGGATAGGCCGCGCCTGGAGAAGTGGCTGAGGCGTTTCAGCGAGCGTTATCGCAAGATCGGCGAGATGGTGCCGGAGTGGCGCGAGGAGCTGGACCTGGAGCAGCTCCAGCGCCTGGAGCAGGCGGTCGCAGGTGGTGACTTGACGAGCGCGGCCGATGCCCTGCACGAGGTGGGCCGCACCTGTCGCTCCTGCCACCACGAGAACCGTGCCCTGGTGGCGGCGCTGATGCGTGGTCCGGACTTCTCGGAGATCCAGGTGGAGGACTCCGAGACGCTGGAGGAATTGCCGTACAAGAAGGTAATGCAGCGTCTCCCGGTGCTGGTCAACCGTCTCAAGATCGCCGACGAGGATGGCCGCAAGACGGTCGCGTTCGAGAGCCTGGAGGAGCTACGGCAGCGCCTGGCCGATCTGGGGCAGAGCTGCGAATCCTGTCACCGGGACGAGGTGCCCAGGGAGCGTATCCTTGGTGGCGCCATGCATGCCAGCCTGGATGCGCTGGAGCAGGCGCTGAAGGCGGAAGACCATCGGGCGGTCGGTCGCCACCTGGGGGAGCTTGCGGTCAATACCTGCGCCCGGTGTCACGGCGTGCATCGCCTGCTGTCGGACCTGCGGCAGGAACTGTTAGCCGACTGAGCCAATGCCTCGAGGGGTAAGGAGGTGCCCCTGACGAATCCGCAACACCGGCGGCAGAGCGTTGCGGCTGTTCAATGGGTGCAGGGTCGTGCCCCCAGGCGACAAGCGATCTCGACGATCTGCTCCCGAGGGGGATACTCGTCGGGGTGGGTCTGCAGATATTCCTGCCAGGCGGCGAACTGGTCTGCCAGATGGGGGTCGGTATTGTGGCAGCCGAGCACCCGCAGGCGATGGTCCCCGATGCGCCAGGGACCTTCCCCGGTCAGTTCGCCACGAATCAGGTGCGCCGCCTGGTCAGGGGTGGATCGGTGCCACCAGAGGTCGAGATAGAGCAGGCCCTGAGGATGGGTGAAGGCGCAGGCGATGACCTTTTCGTTACCGCTGGGATCGCGCAGCACCAGGGGCGCGGTGACCTGGTCGATGATTGCCATCAATGTATCTGCGGGGCTTGGCACAGGGCGTCGAACCGCTGCTTGAAGACCTTTTCGCGTGCCGCCTCGGCGTCTTCCTTGCTGCCGAAGGCGGGGGACTGGTCCCACTCGCCGGTGACGTGGTTGAAGACCGAGAAGCGGTATTGCCGGCCCATCTTGAATACCCCGCTCACATCCTTGCCGGCCTGGTTCATGGCCTCCATGCGGCTCAATCCGTGCGGCAGTCCGCCGTGGCTGAAGGAGAGGCTGGGGCCCTCATCGGTACTGCCCGCGCCGGCTTTCATGGTGAGCACATGATCGCGAATCTCACCCTGTTCGGACAGTTCGACGAGCTCGATCTCGGGAAAGCGCGAAAGGATATAGCCCGCCATCAGGCGCCCCAGGTTGTCGTCCCGGTTCTCGATGGCGGTGAGCAGCTTGTTGGCCACGATCTGGCCGCGCAGGTAGCGATCCGGCCGGTCCACCCAGTCGCGGTTGACCTGCCATCCCTGGTCCATGTCGGCGTCCATCTTGTCGAAGAAGTCCTGCGCCTGCTCGAGCAGCGCATCGGGCACGTTGAGTTCCAGCAATTGGTCGGCGATAGTGACCTTGAGTATCATGCGCGGGCTCCTGCAAATCGTTCGATGCGCATTCTAGCGGGAGCTCGGTATCAATGCCCCGGTCGCGCATCCGGGTTAGCCGTTATCAGGACCAAGCCATGCTGCTGCAAATCCCCGAACTGCTCAACCCTGCCCAGATCGACAAGATCCGCGAGATCCTCGCGGGCGCGGAGTTCGTCGACGGCAGGCTCACCGCCGGGATGGCGGCCCGCCGGGTGAAGGCGAATCAGGAGCTGGGGCCGGACCCGCAGATCCAGCAGCGGCTGAACCGGATCATCATGGCGAGCGTGGGCCAGAATGCCCGTTTTCGCAGTGCCGTGTTGCCACACCGCCTGGCAGACTTCATCTTCGCCCGCTACGCGCCCGGCATGCACTACGGCGATCATGTGGACGATCCGATCATGGGTGGCGGCAAGTTCCGCACCGATGTCTCCATGACCATCTTCCTCAACGACCCCGACAGCTACGAGGGCGGCGAGCTGGTGATCCGCACACCCTTCGGTGACCAACGGGTCAAGCTGCCGGCCGGCAGTGCGGTGGTCTACCCTTCACGAAGCGTCCACCATGTGGCCGAGGTGACGCGAGGCGAGCGTCTGGTGGCGCTGACCTGGATCCAGAGCTTCGTGCGCGAGCCGGAACGCCGTGAACTGCTGTTCGAACTGGACCAGGCCCGCGAACACCTGCTGCGCACCGATCCCGATGCCGACCACACCAAGTATGTGGACCGCAGTTACGCGAATCTGCTGCGGATGTGGGCGGAACTGTAGTCTCGGCGGGTGCCACACAAAAAAGCCCCGAATCGCCAGATTCGGGGCCTTAATTTACAAGCGGATTCGAGTGCGCCCGATCAATAGCCACCCTTGCGTGCGATATAGGGCAGGCCGGCGATGCGGTTGCCCTGCTTGGAAGGTGCAAAGGGGAACAGCTTGTACATCTCCTTGCTGCTGACCTTCTTGCCCCAGATCTTGCCCATGTCCTTGAGGATCTGCCGTTCCATGGGCTGGTTCTGGTTGTTGTTGAAATACTGATCGCGCAGGTAGTGCAGGACATCGAAGTGTTCCTGGGTGAGTTCACCGATGAATTTCTCGTCCATCTCGGCCAGTGCGCGGGCGACATCTTCGTCCCACAGGGTCGGGTCGACCATGTTGCCGTTCTCGTCCAGCTCGATGGTCTTGCCATTCACTTCGATCGTCGACATCGTGATTGCTCCTCTTTCTGCAAGTGGATTTCCATTGAGGGTTCCCGTCGCCCGTGGCGAGCAGGGTCACATCGTCCAACTGCTTCAGGGGTGGGGCAGGCAGTGACGTATTCGAGCCTCCAGCGAGGTATCGGCGGCCGCGCCTGGCAGACCCTGCCTCCCGAGCACCGGTTGGATGATGTCGTCCTGTCGCGGTACGGCCCGAGAAAAACGGTCGCGATTATATTGAAATATGCTTACTTATTCATCTTCGGCGGTCTTGACCGGATCTATGCCCTTGTGGGGGACGAAGATGCCGCAGCCGAAGTGGCGGTGGGATCCCAGCCCTTCCTGCTGTAATCGTACCGAGTCCTCGGACGACAGATCGGCCAACAGCAGGCTCCGCGTCTTGAGCGGGCCCTCGGGGGTGGCAATCTCCTGGGTGATGCCGCACAGCGCCTTCTTCACCCTAATGCCGCGCCGTTGCAGTTCCCTTGCCAGGCGTAGCAGAAAGGCGTTCTCGTCTTCTTCCTCACCGGGCTCCAATACGATGTGGCGGGCGAAGATGGTGCCCTGCCTGGAGAGCTTCTTGACCTTCGCCTTGCCGATGGTCAGCGGATGCCCAGCGACGTCGATGGTGATGCCATCGAGCGCCTGCTCCACCTGCTCGTGTAGTTCGCTGGGCACGCGGATGTGCAACTTGGTGCGGCGCGAGAGCATCAGCTTCTGGCCCAAGCGCGGATCGGGGCGTTCCCAGCCGTTCTGCGAGCCGGCGAGGTGGATCTCGTGGATGGCCACTCGCGGGTCTTCGGTGAGCACCGGGGCTGCCTCACAAAGGGCGCTGCCAAGGGCATGCAGGTGATCGACCGGCAGCTCACGGCACTGGATGCTGAAGGCCAGGTCGACCACGTCGTCGGGCACCTGGAATTCCTGCGGTTGGTCGTCTTCTTCCCAGAACATATGTGTTTCTCAATCTGTGTTTTCAGCACGAAGGGCACTGGCAGCCTGTGGGATTGGGCCCGCCTTCGTGTTCTTTGTGCCCGTTGGCCTGGTGGCGCTCCTGGTTCAGTCCGGCAACTCGGCCTGGATCGCCTCGCGATCGATCCACCACTGGTCCTGTACCAATACGTCCACCACATTGCGCAGACGTACCAGGAACTTGTCGGGGTCGTTCAGTTCCAGCCGTTCTACCCAGCGCTCGAACTGTTCCTGCGTCTCGACATCGCTGTGACGACGGGCAACCCGCCCGAGCAGCTGCTGGGAGAAGAACATCAGGCGCTCTTTCTCCGGCCCCTCGTCGGCGCGGATGTCGGCCAGGAAACAGGCGGTGGCGGCGGCCACTGCCGCGCCATCCGAGTCATCGGGGGTGTCGTCCACGACATGGCTGAGCAGGTGCACCGTGATCTCCGGATCGATCGGAAAGGTCACACCGATCCAGATGCCGTGGCCGAGGGCAATCAGCGCGTCCGGCTCGCCGGTCTGATAGGCGATGTCGCAGGCGTCTGCGGCGTGCTCCCAATCGCGCAATTCGGCGAAGATGCCGAAGGCGGTGGTGGCCAGAGGCCAGGCCTCGGCGCCACGCTCCAGAATCTGCAGGGCACGCGCCATCTCCATTTGCAGCTGCGCGCGATCGAATGGTGGGGCACTCTCGGGCAGCCGCTCCAGCTGTTGCCGCAGTTCGACCAGGCGCCCTTCCAGTTCCGCCTGCTGTCCCAGGTTCTTGCGCAGCGAGGCAGCGGCGGTGTCTTCCAGCTGATTGGGATCCAGATAATCGACCATGATACTCGTGCCTCAGTAACGGCTGCTGAATGCCACCTCGAGCTGGTCTTCCCAGTCTGGCGGGGTATCGGGGTAGGCGGGTTTCACGTCGAAGCGCAGGTACATCTCTCCCCGTGCTGCCAGCTCCTTGATCACCATCTTCAGATCCTCGAAGGATTCCAGGTCGGGATTGGCGATTATGACCTTGCTCAGATACAGCATGACACTTATTCCTCTATGATGACCGTTGCGTTCGGTCGCACCCTGTTGTGATAACGCGCCCGGTAGAAGACGCGCTTCTGTTTCGGATCGGGCGAGTCCATAAAGCCGGTACGCCGGTGCAGTATGTTGTTACTGATCAGTCCCTCTCCGGCTTGCAGAGACCATTCCAGGATGAAAGGATCGTCGTTCTCGAACAGCGCCAGCAGGGCGGCGGCTGCTTCCTGGGTGAGTGCATCGTCCTTCCACTCCACATTGCGCTGGCGGGCCGAGTAGCGCATGTGCAGGTGGCCGTCGTCGTCCACCGAGAAGACCGGTCCGACCGTGGCCGGACGAATCTGCACGCCACCCTCCACGTTGGGCGGAATGGTAAAGGCATCCTCTGCCATCAAGGCCCTGATCCACTCCGGGTTTTGATCGCGCAACCGGATGTAGGCAATCTCGTGATCCATCAGGCCACTGATACCACCTTCCATTGCCGGCTGGTGGCAATAGAGCAGCATGCCCCGGATCTGCTGATGCATCGGATTGTAGTAGCCATCCGTATGCCAGCCGATGGGACGACTGGTGTAGGGGATATAGGCATTGTCGGTGCCCGTGTTCTTGACCGTGATCTCCGTCAATCCGCTGTCTTCCGCGCAGAGGTTGGCGTCGATGTCCTTCAGTCCGAAGTGCCGGCCCAGTTGGCGCAGGGCCTCTTCCGGGTCTGCTGGTGGTTCGGTGAATCGGAACAGTGCGAAGTTGTGTCGGCGGCAATGTTCGGCAATGGCCTGCCGCCCGGCCACATCCAGTCCCTGCTCGGCATCGACCGTGACGAAGGGGGGGCAAGGAGGGGTCTGCAGTTTCTGTTTTCTCCAGGCGATATAGCTGTCCTGATCGGCGAGGGCGAAGGGTCCGGAATAGGCATGCATGCTCTTTGGTCCTGTTTTGATCTTCATCAATATTTCATATTGACGCAGTGGGGAAATTGCGCCTAGTATGCCCGCCGAATTTTGCCGCATTCGCATAAGCTGAAATACTGGATATTACTGGAAAGTGCGGTACTTCAATAGCTTATGGGGAATGCGCGGGGCCTTGAGTTTCATTCTATCCCCAAAGGGATAGATATGGCGGTCTGTACTCCCTCCTTGGTGGAGTTCAGGCAAGCAAAGGCCTCGACTATATTAGCGGCCATTGATGGGGCCGGTGTGCGCACCGGATCCGTCACGGATCACTGAAGGTATGGTTTTTGTGTGGCCGGCATCGACCACGCGAGAGCGGATTCAAGTCAAACCGATTAGTCAGGAGAGATAACGAAATGGCGATCGACAAGTTTTCCACACCCATGTTGGACCAGCTCGAAGAGGGTCCGTGGCCGAGCTTCATCAGTGGCATCAAGCGCCTGCGTGACGAGCACCCCAGTGAAAAGATCAACCGGGTGGCCAACTCGCTGCTGGGCCAGCTGGAACACTCCTACGAGACCCGCAAGGGATACTGGAAGGGTGGCACCATCTCCGTCTATGGCTACGGTGGCGGCATCATTCCCCGTTTCTCCGAAGTGGGCCACGCCTTTCCCGATTCCAAGGAATTCCACACCCTGCGCGTGCAGCCGCCGGCGGGCAACCACTACAGCACCGCCATGCTGCGCCAGCTGGCCGACAGCTGGGAGAAGTATGGCTCGGGTCTGATCACCTTCCATGGCCAGACCGGCAACATCATGTTCATCGGTGCCGACTCCGAGCAATATCAGCATTTCTTCGACGAGATCAACGACTATGGTTGGGACCTCGGTGGCGCCGGCCCCTGTGTGCGTACCGCCATGTCCTGTGTCGGCGCTGCACGTTGCGAGATGTCCTGCACCAACGAGCAGAAGGCGCATCGTCTGCTGGTGAACAACTTCACCGACGACGTGCACCGTCCGGCACTGCCCTACAAGTTCAAGTTCAAGATCTCCGGTTGCCCCAACGACTGTCAGAACGCCATCGAGCGTGCCGACTTCGCCGTGATCGGCACCTGGCGCGACGACATGAAGGTCAACCAGGACGAGGTCAAGGCCTACGTCGAGAAAAAAGGTCGCCAGTACATCATCGACAACGTCATCACCCGTTGTCCGACCAATGCAATCTCCCTCAACGACGACGACACCATCACCGTCAACAACAAGGACTGCGTGCGCTGCATGCACTGCCTGAACGTCATGCCCAAGGCCCTGGGCGTCGGTGACGACAAGGGTGTGACCATCCTCATCGGTGGCAAGCGTACCCTGAAGATCGGTGACCTCATGGGTACCGTGGTGGTGCCGTTCAAGAAGCTGGAGACCGAGGAAGACTGGGAGTCCCTGGTCGAGCTGGCGGAAGAGATCATCGATTTCTGGGCAGAGAACGCCCTGGAGCACGAGCGCTGCGGCGAGATGATCGAGCGGATCGGTCTGGTCAACTTCCTCGAAGGCATCGGGGTCGATGTCGATCCGAACATGGTCAATCATCCGCGCGAGTGCTCCTACGTGCGCATGGACGGCTGGGACGAAGAGGCCATCAAGTGGTTCGACCGTCAGGCCGAAGCTTCCTGATCTGAATCGTCCCAATTCGAATCTGCTCGCTCTGGCCCCGCCGTCCCGTGCGGCGGTGGGGCAAAGACGGGCCTTTACCTGAATTCCGGAGGTAAAAATGGCTACTGAAATGCGTGAACCGATCGAGTCCGGTTGTCCCGATCCGTTCCAGTACATGCACCCGACCATGCGTCGTAACTTCGGCCAGTGGGCCTACCACGAGCATCCGCGTCCGGGCGTCCTGCTGCACGTCTCCAAGTACGGCGACAAGATCTGGACCGTCAAGTGCGGTACCCAGCGGATCCTCGACCTGTTCACCCTGCGCAAGCTGTGCGATATCGCTGACGAATACTCCGACGGCTATATCCGCTTCACCCTGCGCTCCAACCCCGAGTTCTTCGTCACCGAGGAAGAGCGTGTTCAACCGCTGATCGACAAGCTGGAATCCGAGGGCTTCTGGGTCGGTGGTACCCAGAACTCGGTGACCACCCTGTCCCACACCCAGGGCTGGCTGCACTGTGACATCCCCGGCACCGACGCCTCCGGCGTGGTGAAGGCGATGATGGACGAACTCGTGGACGAGTTCCGCAACGCCAACATGCCGAACCGCGTGCACATCACCACCTCCTGCTGCCAGATCAACTGCGGCGGCCAGGGCGATATCGCCATCAATGTGCAGCACACCAAGCCGCCGAAGATCAACCACGATCTCGTGGCCAACGTCTGTGAGCGTCCCTCGGTGGTGGCCCGTTGCCCGGTGGCGGCCATCCGTCCCGCCATGGTGAACGGCAAGCCGTCGCTCGAGGTGGACGAGAAGAAGTGCATCTGCTGCGGCGCCTGCTTCCCGCCCTGCCCGCCGATGCAGATCAACGATGCGGAGCACACCAAGCTCTCCATCTGGGTCGGTGGCAACCACTCCAACGCCCGCGGCAAGCCGACCTTCCAGAAGCTGGTGGCTTCGGGTATCCCGAACAACCCGCCACGCTGGCCCGAGGCAACCGCCATCGTCAAGCGCATCCTGAAGGCCTACAAGGAAGGCGCGAAGGACTGGGAGCGCATCAACGAGTGGATCGAGCGTATCGGCTGGCCGCGCTTCTTCGAGGAAGTGGAACTGCCGTT
>RFHJ01000255.1 GCA_003696905.1 Gammaproteobacteria bacterium | reverse complement strand
GCTGCCGAACATGGCGGCCGCTGCGACCCAGGTATCCATCTGGCGGATCTGCCCAGCGGCCATCGCCTCCTGTACCAGTTCCCGCAAGCGTTCGAAGGCGCGGGAGCTGCAGATCGGCGGCTGCTCGGGCAGGAACTCGCGATGACGGGCACCGAAGACGAAGGCCATGATGTCGCGGTGCGTCTCGGTGTGTTCCATCAGGCGCCGGATCAGCAGCCGGCAGCGCCCACCCGGATCATCGGTCGCCGCCTCCACCTGCTCGATCAGTACCAGCATCTCGTTCAGCAGATGCTCGTAGAGGGCGCGGGCAACCCCTTCCTTGCCGCCATAGTGGTTGTAGATCGAACCGATGCTGACCCCGGCCCGCTTCTGGATGTCATGGATGGAGACATTGTGATAGCCCCGCGCCACGAACAGTTCCAGCGCCGCGGTCATGATGCGACAGGCGACGCTCTCGTCCTGGGGTTCGCTCCGGGTCAGATAGGGCATCCGTCAGGCTCCTTGACAAAATGAACATTCATTCTACTCTATCCCTGACCGCTGACAACAACTTCAAGAGCGGTCACGCATTGCGCCGAAGTATAGGAGACCAAAGGAGAATGAACATGCAATCCAAGACCCTGCAGCAAATCCGCCATGTGACGGCCAGCGCCCTGCTGGTCGCCGGCGTCGGCCTTGCGCCGCTCCAGGTGGTGGCAGACGAGACCTGTCAGTCGCCCTATATGGCCAAGATCGTCGGCCAGGAGGACTTCGTCTATGTCTGGACCCTGGGTGTCGAGGGCATGGGCGATGGCCAGGACAAGCTGGTGACCATCGACGTGAATCCCAAGTCGCCCAACTACGGCAAGGTGGTCCATACCCTGTCGGTGGGCGGACGCAATGAGGCCCATCATTCCGGCTTCACCGATGACCGGCGCTTCCTCTGGGCGGGTGGCCTGGACACCAGCAAGATCTTCATCTTCGATGTCCACAGCGATCCCGCCAAACCCAAATTAGTCAAGGTGATCGACGACTTCGTCGCCAAGAGCGGCGGTGTGGTGGGTCCGCACACCACCTATGCCCTGCCCGGTCGGATGATGATCACCGGCCTGTCCAACAACAAGGACCACGGCGGGCGCACCGCGCTGGTCGAGTACACCAACGACGGCGACTATGTGGCCACTCACTGGATGCCGACCGACGAGAATCTGCGGGGGGCGATAAAAGCGGGCAAGTATGCCGATGGCTATGGCTACGATGTACGGGCACTTCCGCGGCGCAACGTCATGGTCACCTCGTCCTTCACCGGCTGGTCCAACTACATGATGGACTTCGGCAAGATGCTCAAGGACAAAGAGGCGATGAAGCGCTTCGGCAACACCGTGGTGGTGTGGAACCTGCACACACGCAAGCCGAAGAAGGTGCTGGATGTGCCCGGCGCGCCCCTGGAGATCCGCTGCGCATGGCAGCCCAATCACAACTGGTGCGTCACCACCACTGCACTGACCTCCAAGATCTGGCTGATCTACGAGGATGAAAACGGGGACTGGCAGGCCAAGGCGGTGGCGGACATCGGCGATCCCAGCAAAATCCCGCTGCCGGTGGACATCTCCATCACCTCGGACGACAGCGGCCTCTGGGTCAATACCTTCATGGACGGCAAGTCGCGTTATTTCGACATGACCGATCCCATGCACCCCAAGCAGATCTATGAACGGGTGATCGGGCGGCAGGTGAACATGGTCTCCCAGAGCTGGGACGGCAAGCGGGCCTACTACACCTCGTCCCTGCTGGCGAACTGGGACAAGAAGGGCGAGGACAACGAGCAGTTCTTCAAGGCCTTCGAATGGAACGGCAAGGCACTCGAGCCGAAGTTCGCCATCGATTTCTACGCCGAGAAGCTCGGCAGGCCACACCAGATGCGATTCGGCGCCTATTCGCTCTATGCCAAGGCACCGGCCGAAAACGACCAGCCAGCCCGCGTGGCGGCCTTGACCGAGTAGGCTCGAAGACGAACGTATCGCCGGGCAATAGCCCTGCGATACGTCCCCAATCCATCGAAGGAGTCCGAGGCATGACCTGGCGACTGCCGCTCATCGCGCTGGGCCTCATGGCCACGCTCGCAATGGCCGACCTGGAGCCCCTGGCACCCGGATACGCGGCCCTGCCCTACGCCATTCCGCAACCCGGCAGCTACACCTTGCCCCCCATCAAGCCGGCCGGCGATGGCGTGGTGATCGATGCCGAGACCGGAAAGCCGGTATCCCTGCACGAGGTGCTGGGTGACCGCTACGCCCTGCTGGCCTTCTTCTACAGCCACTGCGACGACGTCAACGGCTGCCCGCTGTCGATGTTCGTGTTCCACCAGCTGCGGGCCCGCATGGCCAAGGACCCCGAACTGGCACGCAACCTGCGCCTGGTGAGCCTCAGTTTCGATCCGCAACGGGACACCCCCGAGGCGCTGCGCGCCTACGCCGCCAGCATGGCGCACACGCCAATGGGCAGCACCCAACACCAGCACCACCATCACGGCCACGGCGGCATGGGGTCGGACGGGGGCAGCTGGCGCTTTGTCACCACCAGCGGCGAGGCGGCATTGGCACCCCTGCTGTCGGCCTATGGGCAGGAGCTGCAACGCAACCTCAGCGCACCCGGTCAGGGCGGCGGTGACATCTCCCATGTGCTGCGGGTGTTTCTCATCGACCCGCAGAAACGCATCCGCAACATCTATAGCGTCTCCTTTCTGCATACCGATCTGATCCTCGCGGATCTGCAGACACTGCTGGCCGAGGAGACCGGGGCCCAACAGGGCGTGGCAGATGGCACGGCGGCGCGCAGGGTGGCGCTGGGCCCGGGTGATTCGCGCGAGGGCTATGAGGCAGATGACTACCAGACGCGCTCGCGCGATCTGCAGCAGCACCGCGGGAGACCGGCCGACCTGCTGCAATTCGCCCGGCGCCCGCCTCTGGGCCTGCCGCCCCTGCCCGCACGCGAGGGGGTGGAGCTGACGCCCGAGAAGGTCGCACTCGGCCGCAAGCTGTTCTTCGACCGACGCCTGTCGCTCAACAACACCATCTCCTGCGCCATGTGCCATGTGCCGGATCAGGGATTCACCAGCAACGAGCTGGCCACCGCTGTGGGGATCGAGGGGCGCAGCGTGCGCCGCAACACGCCCACGGTGCTCAACGTGGCCTATCTGGAACTGCTCTTCCACGACGGGCGCGAGGATCGCCTTTCGCAACAGATCTGGGGGCCGCTGCTGGCCAAGAACGAGATGGGCAACCCAGCGGTCGGCCACCTGCTGAACCGAATCCGCGGCCTGCCCGATTACGCGGGCCTGTTCGAAGAGGCGTTCGGCGAGCCGCTGAACATGCTGAATCTCGGCCAGGCGCTCGCCGCCTATCAGATGACGCTGAACGCCGCCGACTCACCCTTCGACCGCTGGCACTTCGGTGGCGAAGAGGACGCGGTACCGTCGGAGGTGAAACGCGGATTCGCCCTGTTCACGGGCAAGGCCGGTTGCAGTCAGTGCCATCGCATCGAGAAAGACCATGCCCTGTTCACCGACCAACGACTGCACAATACCGGGGTCGGTTATCCGGCCTCGGTCCCCTCGAAGAAGCAGACCGAGAGGGTCCAGCTGGCGCCGGGGGTCTTCGTCGAGGTGCCGCTCGAGGTGATCGACCGCGTCTCCGAGCCCCAGGCGGCCGACCTGGGGCGCTACGAGGTGACCGAGGATCCAGCCGACCGCTGGAAGTTCCGCACGCCGAGCCTGCGCAACGTGGCGCTGACCGCCCCCTACATGCACGACGGATCGCTCTCGACCCTGCGGGAGGTCGTGGCCTTCTACAACCGGGGTGGCCAGCCCAATCCCCTGCTCGATCCCGCCATCCACCCCCTTGGGCTCACCGAAGCGGAAATCGACGATCTGGTGGCCTTTCTGGAGTCGCTGACCGGCAGCAATGTGGCTACCCTGGTGGCCGACGCCATGGCGGCACCGATCGGTGATCCGGGGGGTATCGATCAATAACGCCCCAAGCGCGTCACCCCCCCTGGCGCAGTGCCTTGGCGTGCCGGGCAATGTGCTCGCCGAGGAAGGTCGCGATGAAGTGATAGCTGTGGTCGTAGCCGTCCTGCATGCGCAGGGTCAGCGGCTGTCCGGCCCGCTCGCAGGCGGCCTGCAGATATTGCGGCTGAAGCTGACCGGCCTTCAGAAATTCGTCCGCGGTGCCCTGGTCGATGAGGATCTCCGGGGCACGCGCCCCGGAATCGATCAGGCAGGTCGCGTCATAGGCCTCCCAAGCGCTTTTTTCATCGCCGAGATAGGTGCCGAAGCAGGTCTTCCCCCAGCCGCTCTCGACCGGATTGCAGATCGGGGCGAAGGCGGAGACCGAGCGGAACATGCCCGGATTCTTCAAGGCCACGATCAGCGCCCCATGCCCGCCCATCGAATGACCGCTGACCGAACGCACGCCCGGCACCAGCGGCAGATGCGCTTCGACCAGTGCCGGCAGCTCGCGGGTCACATAGTCGTACATCCGATAGTTCCGGTCCCAGGGCGAGCGGGTGGCGTTGACATAGAAGCCGGCACCCTGCCCCAGGTCGTAGCGGTCCGGTTCGTCTGGCACGCCCTCGCCGCGCGGACTGGTATCGGGGATGACCAGTGCAATCCCCTCCTCGGCAGCATAGCGCTGCGCGCCCGCCTTGACCCGGAAATTGTCGTCGGTACAGGTCAGGCCCGAGAACCAATAGAGCGCCGGCACCGGGCCATCCGCCGCCTGGGGCGGCAGATAAACCGAGAAGGTCATCGGGCACTGGCAGGACTCGGAATCGTGAGTATAGCGGTTCAGATGACCACCGAACTCCTTGATGCTTTCGATCTGTTCCATCTTCGGCCCCTAGAAAACGATGACCGAGCGGATGCTCTCGCCGGCATGCATCAGATCGAAGGCGCGATTGATGTCGTCCAGCGGCATGGTATGGGTGACCATGCTGTCGAGCTCGATCTCGCCGTTCATATAGCGGTCAACATAGCCGGGCAGCTCGGTGCGGCCCTTGACGCCGCCGAAGGCGGTCCCCTTCCAGGTGCGACCGACCACCAGATTGAATGGTCGGGTCGAGATCTCCTGGCCGGCGCCGGCCACCCCGATGACCGTGGAGACGCCCCAGCCCATGTGGGTGCATTCCAGGGCGTCGCGCATCACATGCACGTTGCCGATGCATTCGAAGGAATAATCGACGCCGCCATTAGTCATCTCCTGGATGTACTCGCTGAGCGAGCCATCGACCTCCTTCGGATTGACGAAATCGGTCGCCCCCAGCGCCTTGGCCATCTCCCACTTCGCGGGGTTGATGTCGATCGCGAGGATGCGCCCCGCCTTGGCCATCACCGCACCCTGGATGCAGGAGAGGCCGATACCGCCGAGCCCGAACACCGCCACGGTGGAGCCCGGCTCGACCTTGGCGGTGTTCAGCACCGCGCCGATGCCGGTGGTCACCCCGCAACCGAGCAGACAGACCTTGTCCAGCGGCGCGGCGGGGTTGATCTTGGCCAGCGCGATCTCGGGCACCACCGTGTACTCGGAGAAGGTCGAGCAGCCCATGTAGTGATAGATCGGCTGCCCCTTGCAGCTGAATCGCCGGGTATTGTCCGGCATGTAGCCGGTCCACACCGTGGCCGCGATCGACTGGCAGAGATTGGTCTTCGGCGAACGGCAATACTCGCACTCACCGCACTCCGGGATGTAGAGCGGGATGACATGGTCGCCCGGCTTCAGGTTCTTCACCCCGGGACCGCACTCCTCGACGATGCAGCCGCCCTCGTGACCCAGAATACAGGGGAAGGCCCCCTCCGGGTCGTCGCCCGAGAGGGTGAAGGCATCGGTATGACAGACCCCCGAGGCAACCACTCGCAACAGCACCTCGCCCTCGCGCGGTTTTTCGACCTCGATCTCTTCAACGACCAGGGGTTTCTTGGGTTCCCAGGCAACGGCGGCTCGGCATTTCATTGCGATGTCCTCGGTGATCAGCGGATGATGTGCATCGACAGTAGAATGAATGTTCATTACTGTCAATGGCCCGCATGTCGTTGAGGGCCGTTCCAAGCCATCAGTCCTGACAGAATAAACCCGCAACACGCATTGGTTGGCGCCATAACCGCCAGCGGTGCGCCGGCTGCCAGCTCCAGACGCGGCCATCGCAGCTATAGAGCCGCAGCTCCTGCCCCATCAGCTCCGCCAGTCGGCGGTCCAAATCCTGCATCGTTTGCGACCAGGCCTCGAAGTCGGCCTCGAGCACCGCCCGGCCTGGATCGTGCACCACCTGCAACGACTCATCACCCCTCTGCTCGGCACAGGCGGCCAGCCCGGCCACCAGGGGACACTGCAAAGCTTCGGCATCCGGGACGACTTGTCCGCCCAGCACCCTCGGCCGCCGGCCGGCCCCGCTGAACCATAGACCACTCACCGGCCATTGTTGTTGGGTCTCGCGTGCGGTATTGACCGGCAGGCCGTAGAACAGCATCTGGGTCTCGTTCAGCCAAGCCCGCCAGCGGCGGGCGTCCGGCCCTTCAGGCAGAAACAGGTCGATATTGCGGCCGAGGATCTCGCTCAGCGGCTGGAATTGGACCTCTGGCGGCTCATCCACTGCCAGGTACCAGTGGGTTGGATGGGGGGCCAGCAACTCAAGACCATCCTCGGCGAAGTGGGCATTGAAGGCGGCGACGAAGGCCTCTGCCTCTTCCGGGTCCAGCGGATGGCGATGGAAGTCGAAGGCCAGGAGGCGGTCCTGGTCCGGCCGCAAATGGATGGGGTCGGCGTGCAGCAGGTAGCGGGACTCATCGGGATCACCGCTGTCGGCCAGGTAGCAAAGGGAAGCGGTCGGCAGGCTGGCGGCCGGCCCCGGGTCGGGCATGCCGAACAGCTCGAACAGCACCCCCGCATAGGAATCGGGCCCGACCTCGCGATCCGCCCGCGCCAGCAAGGTCTGAAGCGCCGGCAGCGGCGGGAACTCTCTCTGCTCGGTAAAGCGTGGGAAAGGCCCCAGCAGCCCCGGCGCAACCAGATGGATCAACTCAGGACTCCGTCATCCAAAATCGTAACCTGTCGAAAAGTGGAGCGGGTGTCTGCTCGAAAAACGTCGGCGGCAGGGATGCCGCCGTCGAGCCTACAAGGAGGTATCTACGGCGTTTTTTCGAGCAGACGACCCGCTACGCTCGCCTTGGATGACGCCACCCTGGGGATCAACTCAGGTGTTCGACCCGGATACGGGTGACATGACCACGGATCGACGGCAAGGCCTCGATGCGCGCGATCGCATCGTCCATCTGCCGCTCGCGCACCCGGTGGGTGAGCATCACCAGCGGCACCTCCGTCTCGCCCTCGGCGGGTTCCTTCTGCTGCATCGCCTCGATGCTGATGCCCAGGTCGCCGAGGATGCCCGCCACCGCCGCCACCACGCCGGGCCGATCTTCGGCGGTCATGCGCAGATAGTAGGCAGTCTCGACATCACCGATGGGCAGCACCGGCAGGTCGGACAGTTCGCTCGGCTGGAAGGCGAGATGTGGCACCCGGTTGCCCGGATCGGTGGTCAGGGTGCGGGTGACATCGATGATATCCGCCACCACCGCCGAGGCCGTCGGCAGGGAGCCGGCACCAGCACCGTAATAGAGGGTCGGCCCAACCGCATCACCCTTCACCAGTACCGCGTTCATCACGCCATCGACGTTGGCGATCAGGCGCCGCTCCGGGATCAGGGTGGGATGCACTCGCAGCTCGATGCCCTCGTCGGTTTTGCGCGTGATCCCCAGGTGCTTGATCCGGTAACCGAGCTGCTCCGCATAGGCGACGTCCTGGGGCTCGATCTTGCCGATCCCCTCGGTGAAGCAATTGTCGAACTGCAGTGGAATGCCGAAGGCCAGCGAGGCCAGGATGGTGAGCTTGTGCGCGGCGTCGATACCCTCCACGTCGAAGGTGGGGTCGGCCTCGGCATACCCCAGGGCCTGGGCCTCGGCCAGCACATCAGCGAAGTCACGACCCTTGTTGCGCATCTCGGTCAGGATGAAGTTGCCGGTGCCGTTGATGATGCCTGCGATCCACTCGATGTGGTTGGCCGCCAGACCCTCGCGCAACGCCTTGATGATGGGTATGCCACCAGCCACCGCGGCCTCGAACGCGACGGTCACGCCCTTCTTCTGGGCGGCGGCGAAGATCTCGTTGCCATGCAGGGCGATCAGCGCCTTGTTGGCGGTGACCACATGCTTGCCGTTCTCGATCGCCTTGAGCACCAGCTCGCGTGCCGGGCTGTAGCCACCGATCAGCTCGACGATGATGTCCACCTCGGGTTGGTCCACGACCGAGAAGGCATCTTCGCTCACCTCGACCCTGTCGATGCCTTCGAGTCGGGCCGGGTCATAGTCGCGCGCCGCGGCGTGGCTGACCACGATCTCCCGACCCGCACGTCGCGCGATCTCGGCCGCATTGCGCACCAGTACGTTGAGCGTGCCGCCACCGACGGTACCCAGACCCAGCAATCCTACCTTCACCGGTTCCACTGACTTCTTCTCCCGATATTGTCTGTAGTCATCCCGCTTCCTGCAGCACCCCGTCGCGACGGAACATGTCGCGGATGCCGCGCACCGCCTGGCGTGTGCGATGCTCGTTCTC
>RFHJ01000254.1 GCA_003696905.1 Gammaproteobacteria bacterium | reverse complement strand
CGCCCAACTCGGCGGCGATCGCCTGGTAGACCGTGCGATAGGCATCCACCTCGTCGCGGTTGCGGCGCTGCATGGCCGGATCGTAGCGTTCCCCATCCAGCGCCTGCGGATGCAGCCTTTCGGGATTGACGCCGATCTCGCTGCGGTAACGGGCCGCCGCCATGAAGATCTTGTGCAGGGTCATGCCCGTCTGCTTCCAGGGCGCATTGATGCGCCGGGCATGCCCGGCCAGCTGCGCCCGCAGCTCCTCGAAGCGGGCGATATCCGCCTCGATCTGTGCGGGCTCGCGATAGCCGCCATGCTTCTTCAGGCGCACCTGGATCTCATCGAGCACCTTGCGCTTCTGCGACTTGTGGCTGTGCAGTTCCAGGCAGAACTCACCGAGCCCCGCCGCGTCCAGGCGACGGCGCACCACCTCCAGTGCCGCCAGCTTCTCGGCGACGAACAGCACCCGCTTCCCCTGTGCCAGGGCGGCCGCAATCAGGTTGGTGATGGTCTGGGACTTGCCGGTACCGGGTGGACCCTCGATGACCAGATCCTTGCCATCGATGGCATCCACCAAGGCACTGTGCTGGGAACTGTCGGCATCTTCGATGAGCGGATAGCGTTCGTGCTGATCCTCCAGCTCGTCGATGGGATACTCCTCACCGTAGCCGATGCCCGCATCGTCTTCCTCGATATCCTGCTCGTAGCCGCTGAGAAAACGGCTGACCACCGGATGATCGAGCAAGCCCTCGCCTTCCGGCCAGCGCTCGGGATCCAGGTCCAGATACATCAGCAGTTTGCTGAAGTTGAGCAATACCAGCGAGATGTGCCGGCGCACCCGCCAATCGCGCTTGCGGTTGCTCTCGAGCATCTCTGCAACCTGCGCAAAATAGGCCTCTGGCTCGGTGTCCTCATCGAGATCGGGCAATGCCATGCCGAAATCCACACGCAGCTTCTCACGCAGCGAGAGATTGGGGATGATGTCCTCGCCCGAATAAGAAAGCGTGTACTGGTAGGTGCGTGTCTGCGGATCCAGGCGCCCCTTGTGCAAGCGCACCGGCACCAGAAACAGCGGCGCCAACCGGGGGGAGCCACCGTCGGACCGCTCGTGCCATTCCAGAAATCCGAGTGCCAGGTAGAGGATGTTGGCCGCCATCTCCTGGATGGCGGATTCGGCCTGCTGCAGCAGCGCCTTGAGGCGGGCCTCCAGCTCGTAGGGATAGAGCAGCGTCTGTATCGCCCTGTCGGCATGCTTGGCCTCGGCCTGCCCGGCCTGTGGTTCAGGCACCTCGTAGGCAGTGGCGATGCCGAGGTGACGCGCCCACTCCTCTGCGCTCGGGTCCTCGCGCAGCCGCCGGACCTCGCCCGTTTGATCGTCCCGTTCCAGATAACCCGCTTGGACCAGTTCCTCCTCGGTGGGCTCGGGGACCGACTCGAAGCACATTTCGGTCTCGGACAGCAGCACCTCGACCAATTGATTGGGCAACTCATCGACGACACGCAGACTGCCTCGCCTGGAATAGCGATAATTGATGAGTCGGTTGCGCGCTGTCAGATCCAGCAGACGGGTGCGAAGATTCTCCAGCGCCCTCCTGGCTGCGGCCTGTTTGTCATTCTTGTCTGCCTCGACGTCCAATCGACAATCCCCTGCCTTCCGTACAGAATCGTAAGCTACCCATATCCGTAACGCTTGACAACGCCGGGAAGGACGACCACCCGCCGATGACCTCACCACCCATTCGTGCCCTGGCCCTGGATCTGGAAGGCACCCTGATCGCCGACGCCACCAGCCGGGTACCGCGACCAGGGCTTGCCCGCTTTCTGCGCTCGGTTCGCCAACGCTTCCCGCGAATCGTGACCTTCACCAGCGTGTCCGAAGAGCGCTTCCGCGACGTTGCCAATCAACTGGTAGCAGAGGCCAAGGCACCACCCTGGTTAGCCCATCTCGAACATCTCAAGCCACAAGGCACCAAGGATCTCTCTCTGATCCCCGGCGTGCATTGGCAAGAGGCCCTGCTGGTGGACGATTGCGAAGCCTACGTCCATCCCGGGCAGGCCTCCCAATGGATCGAAATCCGCCAGTTTGCCTATCCGTATCCGGCAGATGATCTCGAACTGGAAAGGATCCTGCGAGACCTCCGGGTTCGGAGTCCCTTGTGACCGTCCCGGGGGACAGCGCTGGCGCCATGGCGTCGAACGACTCGCCCGCTAGTGCGGTGACTTGGGATGGCTCTGGGTGCGGAGTCGTCTTTGGCAAGGTCGGGGATGGCACTGGCGGTGCCGAACGACTCCGGCCCAGTATTTTACGAAACTCCGTTAACATAAAATAGCACTAACCCTTATTTTAGGTTCGAGGCAGGATGAAGCGAGGACTCCAGGGCAGCTACCTGACGATCTCGACGGTGGGCGAGAAGGCCCGGGCCTTCGTGCCCGCGCCGCTGCCACCACACCCACCGATCGACTGGACGCCGGCGCTGCGCGGCAAGTTCGACCAGGCGCTGCTCGCCCTCGGGCGGCTGGATAGTGTCTCGACCCTGCTCCCGGATACCTCGCTGTTCCTCTACATGTATGTGCGCAAGGAAGCGGTACTCTCCTCCATGATCGAGGGCACCCAGTCGTCGCTGTCGGACCTGTTGCTGTTTGAACTCGATCAGGAGCCGGGCGTGCCGATGGACGACGTGCGAGAGGTCAGTCGCTACGTGGCCGCCCTCGACCGCGGGCTGCGACTGCTGGAAGACGGGTTGCCGCTGTCGCTTCGCCTGCTCCGCGAGGTCCACGCGGTGCTGCTGACCAGGGGCCGAGGCAGCCATCAGACCCCGGGCGAGTTTCGGCGCAGCCAGAACTGGAT
>RFHJ01000253.1 GCA_003696905.1 Gammaproteobacteria bacterium | reverse complement strand
GGTCGCCTTTTCGATCACCACGGGTTCCACCGGCACATCCGAGTGGCCGGCACGGTTGGTGGTCTCCACGCCCTTGATCCGGTTCACCACGTCCATGCCTTCGACCACCCTGCCGAACACGCAATAGCCCCAACCGTCCTGCCCGGGATAGTCCAGGAACTTGTTGTCCGCCACATTGATGAAGAACTGGGACGAGGCCGAGTGCGGCTGCATGGTGCGCGCCATGGCGATGGTGCCGGTCTCGTTGCTCAGGCCGTTGTTGGCCTCGTTCTCGATGGGCTCGCGGGTGGCCTTCTGCATCATGTCCGGCATGAAGCCGCCACCCTGGATCATGAAGTTGTCGATCACGCGATGGAAGATGGTGCCGTCGTAGAAACCGTCGCGCACATATTGCTCGAAGTTCTCGCAGGTCTTGGGTGCGGCCTCGTGGTCGAGTTCGATCACGATATCGCCGTAGCTGGTGTGCAGGGTGATCACGGTTGGAGAGTCCTCGTCGGGTACAGTGGAAGGGGCGGATTCTGCGCGAAAGCAGGATGAATTTCCACGCTGTCGGCCAATGGGCTTTTGAGACGGTGGGTGCGCTGGCTCACTTGCGGCGGATCGACTCGATGATGACCGGCTCGACCGGCACGTTCTTGCGCCCATTCCTGGTCGTGGTCTTGACCGCGGCGATGGCATCGACCACGTCCATGCCCTTGGTGACCTTGCCGAACACCGCATAGCCCCAGCCGTCGAAGCTGGGGTAGTCCAGGTTGGGATTGTCCCGGTGATTGATGAAGAACTGCGAGGTGGCCGAGTGTGGCGCGCGGGTCCGGGCCATGGCGATGGCGCCGCGCACGTTCTTGAGGCCGTTCTTCGCCTCGTTCTCGATGGGATCGTGGGTGGGTTTCTTCTGCATGTCGGGCGTGAGTCCGCCGCCCTGGATCATGAAGCCGGGGATCACACGGTGGAAAATGGTGCCGTCGTAGAAGCCCTCGTCGACATAGCGCAGGAAGTTGGCGACGGTCTTTGGCGCCTTGTCGGGGTAGAGGGTCACCGTGATGTCGCCCTTGTTGGTCTTGATCACCACCTCGACATCCTCGGCGAGGACGGGCGTGGCCAGCAGGGGCAGGGTCAGCAGGCACAACAGCAGGATCTTCTTGAGCATGGTCTCCTCGGTCGTTGTTCCGTGGCGGGGCAGCCAGTGTACCGGTTGGAGGGGCCATGAGAAACCCGGTAGCCGCGGGTCGATTCCGGTAAAATCCCGCCTTCGCTTCAGACCGGATTCATCCATGCTCAAGATCTATAACGACCTCACTCGTACCAAGGAAGTCTTCGAACCCCTGGTTCCCGGGCAGGTGCGCATGTATGTCTGTGGCATGACGGTCTACGACCTGTGCCATCTGGGGCATGCACGGGTGATGGTGGTGTTCGATGTGGTCTATCGCTACCTCAAGGCGCTGGGCTTCGATGTCACCTATGTGCGCAACATCACCGACATCGACGACAAGATCATCGCGCGGGCCAATGAGCGGGGTGAGCCCTTTCATGCGCTCACCGAGCGTTATATCGAGGCCATGCACGAGGATGCCGCGGCGCTGGGTGTGCTGCCGCCCGACATCGAACCGCGCGCCACCGAGCATCTGCCGGAGATCATCGCCATGATCGAGCGGCTGATCGAGCGGGGGCATGCCTATGTCGCCGAAAACGGCGATGTCTACTACGACGTGCGCAGCTTTCCCGAGTACGGCAGGCTCTCGGGCAAATCCATCGACGACCTGGAGGCCGGTGCGCGGGTCGAACCGGGTGAGGTCAAGCGCGATCCCCTGGATTTCGCCCTGTGGAAGGCCGCCAAGCCGGGCGAGCCGGCCTGGGATTCCCCCTGGGGCAAGGGCCGGCCCGGCTGGCACATCGAGTGCTCGGCCATGTCCACCCAGGCCCTGGGCGATACCTTCGACATCCACGGGGGCGGAGCCGACCTGACCTTCCCGCACCACGAGAACGAGATCGCCCAGTCCGAGGGGGCGACCGGCCATCCCTTCGTCAAGTACTGGATGCACAATGGCTTCGTGCGGATCAACGACGAGAAGATGTCCAAATCGTTGGGCAACTTCTTTACCGTGCGCGAGATCCTCGAGCACTACCGGCCGGAAGAGGTGCGCTATTTCATTCTCACCAGCCATTACCGCAGCCCGCTCAACTATGACGACGAGCATCTGCAGAACGCGCGGGCCGCGCTGACCCGCCTGTACACCGCCCTGCGCGGCCTGCCGGCAGCCGAACCGGCCGGGGCCGAAGACTACGAGACGCGCTTCCATGCGGCCATGCAGGACGATTTCAACACCCCCGAGGCCCTGGCGGTGATGTTCGAGCTGGTGCGCGAGATCAACCGGGTGCGTGCCAGCGACGAACAGGCGGCCGCGGGCCTGGCCGCCGCACTGCGCCGGATGGGGGATGTTCTCGGTATCCTGCAGCTCGATCCCGAGGCCTATCTGCGGGGCGATACCGGGGCCGAGGGCGCGCTGAACGACCAGGAGATCGAGGCGCTGATCGAGCAGCGCAAGCAGGCCAAGGCCGACAAGGACTGGGCCGAGGCCGACCGGATCCGTGATCAGCTGAAAGAGGCGGGCATCGTCCTCGAGGACAGTGCCGGTGGTACCACCTGGCGCAGGGCCTGAGCATGCCACAGCGGGAACCGATCTTCCGGGTCTTCTACCAGGACTACCATGGCGGCATGGCGGTCTCCTCGGCCCGGCCCGAACAGCTGGCCCGCTCGCGCCTGCGTCCACTGGCCGAGTCCCTGCTGGTCGCCGAGGACAACTACCTGGGCGTGATCGATGCCGACGAGCAGATTCTGCAGCTCTATGCGGCGGACGAGCCGGGCATGATCCAACTCGAGTTGCTCTACCCGGAAGGCGGTGGCATGTTGCATCTCACGTTGTTGCGGGAGACGGCCTTCTCGCTCTTGGATCGGCTGCCGGAACGGTTCGAGGCCGATCTTCTGCCCGGCGCTCAATACGCCGCCGGTTGAGATCCCGCTGCTCCAACAGTGCTGAAAAACTCACTACAGAGTACACAGAGACCATAGTGGCGTGGGCTGGATGAAGCTGCAGCGGATCCAGGTTGTTTGCCATCGCCTCTTCCCGGATTCCGGCCTACAGCCTGTATCCAGGCCAGGGCCCCGTCATCTAAATTCGTAACCTGTTGCAAAGAGGAGCGGGTGTCTGCTCGAAAAACGTCGGCGGCAGGGATGCCGCCGTCGAGCCTATGCTGCACAGGG
>RFHJ01000028.1 GCA_003696905.1 Gammaproteobacteria bacterium | reverse complement strand
TCGTAGGCCCTGGCCAGACGGTGCATGGCCAGCACATTGCCGTTCCGCGCGGCCCGCTCGAACCAGAACAGGGCCTTCTTCGGGTCCGCATTCACATCCAGGGCACCGCTTTCATAACGCAGCGCCAGTTCGTACTGGGCATGGGGGTCGTTCTCGATCGCCCGCTGGTGCAGCGCCTCGTAGCGCTCCTGGGCCAGCGGTGTCGCCGCACGCACCCAGGATTCGATCACCTTCAGCAGATGTACCGCCTTGCGGTGACCATTGGCCGCGGCACGACGCAGCCAATCCAGTGCCGTCTCCTGGTCCGGTTCGACAATCACCCCTTCATGGTGCATGCGACCCA
Organism: Gammaproteobacteria bacterium; assembly: GCA_003696905.1. GTDB lineage: Bacteria > Pseudomonadota > Gammaproteobacteria > Chromatiales > Chromatiaceae > MONJU. Next base: position 5,556 of record RFHJ01000028.1, on the reverse strand, counting down.
ACAGATACTGGGCATCCGGTGAGTCGTGGTCGGCGGCCCGGCGCAACCAATAACCGGCCTTGCGCGGATCCTTTGCAACGCCAAAGCCGTCCATGTAGGCCTTGCCCAGATGGTACTCCGCCTCTGCGTTTTCCTTTTCGGCGGCCTTGCGCCACCATTCGATTGCCTTGGCCGGATCCTTGGGAACCCCCCGGCCCAATGCATAGGCATTGCCGAGCACCAGGGCCGCATAGGCGTCTCCACCTTCGGCCGCGCGCCGTATCCAGGGCATCCCCTTGGCCGCATCCGGCCGCAGCCCATAGCGCCCTTCGATCAAGGCGAGGCCATAGAGCAGCTGGTCACCGGTATCACCTCTTTCCGCCTGCTGCCGGATCAGCCGCAGCTCCGCCGCGGAATCACGATCACCGGCCCAGCCGAGACCGACCACGGCGAGCAGGACCAGCCCACCGAGGGCAACGGCCCCCGACCTATGCGGCATCGCCGGCCTCCTTCGCGACGGCCTCCTCGTCATCCTCGCCAGCGGACTCCAAGGCATCCAGAGTCTCGAGTTTGCGTCGCAGCGCGGTCACCGCGATCTGCACCGAGGGGTAGATATTCTCGTCACCGATGCGTTCACAAAGACCGCTGCGTTTGAACACCTCGAGCACATTCTCCTTCACGTTGGCAAAGGACAGGCCCACCCCGCTCTTCTCCAGCCGCTCGAGCAGATTGCGCAGCATCTCCACCCCGGAGGCGTCCAGCCCATTGATGCCGTCGGCCACGACCAGGATCTCACGCAGGTCGGGATCGGCCCCCACCAGGTACAGCACCGCCTCCTCGAAATAGGCGACATTGGCGAAGTACAACTGGCCGTCGAAACGAATCGCGGTGATGTTCGGGTGCAGCTTCGGCAGGTTGTAGCGCTTGGCACTGCGCAACACGCCGTTCTCGTCCACCCCGAGGATCACCACCGCCGGGCGCATGGTGCGGAACAGGAACAGCACCAAGGAGAGCAGGATACCGGTGAGGATGCCGTTCTGAATGTTGGGAGCGAAGGCCAGGGTGGCCACGAAGGTCACCACCGCCGCGATCCCGTCCTGGCGGCTGGTGCGCCAGGCATCCTTGATCACCTGAACGTCCACCAGGCTGAAGACCGCCATCATGATGATCGCAGCGAGCACCGGCTTGGGCAGGTGATAGAGCGCGGGGGTGAAGAAGAACAGCGTGATCAATACGACGACCGCACTGAAGACAGAGGCCAGGCCCGTCTCGGCGCCGCTGGCCAGGTTCAGGGCCGAGCGCGAAAAGGAGCCGCTGACCGGCATGCCGGTGCTGAAGGCGGCGGCCACCTTCGCCAGCCCCTGCCCCACCAGCTCCTGGTTCTCGTCCCACTTGATGCGCTTCTTGATGGCGATGATCTTGGAACTCGACATCGCCTCCATGAAGCTGATGATCGCGATCACGAAGGCCGCGGGCAGCATGTGCATGCTGGCCACCGGGTCGAAGGGCGGGAGGCTGAAGCTCGGCAGGCCTTGGGGAATGACCCCCACCACGGTGCCCCCCTCGGCCTCGAAACCCACTTTATAGCTGATGAAGGTGGTGATGATGACCACGATCAACACACCCGGCAGCTTGGGCGCGTATTTCTTCAGGAGATAGAGTGCTACAAGCGATCCGACGCCGAACGCCAGAGACGGAAGATGGGTGCGTGCGGCATGCTCGATCACATGCAACACGTCGATCATGAAGTGATTGCTGTGTTCCAGCTTGAGCCCGAGCATCGCCGGCAGCTGCGCCAGGGCGATGATGATCGCCGCCGCATTGATGAAGCCGCGCAACACCGGATAGGAGAGGAAGTTGATCAGCACCCCCATGCGCGCCACGCCCAAGATGATCTGAAACAGGCCCGAGAGCAAGGCCATCAGAATCACATAGGCATAGAACTGGTCGGTGCCGAATTTTGCCAGGGTCATCACGCTGGCGGCAGTGAGCAGCGAGGTCATCGCCACCGGCCCGGTGGACAGCGCCGGCGAGGAGCCCCAGAGCGCGCCGACGATCACCGGGAGGAACGATGCATAGAGCCCATAGTAGGGAGGAACGCCGGCCAGTTGTGCATAGGCCAGCGACTGCGGGATTGCGACCAAGGCCACGGTGATTCCGGCGATCAGGTCGGCACGGAGCGTGTTCCTGTTGACCCTCGGCAACCAGGCCAGAAAGGGGAATACGCGGTGCCAGAGCGGCACCTGGGTTCGTTTGATGACGATGGTCATGGCAAGTCTGTCTCCAACGGGCTGCGCAACTTCCCGGTGGGGCGGAACGGCCACTCCCACTCCGCCGCAACCAGTACTTCAGAACATTGGCATTTTGCCACATATCGGATTTGATGTATAGTATATCTCTCTTCAAGCCCTTCTACGCCTTTACAAGTATTTTGTATCGCTATTGAGGTCATATACCTCAATCTTGACTGAACTTTGAATTGGCAAAGAGGCACGTGGGCGGACGGCGGTATCCCCCGGCACTGGAAAAACTCCCATGAAGCAACGGAGCAAGAGATGATCACAGGACCGCAGATGAGGGCGGCCCGCGCCCTGCTTGGCATCGACCAGCGGCAACTGGCAGAGCTCGCGGGGCTCTCGCTGCCCACCGTGCAGCGCATGGAATCCGCCGAGGACGTGGTGCGCTGCAATGTGGATTCGATGATGCGGGTGGTCGAGGCCTTGCAGGCCGCCGGTGTCGAGTTGATCGGCGAGGATGCCCCCAGCACCGGGACCGGCCGAGGGGTTCGTCTGCTGCACAAGGGGGGGACGCGATGAACACCGGCTGGCCCATGACCACCGTACTGCTGGCGGTGCTGGTCGCCCTCGCCTCGGCCCTGGCCGCGCTGCTCACCCGGCGGCGACCGGAGTTGATACGCCACCTGGTGATGCCATTACTGGGCGCCTCGGGCATTCTGGCGCTGGCCGGCGGCCTGGCGGGCCTGCTGGCCGGACACACCGAGACGCTCACCCTGCCGATGGGACTGCCGTGGCTCCATTGGCAACTGCGCCTGGATGTACTCTCGGGCTTCTTCATGGCCCTGATCGGCACCGTGGTGGTCGGCGCCGCCTTCTACGGCCCCGGCTATGTCCGCGAATTCGAACACGGCCAGGATTCCCTGCCCGCGCTCGGCGGCTTCACCGGGATCTTCGTCGCCGGCATGATGCTGGTGGTGCTCGCCAACGATGCCTTCCTCTTCATGGTGGCCTGGGAGGTGATGTCGCTGAGCTCCTATTTCCTGGTGGCCTTCCAGCACGAGAATGCCGCCAACCGGCGTGCCGCCTTCCTCTACCTCCTGATGGCCCACGTGGGCGGCCTGTCCATCCTGCTCGGTTATGGGGTACTGGCCGGCTTCGGCGACGGTTTCGCCTTCGATGCCATGCGCGCGGTGCAGCTGAGCCCCGGCTGGGCCAGTGTAGCCTTCCTGCTCGCCTTCGTCGGTTTCGGCATGAAGGCGGGCCTGATTCCACTCCATGCCTGGCTGCCCGAGGCCCATCCCGCCGCTCCTTCGCACATCTCGGCGCTGATGTCTGGGGTGATGCTGAAAGTTGCGGTCTACGGCTTCATTCGTTTCGCCTTCGACCTGTTGGGCGGCTTTCAGTGGCAGTGGGGTGTGCTGGTGTTGATCATCGGCGCGGTCTCGGCCCTGATGGGCGTGCTGTATGCGCTGATGCAGCACGACCTCAAGCGCCTGCTCGCCTACCACTCGGTCGAGAACATCGGGATCATCTACATCGGGCTGGGGCTGTCGCTGATCTTCCTCGGTACCGGCCACCCGCTGCTCGGCGTGCTGGGTCTGGTGGCGGCCCTGTATCACACCATCAACCATGCCCTGTTCAAGGGTCTGCTGTTCCTCGGCGCCGGCGCCATCCTGCACAGCGCCCATGAGCGCGACATGGAGCGCATGGGCGGCCTGTTGCGGCGGATGCCATGGACCGGACTGTTCTTCCTGGTCGGCTGCATCAGCATCTCGGCCCTGCCGCCGTTCAACGGCTTCGTCTCGGAGTGGCTGACCTTCCAGGCGGCCCTGCAAGCCTGGGCGCTGCAAAGCGGCGTGCTGCGCACCCTGCTGCCCCTGGCCGCCGCCATGCTGGCGCTCACCGGCGCCCTGGCCGCCGCCTGTTTCGTCAAGGTCTATGGCGTGGCCTTTCTCGGCCAGGCGCGCACCCGTCCGGTGCGCCGTGCGCGCGAAGTGACCCTGGGAATGCGTATCGGCCAAGGCTGGCTGGCGGCCCTGTGCCTGCTGCTCGGCGTACTGCCGACCCTGGTGGTCGGCGCCCTGAACGGCATTCCCGAACTGTTGATCGACCAAAGCCTGCCGAAGGCAACCGCACACGGCTGGCTCTGGCTGACGCCCATCTCGGAGAAGACCGCCAGTTACTCTGCGCCGCTGGTGCTGGCCGGCCTGCTGCTCGCCTGGTGGCTGGCCTCCTGGGCGTGGCGCCGGGGCGAGGTGCGCAAGGTGCGACGTTGCGACCCCTGGGACTGCGGTTTCGCCCCGCCCAGTGCGCGCATGCAATATACCGCCACCGGTTTCGCCCAGCCGATCCGCCGGGTGTTCGGCGGCCTGTTCGAGATCGACGAGGCCGTGACTCAGGGCGAGGATGGCCGTGAACGCCACAGCCTGCACGTGGCCGACCGTCTCTGGCGCTGGCTCTATCTTCCCATCGCTTGGGCGACCAACGATGCCGCTCGTCGCGTCACCCTGATCCAATCGGGGAATGTCCGTGTCTATCTCGGCTGGTCCCTCGGGACCCTGGTGGTACTGCTATGGCTGATTTCCTGACCCCCGGCGGCTGGGCCCTGGCCCTGCTGCAGGCAATACTCTATGCCGCTGGCGCCCCGCTGCTGGTCGCGTGGGTCAAGCGCGTCAAGTCCCGTCTGCAGACCCGCCGCGGCCCCGCCCTGCTGCAACCCTATCGCGATCTCTACAAGCTGCTCGGCAAGGAGGCGCTGGTGGCGCATACCGCCTCGCCGGTTTTTCGGGCCGCTCCCTATATCGTCTTCGGCGCCACCCTGGTGGCCGCCTCGGTGATCCCGTTACTGGCGGTGGAACTACCCACCGCGGCCATCGCCGATGTGATCGTGCTGGTCGGCTTTCTCGCCCTGGCCCGCTTCTTTCTGGCCCTCGCCGGCATGGATGTGGGCACCGCCTTCGGTGGCATGGGCTCTTCACGCGAGATGCTGATCTCGGCACTGGCGGAACCGGCCATGCTGATGGCGGTATTCACCCTCACCATGAGCGCCCACAGCACCAATCTGTCGACCGTGATCGAGCATGTGCTCGACAGTGGCCTGTTGCTGCGTCCCTCCTTCCTGTTCGCCCTGCTCGGACTGCTGCTGGTGGCGGTGGCCGAGACCGGTCGCATCCCGGTGGACAATCCGGCCACCCACCTGGAACTGACCATGGTGCACGAGGCGATGATCCTCGAATACTCCGGTCGCCATCTGGCGCTGATGGAGTGGGCCGCGCAGATCAAGCTGATGCTGTATGCGGTACTGCTGAGCAATGTCTTCCTGCCCTGGGGCATCGCCGCC
>RFHJ01000252.1 GCA_003696905.1 Gammaproteobacteria bacterium | reverse complement strand
CCCTCGATGCGCTCCCGCAGTCGGGTGAGAAAGAACTGGGCCCGCCCGGAATGGACCAGGCCGGCGCTATAGAGATAGCCGAGATCCGCAATGCGCAGATTGACGCCGGCCACGTCGAAGGGGTCCAGGCGATGCTCTCCGATCTGCAGGGGCCGATAGTCCTCGTCCGCCAGGGAACCCCAGAGGGCCTCGCGCTCGGTCAGCCAGTCGCCCACTTCGTCCTTGTCGATGTGCACGCCGTAGGGCAGCCCCTGTTCCCATCGATAGTACTCACGCATCTTCATCAGATAGGTGCACAGACCATAGTCGGTGCCGTGGCGGGCATCGCTGATATGGCAGTTGTACTGGACCTGCTCGATCAGGCCATCGATCTCCGGGCTCATGGCAAGGGTGCTCCCTTCATTGTTTCCGAGTAAAATACTCGGCTATTCAATGCATGCCAAGACGGGGAAATACCAATGGCACTGAGGATCAAGAGCCGCTGGCACAACGACGAAGGGGAGCGCTCCCTGGAAGAGATCGCCGGTGCATTGGCGTTCATCGCCTGGCGCATCGCCAAGGACAAGGCCATCAACCTGCACGGTGAGGACTTCGTCTACGAGACTGACGAACAGCGCATGGCGGTGATCGTCGAATACCTGATCTTCCAGTTGCAGATCGTGGACCGCATTGCGCATCTGAAGCTGGGCCTGAACGAGGAGGAACGGCGCCAGCTGGTGGTGACCCTGGCCAAGCACCTGGCCGGGCATCTGCAGGACAACTCGGTGGACCTGTTCGGCCCCGGCGACTATGTGGGCCCCTTCATCGAAAAGCTGAACCAGCGGGGCGCGGAATACGCGGAGTTCAACTACACCGAAGACGGCCCCTCCTATCCCTTCTTCCGCCATCTGGGGTACGAGATCCAGCAGATCATGGGAGAGACCCAGGCCAACCGCTGGGTGATCGACCAGGTGATGGACAAGGATGGGCCGGACGTGGACCGCGAGATCAGCCGTGCGATCGAAAACCTGTTTGAATGAGCGGTTTGGCTGCGGTTAGGAGCGCTCACCGCATGGCAGAGTCGAAAGGAAGGAAGCAAAAAGGCGGCCAACGGCCGCCTTTTTGAGAACGGATCGCCGATCAGTTCTTCACCCACTTGTCGAAGTTATCGGTGTTCTTCTCTTCGCCGTCGGCATAGCCAGCCTCATAGGCCTCGGTGATACGCTGCTCCTCGCGCTTGGGATTCTGCAGAAAGCCCGCTTGCCAGCCCTGGATGTACTCCTCGTCCACACCCATTTCTTCCATCTTGGTCACAGCGTCGTAATAGAACTGGTTCATTTCCGGTCTCCGATTGACAATCCAAGCCGCCCATTCGGTACGGCGCTCAAAAAACAAGGCCCACGAACAGGTCCGTCGGCCCACGCCCCGGCCGAACACAGAGTGGTCCCGGCTGGGCGGCTCAAAAAAACGGGCATTAGAGTAATCTAAATTACTCACCAATGACAAGCGCGCCAAAACAGCCGTCGGGGTGCACCAAGTCCGTGCTTCCACCGGGGTTGAACTTTGTGTCATGCCTCACCATGCTTGCGCGCGGATCCTATAGCCATCAGCCACAGACGAACTGGAGTCATCATGCGCCCGGCCCAACTGCTCACCATCCTGGACCGCGAATTCACCAGCACCCTCGAAGGTCATCACACCCCCGTCATGCTGTGGGGCCCGCCAGGGGTGGGCAAGTCCGACATGATCCGCCAGACCGCCGAGCGCCATGGCGTGCCGGTGATCGACATCCGCCTGTCCCAGATGGAGCCCAGCGACCTGCGGGGCATCCCCTTCCGCAGCGGCGAACACGTGGAATGGGCCACCCCCGCCATCCTGCCCGATGCGACCCGCCACGGCGAGCGTGGCCTCCTGTTTCTGGACGAGATCACCTCTGCCCCGCCCAGCGTCTCGGCCGCGGCCTACCAGCTGATCCTCGACCGTCGCCTGGGTGAATACCAGGTGCCGGAGGGCTGGGCCATCTTCGCCGCGGGAAACCGCCAGGGCGACCGCGGCGTGACCTATACCATGCCGGCGCCATTGGCCAACCGCTTCTCCCATTTCGACGTGGAGGCCCACCTCGACGACTGGGTCGCCTGGGCCTACCAGAACGGCATCGACGAGCGGGTCATTGCCTTCCTCCGCTTTCGCCCGGAACTGCTGTTCGACTTCGACCCGGCGCACAATCCGGTTGCCTTTCCCTCGCCGCGTTCCTGGGAGTTCGCCCACCGCAGTCTGCAGAAGTTTGGCGACCAGCCCGAGCTGCTGCAGGGCACCTTGCAGGCCTGCGTGGGACCGGCAGCCGGCATCGAACTGACCGCCTTCGTCAACAGCCTGGACAAGATGCCCGACCTGGACGATATCGTGGCCGGCAGGGAGGTCCCGGTACCCGAAGAGATCGACCTGCAATACGCGGTGGCCGCCGCCCTGGTGGGCCGTGCCATCCGCGCCGCCGACCAGCCCGAAGGGCAGACGATCATCGGCCACATCCTCGACTATGCCGGTAAATTTCCCCAGCGCGAGATGGGGGTGATGCTGGTCTCGGACCTGCACCGTGCCATCGGCGAACAACTCTTCAGCGTGCCCCAGTTCGGCACCTGGGCAAATGCCATCGCCGACGTGATGCTGTATGAATAAAAGTCGGTGAATGGCAATGGATCTCCAGCAGATCGAGACCAAGCTCGCCGCGGCGCGCACCAGACTCATCCTCGACAAGCCCTTCCTGGGCGCCCTGGTGCTGCGGCTGCCCATGGCGGCTGCCGACCCGGCCTGGTGCCCGACCACCGCGACGGACGCACGCAAGTTCTATTACAACCCCGAATACATCGCGTCGCTTTCGCTCGATCAGACGCAATTCATGCTCGCCCACGAGGCCTTGCACTGCGCCCTGTCACATTTCGCCCGGCGTCAGCACCGCATCAAGCACCGCTGGGATCTGGCCTGCGACTATGCGATCAACCCCCTGTTGATGGAAGACGGCCTGACCCCGCCGCCCAATGCCCTGTTCATTCCCCAATACCTGGGCATGACCGCCGAGGAGATCTATCCACTGCTCGACGAGAACGACGAGACCGAGACCCTGGACCAGCACCTCTACGACCAGGACAACCAATCGGGCGGTGGCCAGCAGGGCAGCAATGCCCGCCGGCAGCAGAACGCCGACCAGCAACAGGGGCACCGCCCCACCGACGGCTCCGGCGACCCCGAGCAGAATGAATTCGACGGCGATCGGCCACTCGACGAGCAGAGCGACGAGCAGGAGGGCGAAGGGGGCCAGGCGCTGCAGAGCCAGGCCGAACAGGGCGAAAGCGAGGGCGACGAATCGGATGAACCGCAGCAGGGTCAGGGCGCCCCGGCACCGGATCCGCTCAGCGTCGAGGAGCGCGAGACCCTGGAGGTGCAATGGCAGCAGCGACTCGCCGGGGCGGCGCAACAGGCGAAACAGGCCGGCAAGCTGGGCGGCAGCATGGCGCGGCTGGTGGAACATCTGCTGCAGCCCCAGCTCCCCTGGCGCATGCTGCTGGCGCGCTACATGACCGCCATGGCGCGGGACGACTTCAGCTACATGCGGCCCTCGCGCCGCGAGGGAGACGCCATCCTGCCCTCGCTCAAGAGCTCGCAGATCGACATCGCCGTGGCGGTCGACACCAGTGGCTCCATCAAGGCCGCCGAGATCGAGGAGTTCCTCTCCGAGATCGCCGCCCTCAAGGGGCAGATGCGCGCCCGCGTCACCCTGCTGCCGTGCGACTCGCAGCTGGCGCCGGGGGCGCCATGGGTCATCGAGCCCTGGGAGGACCTCGACCTGCCGGACCAGCTCAGCGGGGGCGGCGGCACCGACTTCCGACCGGTATTCGAATGGCTCGAACAACAGGGTGTGCAGCCGGAGTTGCTGGTCTATTTCACCGACGCCGAAGGCCGCTTTCCCGAGCGAGAGCCGAACTATCCGGTGATCTGGCTGGTCAAGGGAAGGGAGAAGGTCCCCTGGGGACAACGCGTGCAACTCAACTGAGGACGCTCGTCTCGGGCACGTCCGAAGATGGCAACCCATGCTTCCAGACCGATTCGCAACACTACTGGTAGCGCTGAGTCTGACAGTGCTTTTCAGCCTGCCGGCCAGCGCCCTGGACCTGCGCCTGCCGGATCTGGGCAGCAGCGCCGGTGCCATCATGACACCACAGCAAGAGGCGAAGCTGGGCAAGGCCTTCATGCGCAGCGTCCGTCACAACCAGGCGGTACTCGACGACCCGGTCATCGATGACTACATCCAGGACCTGGGCAACCGCCTGGTCGAGGCCAGTGACGCCAAGGGCAGTCGGTTCCATTTCTTCGTCATCGACAACCACGAGATCAATGCCTTCGCCGGCCCCGGCGGCTATATCGGGGTCTATACCGGCCTGATCACCACCACCCAGACCGAGAGCGAACTGGCCGCGGTGCTGGCCCACGAGATCGCCCATGTCACCCAGAAGCACCTGCTACGGGCCTGGGAGTCCGCCAGCAACATGACCATCCCCAATGCCGCCGTCCTCCTCGCGGCGATCGCCATCGGCGCGGTGGCCGGCGGCGACGCGGGTCTGGCCGCCGCCAGTGCCGGTCAGGCCGCCTTTCTGCAGGAACAGATCAATTTCACCCGTGCCAACGAACAGGAGGCCGACCGGGTGGGCATCGACATCCTGGCGCGGGCCGGCTTCGACGCCAATGCCATGGCGGCCTTCTTCTCGCGCATGGGCAAGGCGAACCGCGTCTATGCGACCAAGCTGCCCGAGTTCCTGCTGACCCATCCGGTCACCACCAGCCGTATCGCCGATGCGCTTGGGCGGGCGGGTACGCATCCCTACCACCAGCCAAAAGACGATCTGCGCTACCACCTGGTGAAGGCACGCCTGGCGTTGCGCAACGAAACCGACCCACTCGGCCGCGCGCGTACCCTCAAACGCCAGCTGGCGGAAGGCCGCTATCAGAACCGGATCGCCACCGAATACCAGCGCGCGCTGGCCCTCGAACAGGGGGACCGGCCACGCGCGGCCAGGACCATACTACGAGGCCTGCTCGAACATTCCCCGGATACACTGGAGTTCGTCTATGAGCTGGCATGGGTTGAACAGGCCATGGGGCAGGCCGAGGAGGCGCTCGCCCTGTTGCGCAAGGCCGCTGACCGTCACCCCGCCAGTCGCACCCTGGCCCTGGCCCACGCCGAGCTGGCAATCGCGCAGGGAAAGCCTTCCGAGGCCATCTCGCGACTGCGCCGCTACCGCGAATATGCGCCCGAAGAACCACGGGTCTATGAACTGCTCGCTCGCGCCAGCGGGGCGCTCGGGGACCGCGCCGAGGCCCACCGTTACCAGGCGGAATACCACTATCTCAACGGCGACCTGGAAGAGGCGATACTGCAGCTGGAGATCGCGCTGCGCACCAAATCGCTCGATTTCTACGAAAGCAGCCGCCTTGAATCACGACTCGCCACGCTACGACGCGAACTGAAGGCACAAAAAAAACGGGAATAAAGCGGCGCCGGCAGCGTCTTGGTGGGATGTCTCTCGACGTTGATTGGCGAATTGATGGAAATATATCAGAACCCGGTGATATACAGGCGCAAGGCTGATCGAACGGATACGGGGTTGCGCCCGGAATTCAAACGGTTATGCTTGGCGCTACCCGAACGGGCTGGCCTATCTGGATAACAATGCAATGGCAGCCAAAATGGTCGACATACGAGAATCGATCAATCGGCGATACCGTTCGAGTTGACCTGAAACTTTAACCCCACCCCAAGCGAGCATAGGAGGATATGCGATGCGGAATCCCGCAAGACACGCAACCATCGCTCTGACGCTGGCAGCGCTCT
>RFHJ01000005.1 GCA_003696905.1 Gammaproteobacteria bacterium | reverse complement strand
CCCCCTTGGACGATCCGCTGCTCGAGGATCTGGCCGACCGGATCGGCGAGCACCCGGCGATCCACGACCTGCTGCAACGGGCGGTGGTGGAGAACCCGCCGGTGGTGCTGCGCGACGGCGGGGTGCTGGCCAGCGGCTACGACGCCGAGCTGGACGAGCTGCGCGCCCTGTCGCAGAACGCCGACCAGTTCCTGCTCGATCTCGAGACCCGCGAACGGGAACGCACCGGCATCGACACCCTCAAGGTCAGTTACAACCGCGTGCACGGCTACTACATCGAGATCAGCAAGGCGCGTGCCGCCGAGGCCCCGGACGAGTACGTCCGTCGCCAGACCCTGAAGGGGGCGGAGCGGTTCATCACCCCGGAACTGAAGAAGTTCGAGGACCAGGTGCTGTCCGCCCGGGAACGCGCCCTGGCGCGCGAGAAGGCCCTCTATGAGGCGCTGATCGGCCAACTGCAGCAGGAACTGGCACCCTTGCAACGCTGCGCCGAGGGAATCGCCACCCTGGACGTGCTGACCAACCTGGCGGCGCGGGCCGACGACCTGAACCTGGTCCGCCCCCGCTTCGACGATACGCCAGGGCTGAAGATCGAACAGGGCCGGCACCCGGTGGTGGAACAGGTGAGCGAAACCCCTTTCGTGGCCAACGATACCGTACTGGACGAGCGGCGACGCATGCTGATCGTCACCGGCCCCAACATGGGCGGCAAGTCGACCTTCATGCGCCAGGTGGCATTGATCGTCATCCTGGCCTATGCCGGCAGCTTCGTGCCGGCGCGCAGCGCCCGGCTTGGGCCCATCGACCGGGTCTTCTCCCGCATCGGCGCCTCGGACGACCTGGCCGGCGGCCGCTCCACCTTCATGGTCGAGATGGAAGAGACCGCCAACATTCTGCACAACGCCACCGAGCACTCATTGGTACTGATGGACGAGATCGGTCGCGGCACCAGCACCTTCGACGGACTGTCCCTGGCCTGGGCCTGCGCCGTGGAGCTGGCCACCCGGATCCGTGCCTTCACCCTGTTCGCCACCCATTACTTCGAACTCACCACCCTGCCCGAGGAGCACCCCGGCATCGCCAATGTCCACCTCGACGCAATCGAGCATGGCGAGAACATCGTGTTTCTGCACGAGGTCAAGGAAGGCCCGGCCAATCAGAGCTATGGTCTACAGGTGGCGGCCCTGGCAGGCGTCCCCCGTCGTGTGATCCGCGAGGCACGCCAGCGTCTGCAGTCTCTCGAGCAGCAGGCGGCACGCCAGGCCGAGCAGGCGAGCAGCCAGCTGTCGCTGTTCGATCCGCCGGCGCCCCCCGTCTCACCCGCCCTGCAGCTGCTGGAGGAGGCTGATCCGGATGAGCTGACGCCGCGCGCCGCGCTGGACCTGATCTACCGGCTGAAGCAGCTGCTGGGCGAGTGACCCGGCGCTTCTGGTCGCGGCCGGCTGGTGTATATTGGATTGCAAAGGGGATCCCAATGGAGGAACAGCCATGACCTACGTCGTTATCGAGAACTGTATCAAGTGCAAATACACCGACTGCGTGGAGGTGTGCCCGGTCGACTGTTTCCACGAAGGACCCAACTTTCTGGTCATCGATCCCGACGAATGCATCGACTGCGCCCTGTGCGAACCGGAATGCCCGGCCGAGGCCATCGTGGCCGAGGACGACCTGCCACCGGACCAGGAACAGTTCCTGGAACTGAATGCCGAGCTGGCCCAGATCTGGCCTGTGATCACCGAGAAGAAGGACCCCCTCCCCGATGCCGACGAGTGGAACGGCAAACCCAACAAGCTGCCTCTGCTGGAGCGCTGAAACACAGGCAAGCCCGACCGGAACAGACCAGAACGAGGGGTAAATGGTGTGGCTGAAGCCCCTCCTGCACCCAATCGAACATTGCTTAGTTCTACTTTGTCAAATTGACCGGTTTCAGGGGCAGGGGGCGGTGCTGGCTGAGCGTGTCACGCCGTAAATCCATCCCTGGAGGCTCGATGGCCGCATCCCTGCGGCCAACGGACACGCGCAGCCAACCCCGCCCCGCCAGATTTCAGTCAATGTGACAAAGTAGAATTAGGAAACCTTGATAAAAGCCATCCCAGGCTTTATCAGGGTACGCTGCGCCGCAAACGCGGTTTGCGGCTGGCTTCAAAATTAATCGCTTATAGCGATCGATTTTGGCGGCTCTTCCCTGAGCCGCGGAAGGTCTGAATTTTTCAGACCTTCCCTTACATCACAGCAGAGGCCGGGCAACGATAACGCTGATGTTGTCGCGTCCGCCTGCCCGTAGCGCCACCTCCACCAGATCCGATGCCATTTCTCGCAGCGAAGGACTTGCCGTCATGACGTGCCGGATGGTCTGATCGCTCACACGACCACAGAGGCCATCGGTGCAAGCCAAGAATATATCCCCTTCGTGCAACCCCACGTCACCGACGTCCACTTCGACATCCGGATCCAGACCGATGCAGCGGGTCAGAATATTGTCTCCAATCCCGGCGGCCCGAACCTCCGCCCGACTCCCGAACAAGCCATTGTCGAGGACCTCCTGTACCAATGAATGGTCGCGCGTCAGCCGTTCCAGGCTGCCATCACGCAAGCGATAGAGGCGTGAGTCCCCCACATATGAGAAATAGACACGTTCTCCACGGAACAGGGCCGTCACCAATGTCGTCCCCATCCCCTTGAGGGCGGGGTCACGTGCGACCGCCTCGAATACCGCACGATTCGCCTCTTCCGCGGCACGGCCTACCTCTAGCAGACTCTCGAGCTCGTCGGCGGCATCCTCCTCCTGCACAGATAGCAGCGCCTCCGCGGCCGCCTCCACCGCTATCCGCGCGGCGATCTCACCCGCCTGGTGCCCGCCCATACCATCCCCGAGCACCAGTACTCCCAGGTCGGGAAAGCAGGCAAGATAATCCTCGTTGTGGGGACGGACCAGCCCGACATGGGTGCGGTGTTCGCATTCGACACGATGTACCGCCATGCAGGTTCAGTTCTTCCCCATCTCCGCCTTGTGCCGGTCCAGCACCGCACGCAGTCGCTTGGGAGGCACATAGCCGGGAATGATTTCGCCATCATCCAGAATCAGCGCTGGGGTACCACTGATGCCGAAATCCTGTCCTAGACGATATTGAGCGCGCACCGGATTGTCGCAATCCTCATACGGCACACTCTTGCCCGACTTGGCGTCGGTCATGGCCTGCTTGCGATCCTTGGCACACCAGACTGCCATCGCCTTCCTCTCTGAAGGGCTACCGGGTCCGGCCCGAGGATAGGCCAGGTAACGAATGCGGATGCCATTGCGGTTGTACTCGTCGATCTGGGAATGCAGGCGTCGGCAATAGGGACAATCGATATCCGTGAACACGGTCACCGTATAAGGCAACTCCTTGTCGCCGTAGACGATCATGTCCTTCTCGTCCAGGCGCTTGAGTAGCGCCTGCTTGCGCATCTTGAGGTGATTCTCGGTGATGGGCTCACGGGTTTCCAGGTCGGTGATCTTTCCCTGGACCAGATACTTCCCGTCCTCGGTCACATAGATGATGTGGGTACCGAAAGCGACCTCGTAGAGGCCAGGAATCGGACTCGGGCTCACCGAATCGACCTCCAGATGGGGCACCAACACCTTCAGAGAGGCCCGAACCTTCTCTGCGCCAGGGTCCTCGGCCATGGCAGTGGCCGACCAAAGGCCCGTCAGCAACCAGGGAAGTGCCAGAAGAAAAAATCGTTTCATCGTCGAATCCTTGAACAATACGGCATGGAAGGGGAAAGGCTATCACAGGGAGCGAGATCAAAAGGCCTGTCCGTGCGGGGAAAGACGATCGGGTCCACCGGGCGGTGGTCGCGCGGCAGGTTTTCCTCCCTCAGGCACGCGGATGGTGGGCTTGATGCAGGCGCTTCAACCGCTCGCGCGCCACGTGGGTGTAGATCTGGGTGGTGGATAGCGAGCTGTGGCCCAACAACAATTGCACCACTCGCAGGTCCGCTCCATGGTTCACCAGATGGGTTGCAAAGGCATGTCGCAGGGTGTGGGGCGACAGCCCCGTATCGATACCTGCGGTACGGGCGTGTTTCTTGATCCGATACCAGAAGGCCTGGCGTGTCATGGCATCGCCCCGACGGGTCGGAAACAAGGCATCGCAGGGCCGACCGTGCAACAGCTCGGGACGCCCCTCGCGCAAAAAGCGCGAAAGCCAGTCGATCGCCTGCTCCCCCATTGGCACGAGACGCTCCTTGCCCCCCTTTCCGACTACGCGTACCAGCCCCTGGGCGAGACTGACCTGACCAAGGCCCAAGCCCACCAACTCACTAACCCGTAAGCCCGTGGCGTACAACAGCTCGAGCATGCTCCGATCCCTCAACCCCTCGGGGGTCGATGTGTCGGGCGCCAAGAGTAACGCCTCCACCTGCGCCTCGCTCAGACTCTTGGGCAGCGGGCGACCCAGCCGAGGGGCCTCGATCAGGGCAGTCGGATCCTCGTCCACAGCGCCCTCTCGCACCGCCCATTGGAAGAACTGCCGTAGGCTGGACAATCGGCGCGCGCTGGTGCGCGGTCTGGCTTTTCCATCGGTCACCAGCGCAGCCAGATAGGCCTGCAGGTCGGCACGGGAGAGAGCGCGTAACCCTTTCCCCCACCAGGCGGCGAGATGGCGGAGATCCGACTGATAGGAGGCCAACGTATTCGCCGAGAGTCCCCGCTCGAGCCACAGCGCATCGGCGAATCGTTCGATCAATTCCTGATCACTTTCTGAATGTATGGGCTTCACAGGCCGCCATTGTGCCGTAATCCAGGTCGCGCGGCATCACGAGCCTCAACATTACCCATGCTGCAAGATTTCCACATATCTTGTGGATAACTCTGTGTAGAAAATGCTGAAGTTTGCCGCCAATGCCCATCGTTGCTTGACCCGGATCATATTGACAATTTTTTTACCAATCGGTCATTATCATTTAAATTCAATAGGTTGCGTAATATTCTTTAAGCACAATAATGTATTTTCCTGCTAAACGAACCCAATTCGGCGAAGCCAAGGGCCCTTGTGCATAATCAATCCCTAATGGATGCGGCATTTTCGACGTCCGGGGTTACAATGCCGCCCAATGAGCAACCTGTCTCCCAATTTCTGGAAGAACAAATCCTTGGCCGAGATGACCGAGGAGGAATGGGAGGCCCTCTGCGACGGCTGTGCCCGTTGCTGCATCTATCGATTGGAGGACGAAGATACCGGCCGTATCCATTTCACCAATGTCCATTGCCGTCTCCTCGACACCGAAACCGGACGTTGCACGGATTATGCGAATCGTTCGGTCCGGGTGCCCGACTGCGTCACCATCACCTTGAAGGAACTGGAGTCACCCTACTGGCTGCCGAAGACCTGCGCCTACCGACTGTTGGCGGAGGGCAAGCCCCTGCCCGACTGGCATCCGTTGATCACCAGTGACCCGGAGAGCGTCGTGAAGGCCGGCGCCAGGGTGTGCGACCGAACGATCTGCGAGGATGACGCCGACGTCCTGGAGAGCCACCTGGTGGACTGGCTGGAATGAACCGACAGATATCGCTCACCTTGACCGAATTCCTGGAGAGTACCGGCAGTCAGGTGCGCTTCTATGATCTTGGCCGTCGCGTGAACGCGCTGCCCAAGGCACTCTTCCTTGCCTTCGAACGTGCCGAACTCGCCTACCCTTATCCGATGCAGCAGAAGGCATGGTTCGCCATGGTACAGGAGCCGACCGATACCGCAAATGAACCGGTGATCTGGTTTTTGAGGCTGGATCTGGATGAACAGGGCAAACTCGTCCAGGCCACACGCGACTACCTGATTCGCCGCTTTATCGAGAGCGCCGCGCGGCAACGCCAGGGCACCGATCCGGGCGAGGCGATGCGCGACAACCCCTATGCCTTTGCCCCCCGCGAGGACAAGATGGCCAATTTCCATGCCGTTCTCCAACGTGACCTCGGCCTGCCACCCTCGCAGTATTTCGAGCATGCCTGCGATTATCTTTCCGGACGCCCCGGCTGGGAGCAGTGGTCCTTCGTCGGCTATCAGGGTCTGGCCGATATCGCCGCGCGGCAGGAAGATCCCGCGCTCGCGGCCCTGCTCACCGGGGCCATTCCCCACCTCCCTGACGAACCGCTGATCGCCCTGAGCCAATGTCTCGAAAATCACCCCCCAGCACCGGATCTGGCAAGGGCTCTGAACGAGCGATTGGGAAGCGCCACCCAGGACGCCGCTGCGCGCCCGGTGTTGCTCGCCTCGCTGCTGCGCGCCTTGTCGTTGGCCGATCCGGCCCTGCTGGGGTCGGCCGTCCTCCGGGTGCTGGAACTGGCGCAGGCCAGCGACCCGGAGGTGCTGGCGGCGATCGCGGGACGCTGCTGGCCGGCACTGCGGGATCCGGCGCTTGCGCACCACTATCTGGAGCGGCTCGCCTCCGACGAGGTCGAGGGGCAGCTCTTTACCCATTGCGTCAGCGACCTGCTCCGCCTGCCCGAGATGCGCGAATCGATCCTGGGGGTGCTGCGATCAGAGAACCGCTCTTCCCGGCTCGCCACCGCCTTCGACCGGCTGCTGTCGGGCTGAAGCCCGGTCTACAAGCGGCCGCTCAAGGTGATCTCCATGGGATAAGCAGCTGGTCAGTCGAGCAGGCGCACCAACAAGTCCACCGGCCCGGCCGGATACGGCAGGAGCGCGGTAACCGTCCAACCGCCACCCGGTGCCTCTTCCAGTGGCCTGCCTTCCTTGTCGAACAGTCGTTCCAGTCGGAATCGGTAGTTCCCCGCAGGGCTGACCAACTCGAGCTCGTCACCGATTCGAAACTTGTTCTTCACCGAAAGCTCGGTCAGTTCCCCTGCGCTGCCAATCACCTCGGCCACGAATTGCGAATGGCGACACCGAGAGGCCCCCTCCCGGTACTGCTGCAATTCATGGGTTTCATGGCGCTGGTAGAAGCCATCCGTGTAGCCACGGTTGGCCAGGTGTTCCAGTTCGGCCAGCAGCCGGGGATCGAAAGGACGGCCGGCAATCGCGTCATCAATCGCCCGGCGGTACACCTGGGTCGTTCGTGCCGTGTAATAGTGCGACTTGGTCCTGCCCTCGATCTTGAGGCAGTCGATGCCAATCTCCATGAGGCGATGGACATGCTCGACCGCCCGCAGGTCCCGCGAGTTCATGATATAGGTGCCGTGTTCGTCCTCGAACACTGGCATAAGCTCCCCAGGCCGCTTACCCTCTTCGAGGTAATAGACCTCGTCCGCCGCTGGATGCCGCTGGACCTCCGACAGCGGGACCTCCGGGATCCCCTCGTCCCGGGCGGCCTCGAAGGCATCGCGGGCTATCCGGTAGTCCCAGCGACAGGCGTTCGTACAGGTACCCTGATTGGCATCGCGGTGATTGAAATAGCCGGACAGCAGGCAGCGCCCCGAATAGGCGATGCACAGCGCCCCGTGCACGAACACCTCCAGCTCGATATCGGGACAGGCCTGGCGTATCGCGGCGATCTCCTCCAGCGACAGTTCCCGCGACAGGATCACCCGACTGATACCAACCGATTGCCAGAACCGCACAGCGGCGGCATTCACGGTGTTGGCCTGCACCGAGAGATGGACGGGCATCTCCGGCCAGCGCTCGCGAACGAGCATGATCAGGCCAGGATCGGCCATGATCAGGGCATCCGGCCCCATGGCCACGACCGGCGCCATGTCGTCCAGGAAGGTGTCCAGCTTGGCGCCGTGTGGCATGGCATTGGCTGCCACAAAGAATTTCTTCCCCTGGGCGTGTGCCTCGGTGATGCCGATCCGCAGGTTCTCCCGGTCGAAATCGTTGTTGCGCACCCGCAGGCTGTAACGCGGCATGCCCGCATAGACCGCATCGGCGCCATAGGCGAAGGCATAGCGCATGTTGCGCAGGGTGCCGGCAGGAGACAGGAGTTCCGGTGGCTCTTTCATGGCCGCAAGGTTACCAGACGGAGCGCTGCACGGAGTATGAAGTGAGAAGGCAATCCCCTCTTGCACTTCTCACTTCTCACTTCTCACTTCTTACTTCTTAGTTATCCCACCGTCTGGTAGTAGAGGTTCTGCGGATGCTTCGCCTCGGCGAAGAAATACCAGCGCTCGGCGACCAGGCCAATGTACTGGGCGGCAAAGGCCAGCATGGGCAGATTGGCCGATTCCAATGCATTACTGGCTGCGAGCAACAATACCGGCACCGCGAACACCATCAGCAGGAAGAACAGACGCACTACCTCTAGGGTGGCATCGCTCTTGCCATGGAAATACTCGCGGGTGTTGAACGAGCCACCCATGAAACCCATGGAACGCTGGGTGATCTTGTTGTGGCGGATACCAAGCGCGGTGCGCATACTACTCTTGTGCTTGATGCGGCTGTTGCGCAACATCGAGAAGCCCCGGGTGATGGCGGCCAGGATGGTGAAGACCACCGCCCAGGTGCCATAGAAACCCACCAGGTCAACGCCCTGCCAGGCGGAAAAGGCGGCCGTAAGGGTAAAGCCGGAGGCGAGACCGAAGAGGATGAAGTTGATCACGGTCAGGGGGCTGTGCCACTCCTGCAGAAAACGCAGACTGGCATAGATCATGGCGGTACAGACATAGAGCACGATGGCCATCAACACGCCGATCACACCAATCACCAGACTCGGATCGATCGGAATCACCCCCTTGATGGTAAAGAACGGCGACGTCCAGCCAAGATAGTGAGCGCCACCATAGAGCGCCACCAGCAACATGAAGACCGGCAGGGCGATCAGTTCGCGGGACAGCCAGGAGGTACGCCATTGGGTGATGCCCCGCCAGGCGCGGGTGAAGAAATAGCTCGGCTTGCCCAGGTGGAAAACGGCCGCCACCAGGCCACCACCCAGCAATGCCAGGGCAATCAGGCTGCCCGCCGCGTAGAAGCTCACCGAATCCTGCGGCTCCAGCAGATTGGCCATGGAATAGACCTGCCCGGTCACCAGGGCCATGAACATGCCCTGGGCCGCGCCGATGAGGGTGGTCAGGAAGATAACGGAAAAGGCCGGATGCATTTTCGTCGCCTCTAAATCAAATCAATCAACTGAACCGCGAAGGACGCAAAGTTTCCAATGGCACAGACCTGTCAGGTCCCGGTGTCAAGCCAAGAAGCAAGCTATCTCTCAAGCACCCTGCCAAGTAAAAGACCCTCAACAGGCATCATACAAATGACTTTGCGTAACTTGGCGTCCTTTGCGGTTCAAATCCATCATCAGAACGACACGTCATCCAGGGTGTCGCCCGTGGCCGCCGGTAGCGGATGTTCCTTGTCGAGCGGATTGTCGGCGCGGATCAGTTCGTCCTCGAAGATCTGGATCCGGGTCTTGCGCCGCGGCAGATAGTGGTTCGCCGGCTCGGTCCCCCACTCCGGCATCAGCTGGTAGCCTCCGCGTTCACGGATCGCCACCGAGGCCTCGGAGTCCGGGTCGTGGACGTCGCCGAACAGGCGCGCGCTGGTGGGACAGGCCAGCACGCAGGCGGGCTTGCGCTCCGACTCGGGCTTGCTCTCGTCGGTGATGCGGTCGATACAGAGGGTGCATTTCTTCATCACCTTCTGCATCTCGTCCAGCTCGCGCACCCCATAGGGGCAGGCCCATGAACAATACTTGCAGCCGATGCACTTGTCGTAGTCCACCAGCACCACCCCATTGTCCTTGCGCTTGTAGGAGGCCCCGGTCGGGCAGACCGGCACACAGGGCGGTTCCTCGCAATGCAGACAGCTCTTGGGGAAATGGACCGTCTCGGTATTCGGATACTCCCCGACCTCGAAGGTCTGGACCCGATTGAAGAAGGTGCCGGTGGGGTCCGCGTCATAGGGTCGCTGATCGGTCATGGGACCGGCCCAGCCCGAGGTGTTCCACTCCTTGCACGAAGTGACACAGGCGTGACAACCCACGCAGACATTCAGATCGATTACCAAGGCCAGTTGTGTCATCGTTCAGATACTCCGTGCCACTTATTCGATGCCGCTTTTCTTGCGGAACATGCCTGCAAAATAGGCCTGCCATTTACCCCGTCTCGGGTCCATGCCGGGCACGCGGCGCTGGGGCTTGAACTGCGGGAAGCTCTGGTTCGGCTCGCTCTCGTCCGCCTTGTAGACCTTCACGCGGACGTCGTACCAGGCCGCCTGCCCGGTCACCGGGTCGGAATTGGAGAGATGCTCACCGGCATCACAGGGCGGCAGCTCCTCGCTGATCACATGATTCAGCAGGAAGCCCTGCTGGGACTCGTTCGCCCTGGGGGAGAGACCCCAGGCGCCTGCTGCCTTGCCGATGGCGTTCCAGGTCCAGACGGTGCCGGGCTCGACCGACTCGGAGAAGCGGGCCATGCAGCGCACCTTGCCGTGGGGTGATTCCACCCACACCCAGTCACCGTCGGCAAAGCCCTGCGCCTCGCCCAACCGGGGATTCACATAGAGGTAATTGTAGGTGTGGATCTGCCGCAGCCAGGCATTCTGGCTGTCCCAGGAGTGGTACATCGCCATCGGGCGCTGGGTGACCGCGTTCACCGGATATTCGCGCGTATCCACCAGGGTCGCTTCCAGCGTCTCGTGGTAGAACGGCAATGGATCCATGTAGGTCTGAAGCCGCCGGCGCAGCCGTTCCGGTGGCTGCCTGCCCGGACGCCTGCCCTCGGCGGCCAGGCGAAACTTCTGCAACACCTCGGAGTAGATGTGCACATTGATGGGCTCGGCGTACCGGGTCATGCCATGGGCCCTCGCCCACTCCAGATAGCCCTTGTTCCAGTTGCGCATGTACTGGTAGGACCTGGGCAGTTCATAGTGGAAGAAGCAGTTGTTCTGCGCATACATCTCCCACTGGCGCGGATTCGGCTCGCCCTTGAGGAACTTCTCGCCGCCCTTGCCGCGCCAGCCGGCCAGAAAGCCGATCCCGGAACCCGGCGAGGTTTCGTAGTTGACGATGAAATCCGGATAGTCGCGGAACTTGCGGCTGCCGTCCTCATTCACGAAGGCGGGCAGCTTCAACCGTGAGCCCAGCTCGACCAGCACATCCTGGAACGGTTTGCACTCTCCCTTGGGCGGCAACACCGGGATCCGCACCGAATCCACCGGCCCGTCGAATTCGGAGATGGGACGATCGAGCATGGACATCACATCGTGACGCTCCAGGTAACTGGTATCGGGCAGGACCAGGTCGGCGAAGGCCACCGTCTCCGAGTCGAAAGCATCGCACACGATGAGGAACGGGATCTTGTATTCGCCATTCTCGTCGCGATCGGTGAGCATCTCGCGTACGCTGGCGGTGTTCATGGACGAGTTCCAGGCCATGTTGGCCATGAACAGCAGCAGCGTATCGATCCTGTAGGGGTCGCCCCGCCAGGCGTTGGTGATGGCATTGTGCATCAGGCCGTGCACCGACAGCGGATACTCCCAGGAGAAGGCCTTGTCGATCCGTAGCGGCTCGCCGTCGTCGTCCACGAACAGATCGTTGGGATCGGCCGGCCAGCCCAGTGGCATGCCGTTGAGCGGCGTGTTGGGCTGCACATCCTCCCAGCGCTTCGGCGGCTTTGGGCAAGGCGGAATCGGACGCGGGAAGGGCGCCTTGTGACGAAAGCCCCCGGGGGTATCGATGGTGTTGAGCAGGGTCATGAGCACGCTCATGGCGCGAATGGTCTGGAATCCGTTGGAATGAGCTGCCAGGCCCCGCATCGCGTGAAAGGCCACCGGCCCGCCCTTCACGCTCTGGTGCTCATTGCCCCAGACGTCGGTCCATTGAATGGGCAGCTCGATCTTCTGGTCACGAGCGGTCACGCCCATCTCGTGGGCCAGGCGGCGTATGGTCTCGGCCGGGATGCCGGTGATGCCCTCCGCCCATTCGGGACTGTATTCCTCGACCCGCTCCTTGAGCAGCTGGAAGGCGGTCTTGACCGGCTTCCCGTCGATCTCGAACTCGCCCAGCAGGAAGGGATCCGCACCCTCGGTTCGCACATCCACCGGACTGTTGGTCTTGCGGTCCCACCACAACTTGTTCTGCGGATCGAAACAGCCCTCTTCCACCGGCTTGTCGGTGCGGATGAACATGCCGTAGTCACTGGAAGACTCGTCCAGATCGATCAGCTCCGCGGCATTGGTGTAATTGACCAGGAACTCCCGATCATAGAGGCCCTGGGCGATCAGCTCGTGGATGATGGCGAGGAACAGTGCCCCGTCGGTACCGGGTCGGATCGGCACCCATTCGTCGGCGATGGCCGAATAGCCGGTACGCACCGGGTTGATGGAGATGAAGCGCCCGCCCCGACGCTTGAATTTCGAGATCGCGATCTTCATCGGGTTGGAATGGTGATCCTCGGCGGTGCCGATCATCACGAACAGCTTGGCCCGGTCCAGATCGGGACCGCCGAACTCCCAGAAGGAGCCACCGATGGTGTAGATCATGCCGGCGGCCATGTTGACCGAACAAAAGCCCCCATGGGCCGCGTAGTTGGGGGTACCGAACTGCTTGGCGAACAGACCGGTGAGGGCCTGCATCTGGTCGCGCCCGGTGAAGATGGCGAACTTGCTCGGATCGGTGGCGCGCAGATGCGAGAGGCGCTCCTCCATGATCTCGAAGGCCCGATCCCAGGAGATCTCCTCGAAATCCGACTCACCGCGCAATGCCCCTTTGCGGCGCAGCAATGGCTTGGTCAGGCGCGCCGGCGAATACTGCTTCATGATGCCCGAGGCACCCTTGGCGCAGATCACCCCCTTGTTGAGCGGGTGCTCCGGGTTGCCCTCGATATGCCGGACCTCGCCATCCCTCAGAGTGACTCGGATACCGCAGCGGCAGGCGCACATATAGCAGGTCGTGTTCTTTACATCGACCCGTCCTATCTCACTGTCTTTGTATTCTGTCGGATCCTGCATCGGAAGGTCCTTATGAAAATCTGCGTCTTCGCGGGTCCCTTGGCGCGACCCATAAAAAGTACATTCTAATATTACTCTGCGCTTATCTCCAATGGCGCAAAGGTACACCAGACCCGGCCGATCGGCCGCCAGCCCTTGCCTCGTCGCTATCGAACGGAGTTTTTGGGGTTTTTCCGAAATGCGGCGCCCCGCTTCCGGCAGTCGGTCAGAATCGAACCTTTTTCAGCACCTGGTATCCGTCCCGGTCCGGCTTCCATCCCCAGAAGTAGGATTGACCGTCCCGCAGGGCGTCCCAGAGCGCCTCGTCCCAGGAGCTGGCGCTGAAACCACAGCCGATCAGGGAACGGGGCTTGCCGCGCGCATCCTTGAATTCGCTGCGGATGACCACCGCATAGCCATGGGGCAGGCTGGTCAGATTCTGACCACGTACGATATCGAGATGCTTGTAGTAGTCGCCATAGCCCTTCTTCTTCAGGCGACGCTCGCCCTCCTCCTGGGCCTCGGAGACATGCCCCCTGGTGAAGACCAGTTCATAGTCGAGCGTCTGCCCCTGAAACTTGGCCACCACACAGGCCGCGCCTGCGGCGAATGACCCGGACGACATCAACGACAAGACGAGAACGACCGCTTTCGAGCAGACAAGCCGGACCATGGAACAACCTCCCTCTCGAGGAAACCCTGACAAAAGCCGTCCTTGGCTTCATCGGGGCATGCTAAGCCGCAAACGCGGTTTGCGGCCGGCTTCAACATCAATCGCCATTGAGCGATCGATTTTGGCCGCTATCCCTGAACCGAGGCAGTTCTGGATTTTCGAACCTTCCTCGACTACCGGGATGGATCGGCAGGACTGCCTCGATCTTTATTCACCACTG
>RFHJ01000251.1 GCA_003696905.1 Gammaproteobacteria bacterium | reverse complement strand
CGGTGAAGCGGCTGCGCAACTCGCCCACCGGCAACCGGGTGCTGATCCTGCTGACCGACGGGGCCAACAATGCAGGCACCATCGATCCGCTGCGCGCGGCCGATCTGGCGGCGCAGGAGGGGGTGCGGATCTACACCATCGGCATCGGTGGCGAGCGGGTCGTGCGCGGCATGCTGGGCCTGACGTTTCGCATGGGCGCCGATCTCGATGAAGCGAGTCTGCGCGCCATCGCCCGCAAGACCGGCGGGCGCTATTTCCGGGCGCGCGATCCGCGTGAGCTGGAGGCCATCTACGACGAGCTGGACAAGTTGGAGCCGGCCAGCCGTCAAGAGAAGACCTATCGCCCGGTGGCCGAGCGGTTCCGCTGGCCCCTCGGTCTGGCCCTGCTGATCAGCCTGCTACTGGCGCTCTGGCTAGGTGGCATCGGGAGACGACGTCATGCCTGAGCCGTTCCATTTCCTGTATCCCGGGTGGTTGCTCCTCCTACCGTTGCTCGGTCTGGTCTGGTGGGGGCTGCGACGGGCCGGTGGGGCGGCCAACCCCTGGCGCCGGGTGATGGACCCGGCATTGCAGGCGGTCCTGCTCGAAAAGGAGGAGCCGGCCTCTCGCCGCCCGGTCTGGTGGTGGCTGTTGGCCGTGGGCTGGCTGCTGGGGGTGATCGCCCTCGCCGGTCCGGTATGGGAGCGCAAGCCCATGCCGGTGGTGCAGGGCGGCGATGCCCTGGTGGTCGTCCTCGACCTGTCCCGCTCGATGAACGCTCCGGATCTTCCGCCGTCGCGACTGGCGCGTGCGAAGTTCAAGGTGCGTGACCTGCTGCGCCAGCGCCGCGAGGGCCAGACGGGGCTGGCGGTCTTCGCCGGCGACGCCTTTGCCGTGACACCGCTGACCACCGATACCGAGACCATTGCCGCGCAGTTGAGTGCCCTGCGCCCCGAGCTGATGCCGGTCCAGGGCAGTCGTGTGGACCTGGGTCTGCACGAGGCGGGAAGGCTGCTCGAGCAGGCGGGCGTGCCGCGGGGACGCATCCTGCTGATCACCGATGGCTACAACGATCTGGCTGCGATCGACGAGGCCCGCGCCCTGCGTCAACGGGGCTACCCGGTTGCGGTCCTGGGCGTGGGCACACCCGAGGGGGCGCCCCTGCCGGATGGGCGGGGCGGCTTCGTGCGCGACCAGTCCGGAAAGATCGTCACCCCGAAACTCGACGAGGCGGCACTGCAGCGCCTGGCAGAGGCGGGCGGCGGGCGCTACCGGCGCATCGCCACCGACGAAAGCGACCTGGCCGAGCTGCTGCCGCCGGTGCAGGGACCGGAGCAATTGATCAAGGAGGTCGACCAGCAGGCGGACCAATGGCGCGAGGTCGCTCCCTGGTTGCTGCTGCCGCTCGCCCTGATCGGTGCGCTGGCGTTCCGGCGCGGCTGGCTGGTGGTCATGGCGATGGTCGTCGTGGGGCTCGCGCCCATGCCACAGCCCGCCTGGGCCGCGACCGGAGAGCCGACCGGCTCCCCAACGGCCGAACAGCAGGCCGGCCCCGACTGGAAGGCGCTATGGGAGAGCCTGTGGAAACGGTCCGAGCAGCGGGCGGCCGAAGCGCTATCACAGAACCGGCCCGAGGAGGCGGCGCGCCTGGCGGAGACGCCTCTGCGCAAGGGGGCGGCACAGTACAAGCTCGGTGACTACGCAGGCGCCCTGGCGGCCTTCGATGCTGCGGCAGAGAGCAAGAACCCGGACACACGCGCCGAGGCCCTGTATAACAAGGGCAATGCCCTGGCACGACTCGGTCGACTGAAAGAGGCCATTGAGGCCTATGACCAAGCGCTGAAGCTCCGGCCTGACGATGCCGACGCGAAGGCGAATCGTAAACTGGTCGAGGCGCTGCTGAAGGAAAAGGAGAGGCAAAAGCGCGAGCAGCAACAGGGGCAGCAGCAAGACCAGCAGCAGGGAAAGCAACAAGGACAGCAACAAGGTCAGCAGCAAGGTCAGCAGCAAGGTCAGCAGCAAGGTCAGCAGCAGGGACAGCAGCAGGGACAGCAGCAGGGACAGCAGCAGGGACAGCAGCAGGGGCAGCAGCAGGGAGAGCAACAAGGTCAGCAGGAAGGCCAACAGGAAGGCCAGCGCGAGGGCAAACAGGGAGGTTCTCAGCCGGACCAGAAGCAGCAAACGCCCGGCAAGCAAGGCACCGAGAGCGGCTCGCAACAGGGACCGGCCCAAAGTTTCGAGGAGGCCCTCCAGGCGCAGCAGGAAAAGGCCCGCGAGGGGACGTCCGAAGAGCGGCAACCGGCACCGCAGCCGCAGGGCGTGCAGATGCCCCCGCGGCAACGTGCCTCAGGGTCGGGCGGCCAGGCGCAACCGCTGCCCAGCGAAGAGCGCATGGCGGCCGAGCAGTGGCTGCGGCGCATCCCGGACGATCCGGGTGGGCTGCTGCGCCGCAAGTTTCGCTATCAGTATCAGCAGCGCCAGCGTCAGGGCAGGGCGGCTGGCGATATACAGCCCTGGTAAGGCGGGGGGAAACGGAAGATGCAGTCGATTCGAAACGGAGCGCGGGGCCTCTTTGAGGTGGTTGCGATGTTCTTTCCCGGCATTTCCTGCGGATACGGAAAGACGTCGCCCGCCGGCACAGATGCGGTTCGTTCCTCACCGCATCCTACTGTTCTAAGGTCCGTCGTAGGATGCGGTGAGCGCCGCGAACCGCATCGGAGGACGCTGCTTGTCCTTCTCTGGCTCGTGCTCTGGCTGTTGCTGCACACCGCTGAGGCCGGCGTGTCCGCCAGCGTCGATCGACAGACCGTCTACGAGGGCGATACCCTGACGCTCACCCTGGAGTCAGACGCCGGCCTCTCCGGGAAGCCGGAACTCTCACCGCTCAAAAAGGACTTCGAGGTGCTGAGCAGCGGCACCTTCAGCAGCTTCAGCTTCAACAACGGGCGCCAGAGCAGCCGTTCCGGCTGGCGCATCAAGCTGCGGCCAACCCGTATCGGAGACCTGGTGATCCCGTCTATCCCCATGGGCGGTGACAAGACCCGGCCGATCATGGTGCATGTTTTGCCTGTGCCTCCCGAGGTGGCAAAACGCAACGCGGAAAAGCTCTTCGTCGAGACGGAGATCGACACCGGTGGCCGCGACCCTTATGTGCAGCAGCAGGTGAAGCTGACCGTGCGCCTCTACTACCGGGTTCGGATACTGGACGGGCAGATGAGCGAGCCGCAGCCGGACGCGGACGTGATCTTCGAGCGACTGGGCAAGGAACGGCGTTATGAGACGGTGCGCAACGGCCTGCGCTATCAGGTGATCGAGCGCGACTATGCGATGTTCCCACAACGCAGCGGCGAGCTACGGGTGCCCTCGGTGGTGTTCAACGGACGCATTGCCAAGCCCAAGAAGCCCAAGCCCCGGCGTAGACGGTCATTCGGCGATCCCTTCTTCGATCGCTTCTTCGAAGAGGATCCGTTCGACGACATCTTCGAAAATGATCCCTTCTTCGCCAAAGGGGAGCCGGTGGTCGCCCGCAGCACCTCGAAGACGCTGAAGGTCCTGCCGCCGCCCAAGGAATTCAAGGGCCAGCACTGGCTGCCGGCGGCCGACGTGAAGCTCTACGACAGTTGGAGCGAAAGCCCGCTGACCCTGCGCGTGGGCGAGCCGGTGACACGGGTATTGGCGTTGCGCGCCAAGGGGCTGGAAGGTTCCCAGTTGCCCGAACCGGAACTGGCCGACGGTCCCAGTTACAAGGTCTATCCCGAGCAGCCCACGACCAGCAACCGGGTCGAGGCCGGCTGGGTGGTGGGCGAGATCCAGCGCGCCTTCGCCATAGTCCCGCAGAAGGCGGGCAAGCTGGTGCTGCCCGAGGTGCGCGTGCGCTGGTGGGACATAACCCAGGACAAGGAGCGCGAGACAGTGCTGCCGCGCTGGGAGCTGGAGGTTCTGCCGGGCGCGGGTGGTCAGACGAAGGTGACACCGCCACCGACGGCAAAGGCCGCGCCCGCCCCTTCGTCCCGGTCCGGGCCGGCAAGCCCCCCCGCCTCGGAAGGGGCTGGCAATCCATGGCAATGGTGGCCCTGGGCCCTGGCACTGCTGGTCGTCCTGGTCCTGACCGGCCTCTGGCTGGCGCGCCGGCCAAGACAGCCGCAACAACGCCCGGCAGCGGCCGAGCGGCCGAAATCGTCCCCGTCCAGGGTGAAATCCGATGCAGCGGCACTACGCCGGGCACGCGAGGATCTGGCCAAGGCCTGCGAGGCGGGCGAGCCACGCAAGGTCGCGGCCGCTCTGCTGGCGTTGGCGCGGGAGCAATGGCCTGACGACCCGCCCCTCGATCTGCCGGCACTGGCCCGCCGACGCCCCGACCAGGCCGCCGCGTTCGAGGCCCTGGACCGCGCCCTCTACGGCGCCGGCGAGCCCGAGGCCAATTGGCGGGGTCTGTGCGAGATCTTTCGAGAGGGCTTTGGCGGCGAGGTGCCGGCACGGGCTTCCGGAGACGACGAAGAAATGCTCCCTCCGCTCTATCCGAATGCGTCGGAATAGCGCGCTGTCGCTGCAGGATAGGCGTCTCATTACGCTAGAATAGATTCCGGCCGTTCTTCCGATGAGTCGAGAAACATGAAAATCCCCTTCCAAGACGTCGTCATGGCCTTCGACTTCGTCAACTTCGGCGATCCCTACGAGCACGAGGCCTACATAGATCTCGACACCGGCAACATCTACTACCATTCGGCGATCGGAGCCAACGAGGAGGAGCTACCAGAAGATATCGACGATCCGGACCGGTACATCGCGCTGCCGCACAAGAGTGATCTGGGGCTCGGCAAGCCGCTCGTCCTCAATTTTGCCTATGGATTCCTGCCCGATGAGGCAGATGAGATCGAGGACATCTTCAGAAGGAGAGGGGCCTACGGCAGATTCAAGGCGCTCCTGGAGCGGAAAGGGATGCTCGAGAAATGGTATGAATTCGAAAACGAGGCCCAGGAAAAGGCCCTGCGGGAATGGTGCGAGGAGTCTGGCATAGCGATAAAGGATTGAGACAAGTCCTGGCATCCTGGTTCTGAAGTGGCCCGCTGTCAGTCACTTCTTATCGTTTCAAGAAGCCTCTGGCTTGGAGGAACCCCAGCATATGCTGCCGTTTCTTTCCCTGCACCGCCGCGGCGGTCTGGGTCGACCAATCGCTCTGGCGGGCGTTGCTGTCGCGGGTTCGGTAGTAGTCCATCATGGTCTGATCATAGGCATCGACATAGCCCGGGACGCCTTGGGCGTCGTATCGGTCGGTGTGGACGATGGCTTCCACGGGGAACCTTGGTTTGACCGGATTGCGCTGCGCGGGCCAGCCGAGGCAGAGGCCGAAAACGGGGTAGACCTGTTTCGGCAACGCCAGCAGCTCGGCCACCGTTGTCGGGTCGTTGCGAATGCCGCCGATGAATACGCCCCCGAGTCCGGCCGCTTCTGCGGCGAGCATCATGTTCTGCGCCATCAGCGCCGCGTCGACGGTGGCGGTGATGAAATGTTCGGTCCACCCTTCCAGCTCGCCGGCATCGGCCTTTCGGCAGGCGTAGGCGACCCGCTGCAGATCCGCGCAGATCACCAGAAACTCCGGTGCGGCAGCGACCCATGCCTGGCCGCCTGCGGCCTCGGCGATGGTCTTGCGCTTGTCGTGGTTGCAGACCCGCACCAGGCTGTAGGCCTGGATGAAGCTCGAGGAAGAAGCGGCCTGTCCACAACAGACGATTTCTTTCAGAAGATCTTCGTCGATTGGTGCATCTGTGTATTGGCGGACCGAGCTGTGGCGGCGAATGAGATCGTGGACGGGGTTGGGGGACATGTCGGGTCTCTCCGGGGCAATGCAATGGGCGATGGTCAGGGATTTTTGACGATCGTTTGATCTGGGGGGCTTTACCTGTCCGGTATTATGGACAACAGTTAAAAGAGGCCTGATGAATTCGATTTTTCACCTTCCCCCTCTTGTAGGGGGGCGATTAGAGCGACGGGGGCCGGGGAGGCGGCGTTCGAATAATAGCGTACCCCCCTCCTAACCTCCCCCCGCG
>RFHJ01000250.1 GCA_003696905.1 Gammaproteobacteria bacterium | reverse complement strand
TTTCCTGGCCGGCCCGGGCCAACCTGGAATAACAGAGATGCTGGACCCCAAACGACTGCGTACCGAACTGGACGAGGTGGCACGACAGCTGGCGCGCCGCGGTTTCATTCTGCCGACCGATCGTATCCGCGAGCTTGAGGCACAACGCAAGTCGTTGCAGGTGCGCACCCAGGAATTGCAGAGCGAGCGCAATACCCGCTCGAAATCCATCGGTCGAGCCAAGGCGGCGGGAGAGGACATCCAGCCGCTGCTGGACGAGGTGGCCAGCCTGGGAGATCGGCTCAAGGTGGCCGAGGCCGAACTGGAAGAGGTCCAGGCCGCCCTCCAGCAGATCTATCTGGGGATCCCCAATCTTCCGGACACGTCGGTACCGGATGGCAGCGATGAAGAGGACAACCGTGAGGAACGCACCTGGGGCGATATCCCGCGGTTCGACTTCGAACCCAAGGATCACGTGGATATCGGCGAGGCACTGAGTGGGCTGGATTTCGATGCCGCGGCCAAGCTCACCGGCTCGCGTTTCGTGGTGATGCATGGCCCGGTGGCCCGGCTGCATCGCGCCCTGACCCAGTTCATGCTGGACGTGCATACGAGCGAGCATGGCTACCGCGAGACCTATGTCCCCTACATGGTGAACAGCGACAGCCTGTACGGCACCGGGCAGCTGCCGAAGTTTGCCGAAGACCTGTTCCACCTGGAGGACACCGACTACTACCTGATCCCCACCGCCGAGGTCCCGGTGACCAACCTGGTGCGTGACGTCATCCTCGAGGCGGACCAGTTGCCTTGCAGGTGGGTCGCCCACACCCCCTGTTTCCGCTCCGAGGCCGGGGCCTATGGGCGTGACACCCGCGGCATGATCCGCCAGCACCAGTTCGACAAGGTCGAGCTGGTGCAGGCAGTGCGACCGGAAGAGTCTTTCGACGTGTTGGAGCAACTCACCGGCCATGCCGAGGCCATTCTGCAGAAGCTGGAGCTGCCCTATCGGGTCGTCACCCTCTGCACCGGCGACCTCGGGTTTTCCTCCGCCAAGACCTATGACCTGGAGGTCTGGCTGCCGGGGCAGGGCAGGTATCGCGAGATCTCCTCCTGTTCCAACTTCCTCGACTTCCAGGCGCGTCGCCTCAAGGCTCGCTGGCGCAACCCCGAAACCGGTCGTCCGGAACTGTTGCACACCCTGAACGGATCCGGCCTCGCGGTGGGTCGTACCCTGGTGGCGGTGTTGGAGAACTATCAGCAGGCGGACGGCAGCGTGGCGATTCCGGAGGCACTGCGGCCCTATATGGGTGGAGTGGAGCGCATTTCCCCCCCTTGACAGCAGAGCTTCCCTCATTGGTGGCGCCGGAACGCGCTCCGTGTCACGAGCGATGTCAGCCGGATTCCGCTGCTCCAGGACTGCCAGGTTCGTGTTCGACACAGATCTTTCCCAGATCGCGGGGTTTCAGGGGCTGCTGTGTCAGCCCGCAACGATAAGCGCCTGCCTCGTTCGCCAAGAGGTGTCGACAACTTCGGCATTGCATGAAGGTCTTGTAGCCGTTCTCTTTCTGCAGTTGGTCGAGTAGCTGCCGCAATACCTGGGTGGCATGGCGCAGATCGTCATTGTCTAGCCTCTGCAATGCCTTGCGCCAGTTGGCAGCAGGACGGCTTCGGGTGATGGCGGAACCCTTCCGTGTCAGTGAAAGGTGGATGACCCGCCGGTCGTCCTTGTCCGTTTCCTTCTTTATCAGTCCCTTTGACTCCAGCAGCTTGATGGATTGGGAGATGGTCCCCTTGGTAATTCCCAGATAGGTGCTGACGGCGAGCGGGGTATTGCTGAACCGGTTGCAATGGGCGAGGTAATCCAGAATGGCCAGATGGACTTCGGAAAGACGGTGGGTCGCGGATTGGCGACGCCGTTCGGTGCGCAGCAGTAGACCAATGTGTTCGAGCAGATCAATCAGAAGTTCGGGCTCATCCATGAGTTAATAGTATGGATTCAAAACTACCTTGACAAGGGGGGCGGCGTCATATAGTATCGAAACGAAACTAATAGAGAGGCATTCCATACGAACCGGGAGGACGGAAATGATGAAGACATTAGTACTATCGACCGCGCTACTGCTGTCTGCGTTGGCCCTGGCTGAGGGCGAGGTGCCTTATCCTGATGGCTATCGGACCTGGAATCACGTCAAATCGATGGTCATCAAGCCGGGGCATGCACTGGCCAACCCGTTTCAGGGTATTCACCACGTCTACGCCAATGACAAGGCCCTCCGGGGGCTACGCAGCGGCAAATATCCCGACGGGGCGGTGCTGGTATTCGATCTGCTCCACTATGTCGACAAGGATGCTGCGCTGACGGAGGGCGATCGCAAGCTGGTCGGTGTTATGGTGCGAGACCGGAATCGCTATCGATCAACCGGGGGATGGGGATTCGAAGGGTTCGCCGGCAACAGCCGTGTCGAACGGCTCACCAGCGACGGCGGTGCGTCCTGTTTCTCCTGTCATCAGTCGCAGGAGAGCCAAGGCTACGTCTTCAGCCAGTGGCGTCCCTGAGGCGGAAATCAGAAGCCGTTCCCGATGGGAGAGCAGGGCGTTTCTCAACCTTCTCCGCCTTTCAGGGAAAGTCTGAAAAAAAACCGGAATTTCACCTCCCCCACTTGCGGGGAGGGATGGGAGGGGAAGTTCAAACAACGGCTTGGCCCATCCTGAGAAAACGGCATCATGGCCGCCACTCCCGACGACACGCTGGCAGTGGATCCGCCGAAGTCGTGGGAGACGCAGCAGAAAATTCTTCAACCCGATGGATGACGTTTATTCATCCGGCCCGCGATGGACCGTCTCCTCCTCATCCACCCAGTCCTCTTCGATCCAGTTCATGCCCTTGCGACCCGGCACCTTGCGCGGTGCCTCTACCTAGTCGGGGTAGTGGTCCTTGTTGCGGATGACCGTCCCCTTGTCCTGGGAGATGACATGGCGGGGGATCGCCTGCCCCGTCTCGAGGTCCGATAGCACCAGCTCGCCGGCGTCGGTCCGCACCCCGACCCGGCGGCCCTGGTAGGCCATGGGTGCCGAGTACTTGTTGGCCTGCCACGAGAGCAGGCTAGTCTTGTCCACCTTACGGGTCTGGGCGGGTGCCTGGGGCGCCAGGGAGGCCGGGGTGAGATTCACCGACCGACAACCGCGCAGCTCGCCGCCATCGACCTGGCATTGCACCCCGGGCAGGCGCTCGACCGGTTCGCAAACGAAGCGACCCGCAACAACCCGGAGACCCGGGCCGGTGCCTATCTGTCTGTCATGGTGAAGAACGAGGGTGCCGATCTCTTCCTGCATATCGGTGCCAGGCCCGCCATCAAGGGAAGGTCTGAAAAATTCAGACCTTCCGCGGCTCAGGGAAGAGTCGCCAAAATCGATCGCTATAAGCGATTGATTTTGAAGCACGTCGCAAACCGCGTTTGCGGCGCAGCGTACCCTGATAAAGCCAGGGAGGGCTTTTATCAGGGTTTCCCCAAGGGGCCGCTTGGTTTCAAGGTGTTGTACGAAGTGCTCGAGCGGGGCACCACCGAGCAGATGCTGCGGGCCATGCTCTCGGATGCGCGCATGGTGGAATTCGAGGAAAACGGTGAAGTGGATTCTTCATTTGACGATCAGCGGCAGACCGGTGTGGCGCTGTAGAAAGGCTGCATAGCGGGCACGCTGCAGACTGATCGCCCCGACGGTATCACCGCCGTATTCCGGTGCGCCGGTATGGCGACCGGCCGCCAGTACCACGAAGGCCTGGGCTTCGATATTCTTCAGCCGATCGGGTGCCAGGGCCGGGTAGGGTTCCAGCGGCATCGCCAGCATAGGCGAGACGATCGGCAGGCTGAGCACCGGCAAAACGAGGCTTGCAAACACGAACACCGCTCTCGCCCAAGCACGCCGCCAAGCGATCCCACCCGCCAGGATGAGCAGGAACAGGCTCACCGGGGGCAGGAGCAGGCTCTTTGTCAGGGATACAGCAAGGCGCCAAGGGGCTTCAGGCGGCAGTCACCTTGTCGAGCGCCTGGTCAATGTCGGCAATGATGTCATCGACGTGCTCGATGCCGACCGAGATGCGTACCAGATCCTCGCTCACGCCGGCGCTTGCCAGCTCCTCGGGGCTCAGCTGGCGGTGGGTGGTCGATGCCGGGTGACAGGCGAGGGATTTGGCGTCGCCAATGTTCACCAGGCGCAGGATCATCTGCAGGGCGTCGATGAACTGCGCCCCTGCCGCCTTTCCGCCGCGGATGCCGAAGCTGAGTATGCCGGAGGCGCGACCGCCCGTGATCTTCTGGGCATTGAGATAGTGCGGGCTGTCCGGCAGACCGGCGTAGCTTACCCAGGTGACCTTGGGATGCTGTTGCAGGTGTTGCGCCACCGCCAGGGCATTCTCGCAGTGGCGCTCCATGCGCAGCCCGAGGGTTTCGAGCCCCTGCAGGATCAGGAAGGCGCTGTGGGGCGAGAGGGCAGAGCCGGTGTTGCGCAGGGGCACCACCCGCGCGCGGCCGATGTAGGCCGCCTCACCCAACGCCTCGGTATAGACCACCCCATGGTAGGAGGGGTCGGGCTCGTTGAGCATGGGGAAGCGATCCTTGTTGGCGACCCAGTCGAATTTGCCCGAGTCGACGATGACCCCGCCGATGGTGGTGCCATGGCCGCCAATGTATTTGGTCAGCGAATGCACGGCGATGTCCGCCCCATGCTCGAACACCCGGCATAGATAGGGCGTGGCCACCGTGTTGTCCACGATCAACGGCACGCCGTGGCGGTGGGCGATCTCGGCCAATAGCTCGATGTCCACGACATTGCCGGCCGGGTTGCCGATGGATTCGCAGAACACCGCCTTGGTGTTGCCGTCGATGTGGCCCTCGATTCCCTCGAAATCGTCATACGAGGCCATGCGGACGTCGATGCCCTGGCGAGGCAGGGTATGGGCGAACAGGTTGTAGGTGCCGCCATAGAGCTGGCTGGTGCTGACGATGTTGTCTCCGGCTTCGCAGATGGTCTGGATGGCATAGGTGATGGCCGCCATCCCCGAGGCCAGGGCCAATGCGCCCACACCTCCCTCCATCGCCGCCATGCGCTGCTCCAGCACGTCGGTGGTGGGGTTCATGATGCGCGTATAGATGTTGCCCGGCACCTTCAGGTCGAACAGATCCGCGCCGTGTTGGGTGTTGTCGAATACGTAGGAGGTGGTCTGATAGATGGGCACGGCCGCGGCCTTGGTGGTGGGCTCCGGGGTGTAGCCGTGATGCAGGGCGATGGATTCGAGTTTCATGGCTTCTCCTTCGGGACGGCGATGGTTTTGCTGTTCTGGTAGGCGCCAAGTCTATCAGCGCTTGGCAGGAAAGGGGGGCGCCGCGGCCCTTGGGCTCTGAAGCGGCGAGTGCGAAAGGATCTGGCCGATTCGGCTGCGCCGGGTTCGGAGGGGTCTACCCGGGGTGCCGATACTCACCGGCGATGGATGGGCCAGTAAGGTAAATCCGCCAAAATTGTGAGGGGATTCCGCCCTTCGACGCCATGAGCTAGAATTGGGGCAAGCTCAATGGCATCGCCGAAAATGATGCCGAGCCAGAAAAATCAAGAACAACAAGCCTGGCGAGAGTTCGCTTGGCTTCACTCTGCCAGAGGCGGCGACGGAGATCGGGATGTGGTTTTGTCGCCGTGGAGAACGTGATTTGTGATTTCTCTCCAATCCCTTAGTTCGGTACCGCGGGTCGGTACCTCGCGACGGCTATTTGCCGCTTGGTCCAGCCCACTGGCGTTCCAGACGCCTCACTACCACGGAAACGGCACGGAAACCATACAGGGCCGCCGAAAACCCGGTCGGAATGCTGTCACTCCCCGCATCGGGAGAACTGCGAACAGGCAGCGCGTGCTGATCGTCGAGGACGATGCCGATTTTCGGGGTTTCCTCGAGGCGATGCTCGAAGGCTATCCTCAGATCGAAGTGGCCATTGCCAAGGACGGGCGCCGTGCGTGCGACATGGTCAGGCAATGGCTGCCGGATGTCGTCCTTCTCGACCTGGGGCTGCCGGGGATGGACGGGTTTTCCGTCTCGCGGCGGATCAAAACCGATCCGAGGCTTCGTCGGACGCGCATCATCGGCATCACCGGTCTGAGCGGCACCGATCTTTGTGATCGCTTGCGCGCAGCCGGGGCGGAGGCCTGTCTGCGTAAGCCCCTCGATCCGCGTCAGCTGGTCGAGTTACTGGGATTGTCTCCCGACAAGAATGACGGGCCGAAACGATGAGTGGCCGCAGACCTGCAAGAGCAGCCTCTGAAGAAGCAATGGCGCCACCGGCACAGGTGTTGATAGTCGAAGACGACGAAGACCAGCGCTGGCTCCTGACGGAGA
This sequence comes from Gammaproteobacteria bacterium, assembly GCA_003696905.1. Classification (GTDB taxonomy): domain Bacteria; phylum Pseudomonadota; class Gammaproteobacteria; order Chromatiales; family Chromatiaceae; genus MONJU. The sequence continues at coordinate 8,776 of RFHJ01000250.1, read as the reverse complement.
TTCTCGCCCAAGGACCCTTCTACGCGGTTGCAGTTCCCGATGCCGAATCAGCCCTGGTTCAGGTGGAGCAGCAGGAGTTCGACGTCCTGCTGGTGGATCGCCGGCTGCCGCGGATGTCCGGGGACGAGCTGGTGCGAGAGCTGCGGGATCGCTATCCGGAGCGATACCTGGCGGTGGTGATGATCAGTGGCTACGGTGGGGGCGAGGCAGTCGTCGAAAGCTTGCGCGAAGGTGCGTTGGACTTCATTCGCAAGCCCTTCCGCCCCGACGAGTTGCTGGCGCGGATCAGCGTGGCGGCTCGCACAAAGCGCAGCTTCGATGCCCAGCACGAGGTCGAGCACGTCTATCTGACCATTGCGCGCATGGTGGAGGCACGCGACTGGAGCACCGGCCAGCACTGCACCCGCCTCGCTCACAATAGCGTTTTGTTCGGACGCTATTTGGGGTTGGATCGCCGATCTCTGGACTTGCTGGGTCGGCTCGGGGTCCTTCACGACATCGGGAAACTGGCGGTGCCCGATCGGGTGCTGCTGAAGACCGGTCGGTTCACTGCCCGTGAGCGCCGCATCATGGAGACCCATGCCGTGGTCGGTGCGCGCCTCTGCCAAGAGATTCGTGTCTTGCGACCCTTGGCGACCCTTGTTCGCCATCACCATGAACGCTGGGATGGCAGCGGCTATCCGGATGGCCTGGCTGAGGAAGAGATCCCTTACCTGGCGCGCGTCTTCCAACTCTTGGACATTCACGACGCCTTGTCGGCAGTGCGCCCCTACAAGGACGCGCTCCCTCCGGATCAGGTGGTGCGGATCATGCGGGCCGAACGGGAGGAGGGCCGCCTCGATCCCGATCTGAGCGAGCGGTTCTTTGCCTTCCTGGAAGAAATGGGTGATCAGCTGATGCGGCCCGAGAGCGAGCGTCCCCATCATGACGACTTTTTCGTCGAAGAGGTGGCCCCGGTCGAGGACGACGCCGATCCGCTTTCTCCAGAAGCCGTGCTCGAACAGACGCTGGCCCCGCACGAGGAAATGCCGGCGATCATGGTGCTGGGAAGAGATGGCAGGGTGGTTTATAGCAACGAGCAGACATCCGCGTTGCTTGGGCTGCAACCGGGCATGCAGGTCACGGCCGTGGATCATCCGAATGTCCGTGCGCCCGTTCATCGCGATGGGCTCGTCGCGTTAAAACGGTGCCCGGTACAGCGGGCGCTGGAAGCGCGTAAACCGGTATATGACGAAGAAGTCCTGCTCAAGCGGGATGGCAAGGAGCAGCTGCTGCGCCTCACCGTGATTCCCCTCCCCGGCGATGACGGAGTGGTGGGGAGCGCCGGGGTAGTGGTTTCGCTGCGCGAGGCCTGTTTCGCACCCGGCATCGGTGAACGGCTTCGCGTCGCCTCGGCGGTGTTCGAACACATGCGAGATGGCATCTTGGTCGTGGACCGGCGCGGGTTGATCGAATCGGCAAACCACGCAGCCTGCATGGCACTTGGTCGGACCGAGAGTGGTCTGGTATCTCTGCCGCTGGCGAACCTGTTTCCGCAGGCCGACCTGCCGCCGGCGTTGCCGCCGACCTCGCGAAACGAGGTCTGGTTGAGTGATGCCACCTGGGACGGCGAGGTCGACCTGGAGGACGGCGGCGAGGCGGACCTTCCGGTTCATCTGCGAATCACCGCCGTCTTCGGGGTGGATGGCGTCGTGGAGCACTATCTGGCGGTGTTCTTCGATATCTCGCGTTACCAACGCCGGATCGAGCGTCTGCAACAGCAGGCTGGGCACGATGCGCTGACCGGGTTGCCGAACCGTGAGCTCTTCCTGGACCGGCTCGACGTGGCGTTGCATCAGGCGAGACGCCGGCAACGCCATTTGGCGCTCTTGTTCATTGATCTCGACGATTTCAAGGACGTCAATGACATCTTCGGCCACGAAACGGGTGACCGATTATTGATGGACGTGGCCCAGGTCTTGCAACAGCAACTGCGCGACGAGGACACGGTCGCCCGATTGGGTGGCGATGAGTTCGTTGTTCTGTTGGCGGACGTGGCCTCGCTGGACGCCGCCCTTGGGGTGGCGCGCAAACTACGCCACCACCTCCGGCACGCCGTCCGCGTCCAGGGGGAGGGGATGTCGATCGATGCCAGCATCGGTGTGAGTCTGTACCCCGATCACGGCAAGACGGCCGATGAACTGATGCGGCATGCCGATCTGGCCATGTACTACGCCAAGGGCCGGGATGGATGTCATGCCTATCGGCCGGAATTGCGGGAATCGGCCATGCAGCGGGTCACGCTGCAGACGGATCTGCGGCGAGCCCTGGAAAGCGACCAATTGGCGCTGCACGCCTGTCCGTGGCGCCGACTGAGCGACACCACATTGAGTGGCCTGCAACTGGTCCCGCATTGGCGGCGGCCGCGGCAAGGTTCGGTCCCTTTGACCCCTTATCTCGGAAAGGGGGGCCTGGGGGCGCTGGACCGCGACCTGGTGGCTCACGTTCTCGAGCAGGCGATCGGTTTGGCCGGGCGATGGCATCGCGAGCGTCGCTCGTTTGGCCGCCTGGCTCTTCGGCTACATCCGCACCAACTCGAAGAAGGCGACCTGTCCAACCAACTCGAGAAGCTTTTGCAAATCCACGGGGTGCCGGGTCACTGCCTTGAACTGCAGATCCCTGAGCAGTTGCTTACGGGGCTGTCTGTCGGCAGCCTCTCGCGACTGCGCATGTTGGGTATCCGCCTTGGCGCGGTCGATTTCGGCCTCGTCGGCGCCCCTCTGGCCTCGCTGCGGCGTCTGCCTCTGGACGTGATTCGCCTCGACAGGGAACTGACCTGCAATCTCCCGGCTGCCGAGCGGGATCGGCTGCTGGTGAGGGGGTTGGTCGGTCTTGGGCGCGATCTCGGGGTCGAGATGATTGCCGACGGTGTCGAACGTGAGAGCCAGTTGGCCTTCTTGCGTGACGTGGGGTGTGATGCGGCCCAGGGAGCGCTCATCGGCGAAGTTCAGCCCATCGAGACGATCGAGGCGTGGCTCCGCCGCCAATGAGACGGCTCGTCAGCTTCGTCGATCGACGTTTCGGCAGAATGCTGGTGGTGGCCCTCGGCGGGTTGGCAGCCTGGATATTGTCGCTGGCGGGATTGATCCGGATCCACGCCTGGATCAGCGAAGGGTTTGGCATCGTCTCCGCCGAGACGGGGGTTCATCCGGTACTCGAGTTGGGCGCCATGGCGCTCCTCGCGGCTCTGACCGCCCTGTTGGCGGTGTTTGCCGCCAGGCACTATGCCGCCGATCGCCGTGAGAAACGTCAGCGCGCGCTGCTGGAGAGGCTGGCGGCCGAGCTGCCTGCAGTCGTCTGGGCCAGCACGCCCGATGGTCGAGAGATCCTGCACGTCAATCCGGCGTTTGCCGAGGTATATGGGCGACCGGTGGAGTCCCTGAAGGAGCGACCGGAGCTCTGGCACGAGGTGATTCACCCCGAAGACAAGGAGCAGGTCCTGAAAGAAAGCGAGCAGCTGATGGATCCTGCTCGTGGCACCGAGGCCGTTCGGCTGCGCTACCGGATCCTGCGTCCCGATGGGACTGTGCGCTGGATACACGACCACAAGATGGTCATATTCGGTGCAGATCGGCGGCCGCTGTTTCTCGCGGGAATCGCAGAAGATATCACTGAGCTGGAACGCTCCCGGGAACAGGCCTTACGCCTGCAGCGTCGGCTCGCTCAAGATGAAAAATTCCATGCCTTGGGGCGCCTTACCGGCGGCATCGCCCACGACTTCAACAATGTGCTGGGCACCTTGATGGGCTATATCGGGCTCATCGAGATGCGGTACGGATCCGACTGCCCGCCTCAGGTTCGTGACTATCTCGCGCGCATGCGCCAGGCTGGAGATCGCGCCGACCAGATGGTGCAACAGCTGCTGCGCTATAGCCGCGGATCTTCGGCGCAGTTGAAACCGGTACAACTCGCCGAATTGGCGGCGGAAGTGTGTGGGCTACTCTCGGCCTCGCTGGACGGGCGGATTCAGCTCTGCTCTTCGGCCGACGCGGTGCCACCGGTTTGGGGTGACGAGGTACAGCTACATCAGCTCCTGATGAATCTTTGCCTGAATGGCATCGAGGCCATGCCGGAGGGAGGGCGTCTGGATGTGCGCCTGCGTCAACTGACGCGGGATGGGGGAGAGTGCAGCCTATGCCGTCGTAGTCTGGTGGGCAGTTGGGTCGCACTGTCGGTTGCGGACCAAGGGCCAGGGTTGGATGCCAGCCTACAAGCCCGTATCTTCGAGCCCTTCTTCACCACTCGGAGCGACCGCCAGGGGGTCGGGATGGGGCTGGCGATGGTCAATCGCATCGTCGATGGCCACGATGCACACCTCTTATTGGAGAGCGAGCCGGGTATCGGTACCTGCTTCCGGATACTGTTTCCGCCGTTGGAGAACGATATGCTCGATCCGGTCCCAGGCTGAGAGACGAGGTCACTGGGCAGGTTCCATGCCTTGGCGGGCGCGGGTCAGCGGGTGGAAGGGGCCGCCGCTGCGCGGCGTTCGGCAGCGCTCCGGGCGCTGCTCGTCGAACCCCGAACGTGGGTTCTCATCCACCCCGCCCAAAATGCCAAAGGGCCACCCTGATGGGTGACCCTTCGTCATTTGGTGGAGGCGGCGGGAATCGAACCCGCGTCCGTGGGTCCTCCGCCTGAGGCTCTACATGCATAGTCAGTCTATTGTCTTTAGCCGCGGGCTGCCCGACTGACAGGGCATGCCATACGGCGAGTCCGGTAAGGTTTTAGCGATTTGGCCCCGGACGTGCCTCCTCGCGATCCCATGAGAGTCGACGCCTCAAACCTGGACGCATGGGCACGGCTCCAGTGAGACGGCACCCTACCGGGTATTAAGCGGCGAGTGCGTAGTTGTCGTCGTTGGCAACTATTAGGTTTGCAGACGATTTACGAGGCTCTGCACCTCGGCATGCACCTGCAGGTTTCGCGACCCACGTCGAATCCAGGTCGCCCCCGAATCTGCTGGTACCCTCGGTACGACATCCAGTCTATCGCAAAGTTCAAGTGCCAGATAGGGGCAGGAAATCCGATTTCAAGCCGACGTCAGCGCCCCGCCTTGAGCAGGCGCTGCTTCTGGCGCTGCCAGTCGCGTTCCTTGAGATCGGCGCGCTTGTCGTGCAGCTTCTTGCCCTTGCCGATGCCGAATTCCAGTTTCGCCCGGCCTTTTTTCCAGTACAGGCGCATGGGCACCAGGGTGAAGCCCTTGCGCTCCACCAGGCCGATGAGTTTGTTGAGTTCGTAGCGATGGAGCAGGAGCTTGCGGGCCCTGGTGGGCTCCGGTTTGAAATGGGTCGAGGCGGTGGGCAGGGGGGTGATATGGGCGCCCACCAGCCAGGCCTCTCCCTTCTGGATCATTACGTAGGTGTCGGTGATGTTGGCCCGCTTGTCGCGCAGGCTCTTGACCTCCCAGCCCTGCAGGGCCAGACCGGCCTCGTAGGTCTCGCTGATCTCGTAGTCGTGGCGGGCCTTCTTGTTGACGGCAATGAGCGCACCGGTATCTTTCTTCTGCTTCTTGGATTTTTTCGCCATCGCCCGATTTTATCATGCGGCGACGAGCTGTTCTCTGCGCGGCTTGTTCGCCGGGAGATGCTCGCACACAATATCCCATTCACTCATTCGGGCTTTCACCATGGCTGAAAAGCGCATCCACAATCAATGGTCCAGCCGCCTGGCCTTCATGTTGGCGGCGATCGGTTCGGCGGTCGGGCTCGGGAACATCTGGAAGTTCCCCTATATCACCGGCGAGCACGGTGGCGGGGCCTTCGTGCTGGTCTATCTGGTGTGCGTTGCACTCATCGGGATCCCGGTGATGATGGCCGAGATCATGCTCGGACGGCGGGGAAGGGCCAACCCCATCAATACCCTGCGTACCCTTGCCCAGGAGGAAGGGCGCTCGCCACTGTGGGCCGGGGTTGGCTGGCTGGGGGTGTTCGCCGGCTTCATCATCCTGTCGTTCTACAGTGTGGTCGCCGGGTGGGCACTCGCCTACATCATAGAAGCCATGATGGGTCATTTTCAGGGGCTCAGCGGAGAGACGTCGGGCAAGTTGTTCGGGGCCCTGACCGGCTCGCCCGAGCGGCTGCTGTTCTGGCACAGCCTGTTCATGCTGATGACCATGGTGGTGGTGGCGCGCGGCGTGCGCTCGGGGCTGGAGCGGCTGGTGACCTGGCTGATGCCCTTGCTGTTCGTGCTGCTCGCGGTGCTGGTGGGCTATGCCATGGCGGCGGGCGATTTCAGCCGCGGTTTTCACTACCTGTTCGACGTGAACTTTTCCGAGGTCTTCTATCGGTGTTCACCGGAAGGCCAGTGCACCTTTACCGCCGAGCCGGTCCTGGTGGCGCTCGGCCATGCGTTCTTCACCCTCAGCCTGGGGATGGGCGCGATCATGGTCTATGGCTCCTACATGCCGAAGGAGGCCTCGATTGCCGGCTCGACCCTGATGATCGCCGTTGCGGATACCCTGGTGGCCCTGATGGCGGGGCTGGCGATCTTTCCCCTGGTCTTCGCCGAGGGATTGCAACCGGGTGCGGGTCCCGGCCTGGTCTTCGTCACCCTGCCCATCGCCTTCGGCAACATGCCCGGTGGCCAGCTGGTCGGTACGCTCTTCTTCCTGTTGCTGGTCTTTGCCGCCTGGTCGTCGTCGATTTCCCTGGTGGAACCGGCGGTGGCCTTTCTCACCGAGAACGAGCATCTGACCCGGCCTCGTGCCGCAGGGCTGATCGGGATCACGGCCTGGGTGCTGGGTATCGGCTCGGTACTCTCGTTCAATCTGTGGTCGGGCGAGGAGTACCAGGTGTTCGGCAAAACCCTGTTCGACATCAAGGACTATCTGGCGTCGAACATCATGCTGCCGCTGGGGGGGCTGTTCATCGCCCTGTTCGCCGGCTGGGCGCTGACCCGGCGGTCGGCCGAAGAAGAGCTGGCGATGCGCAGTCCAGGCCTGTTCGGGAAATGGTATTTCGTGATTCGCTACATCGCGCCGGCCGGGATCACGCTGGTCTTTCTGAATGCGACGGGGCTGATCTGATGCCGGTAGTGGAGAAGAGTGCGCTGGTGCCTTATTCGGACCGCCAGATGTTCGATCTGGTCAAGGACGTCGAACATTATCCCGAATTTCTGCCCTGGTGCAGTGGTGCCGAGAGACTCTCGGACGATGGAATGCGCATCTGTGGACGGATCGAGGTGGCCCGGATGGGAATTCATCAGTCCTTTTCCACCTGTAACGAGTACCAGGCACCGCGGTACATGTCCATCGAGCTGGTGGAGGGGCCGTTCAAGAAACTGCACGGTGCCTGGGAGTTTCAGGCGCTGAGAGAAGATGCCTGCAAGGTGGTGCTACGGCTCGAGTTCGAGTTCTCCGGCCATCTGATCAATGCGGCGTTCGGCAAGGTCTTCCACCAGATCGCGAACACCCTGGTAGAGTCCTTCTGCAAGCGGGCCAAGGAGGTGTATGGTGGGTGACGCGTCGATTACCGTAGAGGTGGCCTATGCCCGGCCCGATGAGCAACGGATCATCGAGCTGCAGGTGCCGCCAGGCACCACTGTCGGCGAGGCGATCGAAAGATCGGGTATCACCGAGTTGTTCCCGGAGATCGATCTCGCCAGGAACAAGGTGGGCATTTTCGGCAAGCTCGGCAAGCTGGACGCGGTATTGCAGCCGGGTGATCGGGTGGAGATCTACCGGCCGCTGATCGCCGACCCGAAAGAGGCGCGCAAGAAGCGCGCGGCCGAGGGCAAGGTGATGCGCAAGGGAGCACGTGCCGCCAATGCGGCGAGGGAGAAGGCGGCGGGCGACAAGCCTGGTCCCGAGGAATCCTGACTATTCCTCTTCGTCCTCCAGGCCAACCGCCTGCAGGGCCTTGCCGACCAGGGTCTTCGCCTTCGGATTCCAATCCGGCACCTTCACCACCCCGGGTTTGCGTGCCGGCTCTTGCTCGGCGGCAGGCTGCGGCCGATAGTCGCCCACGATCCGGGTCAGCCTATCGTTCTCGAAAAAGACCGCCAGGTGTTTGATCTCGCCGGGATGGCTGCCCTTGCCCACGGTGTAGGGATAGTCCCAGCGCTTGGCGTGGAAGAAGTCCTGCAGGGTCGGCGTGCCGAGCACGAATCGCACCTGTTCCCGCGACATGCCGGGCTCGAGGCGATTGACCTGTTCCTGGGTGATGAGGTTGCCCTGTTCGATGGTGGGGCGATAGATGAACGGTGCCCGATCGAGGGCCTGGGGAATGATTTCGGTGATGCCGCCCAGCTTCTTGGCGCCCTCTCCAATGCTACTGCACCCGCTCGTCAGGAGACTTGCTGCCAGGGCGATGGAAATGAGAAGCTTGCGCATGAGTGATTGGTTATCATTGGGTCGTGAAAACAGCCAACAGATCATAACGGATTCGCGCAGGGTTTACATGCCTGGCGGCTGTCGGAGAGCACCGTGGAAGATGCCGATATAAAGAAAGCTGGCCTCAAGGTCACCCTGCCCAGGGTAAAGATTCTGAAGGTCCTGGAGGCGAGCGATGCCCGTCACATGACCGCGGAGGATGTCTATCGCAGTCTGCTCGAGCGTAATGAGGAGATCGGGCTGGCCACTGTCTATCGGGTACTGACGCAGTTCGTGGAGGCGGGGTTGGTGGAACGTCACCACTTCGAGGGTGGTCAGGCGATCTTCGAGCTCAACCGCGGCTCCCATCACGACCACATCGTGTGTCAGCAGTGCGGCAGGGTCGAGGAATTTGTGGACGAGACCATC
>RFHJ01000249.1 GCA_003696905.1 Gammaproteobacteria bacterium | reverse complement strand
GGCGTGGGGAACCGGCCCCTGGGCAGTGGGTCTATCTCCGCGTCGACAAGCTGGATGACTTCATGCGCCGGCCCTCGCTTTTTCGGAAGCGGGTGGTGTTCCGCCAGGGGCCTGCCGTGCTGGTAGCGATAGAAGGGTCAAAGAAGGGGAGGCCGGATGAATCTCCATCGCATGATCGCTGATCTCCGACCTGCGATGCGGGAGGGCGGACGCCGGCTCGACCGCCTGCCGCCCCGCCGCATCGACGAACTGCTGCTGGTGGCCCTGCTGTATGCCCTGGCCGGCATTCTGCTGGGACTGTACGGCGGGTATCATGCCGGCTTCGAATGGCTGCATTCGGCACTGCGGCCCCTGTTCCCCGACCTCGCCTGGGCCTTCCTCACCCGTCTCGGCGACGAGCGGGTGTTGCTGATAGTCACCCTGCTGTTTGCACGGCGGCACCCCGAGATCTTCTGGTCGATGCTGCTGGCGGCCCTGCTGGCCATCCTCTACAGCCGCGGCCTGAAGCATCTGGTCGACGCGGTGCGGCCGTCGGGCATCTATCCTGCCGACGCGCTGCAGGTGATCGGGCCGCGACTGCGTGCCCACAGCTTTCCTTCCGGCCATACCACCTCGGTATTCGTCTTTGCCGGGGTGCTGTTCGCCTTCGCGCGAACCACCGGCGAGCGGGCCCTGCTTCTGGTGGTGGCGACCCTGGTCGGGCTCAGTCGCGTGGCCCTGGGGGTACACTGGCCCCAGGATGTGCTCGCTGGCGCCTTTGGCGGCCTGGTATCGGCGGCGCTCGGCGTCTGGCTGGCGCGCTACTGGCGTGCCGGACTGCGTCCGGCTGTGCATCTGTCGCTGGTGATCCTGCCGCTGCTCGCCATGCCCTGGCTGCTCTATACCGATGGGGGCAACCCGACCCTCCTGTGGTTCACCTGGCCGCTGGTGTTCGCCATGCTGATGCAGTTCGTCCTGGACTATCTGCCGTGGCGACGCTGAAACACGAAACCGCGCCGGGCGGGCTGAGTTGGGAGCGCTTCGCCTGGTGGGGCGTCTGGCTGCTGGCCCTCTACCGGCTGGGCGTCATCCTCTGGGGCGACATCCCGGTGGATGTGGAGGAGGCCTACTACCTCAGCTGGGCGCGCCATCTGGACTGGGGCTACTTCTCCAAACCGCCCCTGCTGACCGCGGTACTGGCGGCGACTACCGGCCTGCTGGGCGATTCACCGGCGGTGATCAAGAGTCTTGCCGTGCTGTGCTATTCCGGGGCGGCGCTGTTCGTCTACGCCATCGGCGCGCGCCTGTACGATCCCCGGACTGGTGCATGGGCGGCGATCGCCTTTCAGGCGATGCCCATCGTGGGAGTCCTGTCGTTGTTCGTGAGCACCGATGCACCGCTGATGTTGTTCTGGGCGGCGGTGCTCTATGGATTCGTGCGCGCGAGCGAGAGCGATTCGCCCGGGTGGTGGCTGTTCACCGGGGTGATGGCCGGTCTCGGCCTGTTGAGCAAATACACCATCGGTGCCCTCGCGGTAGGCCTGGCGCTGTATGTCCTGCTCGAACCCCAGGCCCGCCGTCTGTTGCGTTCCCCCGGTCTCTGGGTCGGTGTGCTGGTGGCACTGCTGGTCTGGTCACCGAATCTTTGGTGGCTGGCGCAGCACCATTGGGTGACGCTGGACCATACCCGGCACATCACCCTGGAGATCCAGCGCGCTGGGGACTGGGGAAATCTCGGCGAGTTCCTGCTGGGACAGCTCGGTGCCTTCGGCCCCCTGCTGGGGCTGGTCGCGCTCTACTGGATCTGGCGCGGAGAGGTCTGGCATCGGCGGGCCGACCGGCTGCTGCTGTCTGCCTCACTGCCGCTGCTGATACTGGTGAGTTACCAGGCATGGCGCCACGAGGCCAATCTCAACTGGGCCTCACCGGCCTATGTCGGCCTGGTGCTGGTGGCCACTCACTGGATGCTCACTCATGCCCGGCGGCTGTTCTATGCCGCGGTCGGGCTCAACCTGCTGTTGCTCTCCGGGCTCTATCACTACCATGCCCTGGCCGACCTTTTCGATGTGCGTCTCACGCGCAGCACCGATCCCTATTTCAAACGGCTGGGCTGGGCCGAGATCGGGCGGCAACTGGCCGATCTGCGGCGGCGTTATCCCCGGGCGGCATTGCTCTCGGATTCGCGCAAGCTGCTGGCCCTGCTGGGCTATCATGCACGTGTCGATGGCCAGCCGCCGGTGTTGCGTTCCTGGAATCCCCAGGGACGATGGCGCCATCAGTACGATCTGTATGACGACATCGCAGCTCACCGCGACCGCGACTATCTGTTCGTCAGTCGCAGGCCCTTGGGCGACGAGGTGCTGGGTCGCTTCGAGCGCGCCCGTCTGGTGGCAGTGCTGCGGGCCCGGATCTATCCGGATCTGGTGCGGCGGGTCTATGTCTATCACCTGCAGGGGTTTCGGGGGTACCGTCGATGAGACTGCTGTTGCGCTATTGGCCCCTTCCGCTGCTGGTGGCCCTGCAATTGCTGTTCTGGCAGGTGCCGGCGATCGATCTGGTGTTCAGTGGCTGGTTCTGGAATGCGGATACTGGTTTCTACCTGCGTGATCTGCCGCCGGTACGTTGGAGCTATCTGCTGTTCAAGTACCTGCCCTATGCAGTAGTGCCGGGGTTGGTGTGGCTGTTCGTTGCCAGTCTGATCTGGGGAGGCCGGGGAGAAAGGGCGCTGCGTCGCAGACTGCTGTTTCTCTTCTTGGTGCTGGCGATCGGTCCCGGCCTGCTGGTGAACGAGGTGTTCAAGGCCGAGTCGGGGAGGGCGCGTCCATCGACGGTGGAGCAGTTCGGCGGGGACCGCCATTTTACGCCGGCCTTCGAGCCCTCGGATCAGTGCGCCTCCAACTGCTCCTTCGTCAGCGGGCATGCGGGCATGGGGTTCTTCTTTCTCGCCCTGGCCTGGGTGCTCAAGGATCGTCGCTGGTTCTACTGGGGGGCACTCCTTGGCGCGGTGGTGGGGCTCGGCCGTATCCTGCAGGGGGCGCACTTTCTCAGCGATGTGATCTTTGGTTACCCCGTGGTCTTCGTCACCGCCCTGTTGCTGGCCCGCCCGCTGCTGGGTTTCTGGCTGCCGCCGCGAGCCCGGCAATCAGCCGATCTCGTGTAGCGCCAGCGGATAGCCCCGGTCGCGATAGAAACGGTAGCGTTCTCGACTCGCCTCCCGTATCCCCGGCTCGTTGTCGACGCATTCGGCCAGGCGCTGGAAGCGGGCGAAGCACAGGGGCACCTCCGGGGCCAGGTTGATCAGCACGTCGTGCTCCTCCTCTGCGGTCTGTACGTCACCGATCAGGACAGGGTTTATGGTCGCATCCCCTTTTCCGATTCGGGCATGGGGCACGAAGCTCTGCTCGTTGAAGGTCCAGAGCAGCCGGTCGAGGTGGCGTGCCTCATCTTCGGTCGATACATGGATCACCACCCGATGCCCCTGGCGATAGGCCTTGTCCGCGACGCGACAGGCCAATTGATAGCGATTTCCCCGATTGTTGGGGGAAACGACATAGAAATCGATTTTTGTCATATCGTTTCCGTCCGGTGGTGGTCTTCGCCGAACGCTGCCTTGCTCCTGCCGGCCCGATGGCGTCTGCCACGAACCAAATTTTTCCCTCGGACTCAGTCGACGACCCTGGCGCGTTTCATCAGGAACTGGGTCAGCAGGGGCACGGGCCGCCCGGTGGCCCCTTTGTCGTTGCCGGAGACCCAGGCGGTTCCCGCGATGTCAAGATGCGCCCACTTGAACTTCTTGGCGAAGCGCGAGAGGAAGCAGGCGGCGGTGATGGTGCCCGCGGGGCGGCCACCGATGTTGGCCATGTCGGCAAAGTTGGAATCGAGCTGTTTCTGATAGTCGTCCCACAGGGGCAGTCGCCAGACACGGTCGTTGGCCGCCTCGCCGGCATGGTTTAGTTCCTCGGCCAGGCGATCGTCGTTGGCCATCAGGCCGCTGGCGTGGTGCCCCAGGGCGATGATGCAGGCGCCGGTCAGGGTCGCAATGTCGACGACTGCCGCGGGCTCGAAACGTTCGGTATAGGTGAGGGCATCGCACAGGATGAGGCGGCCCTCTGCGTCGGTGTTGAGCACCTCAATGGTCTGACCGGACATGCTGGTGACGATGTCCCCCGGCTTGTTGGCATTGCCGTCGGGCAGGTTTTCCGAGGAAGGCACGACGCCCACCACGTTGATGGGCAGCTCCAGCTCCAGACAGGCCGCGATGGCGCCGAACACGCTCGCACCGCCGCACATGTCGTATTTCATCTCGTCCATGGCCTGTGCGGGCTTGATGGAGATGCCGCCGGCATCGAAGGTCAGACCCTTGCCCACCAGGGCCACCGGCTTGCTGCCGGGTTTGCCGCCCTTGTATTCCATGACGATCAGTTTTGCCGGCTGGGAACTGCCGCGCGACACCGAGAGCAGGGCGCCCATGCCCAGCTTCTCCATGTCCTTCTCTTCCAGTATCGTGACCTTGAGACGACGCTTGCCGCGGGCCAGCTTGCGCGCCTGCTCTGCGAGATAGGTGGGGGTGCAGATGTTGCCCGGAAGGTTGCCGAGGTCCTTGGCCAGACGGCTGCCGTTGGCAATGGCCGACCCGTGACTGCAGGCCTTCTGCATGCGCCTGAGGTGGCGCCGGTCATGGGTGGCGAAGGTGAGCTGGGTGAGGGGGCGGCGAGGTCCCTTTGCGTCGCTCTTGCACTCGTCGAACCGGTATACGGCGGCTTCGGCCGCGATCACCGCCTGACGAGTCATCTGGTAGCTGTCCCCCTCGTCGGGCAGGGCAATGGCGGCACGGGCGACATTCGCCTCCTGCAGCTGCCTGATCGCCTTGCCGATTGCCTCGCCATAGCTGCGGGCAGTGAGCTCACGCTGTTTTCCCAGGCCAAGCAGCAGCACGCGTGTAGCGGCCACGCCCGGGAGGCCGTAGAGCATCAGGGTCTCGCCATTGCGTCCCTGGAAGTCACCTTTCTTGAGAATGCGACGCAGGGCACCCTCGCTTGCCTGGTCCAGCATGTCCAGATTCGTGTCGCCCCGATTGTGATCGAAGATGCCGACGACCAGGCAGGGGGTTTTCAAGTTCTGAGGCTGGGCATGCTTGCTGTCGTGTTTCATGGTGTCCTCTTCCGGTGCAATGGTTTGTCGTGTCGATGATGGGCGGGTTGTGCCGCACTGCGGCAGCCGGTATTTGCTAGCATTCCCGACGGTGCGGCGATCGCTGGGCGCGAGCCGCAGTGTAGCAATTTGACGATGGGGCAGGGGAGAGCAGATTCGTTGGCGATTATCGATCGACTCCTGGTGCGAGAGGTGCTGAAGACCCTGGGGGTGATCCTGGTGATCCTCCTGCTGGTGCTGCTCGCCAGTTACTTCGTGAAGCTGCTGGGCAAGGCGGCGGCTGGATCGCTGAGTCCGAATGTGGTCCTGACCCTGTTGGGCCTGCAGGCGGTGAAGGTGCTGGGGATTCTGTTGCCACCGGCATTCTTCTTCTCCCTGTTGTGGGTATTGGGCAACATGTATCGAAGGGGCGAAATGGTCGCGTTGCAAGCGACGGGCATGGGTCCAGCGCGTATCTACGGGGCCGTGATGTGGGTGGCGGTGCCTCTGGCGATATTTGCCGCCGCGCTGACCCTGCAGGGCCTGCCCTGGGCGAATGCGAGTATCGAGCGGATCAAGCTGGCGCAGCGGGACATGCTGGATATCGGGGGTATTCGCCCCGGGCGCTTCAACGCCTTCGACAAGGGGCGGCTGGTGGTCTTCACCGGAAGCGCCTCCGAGGATGGCCGGCGACTGCAGGACCTGTTCGTGCAGGACCGCCAGCAGGGTCGCTCCGGCATCGTGGTGGCCCAGGAAGCCTATCAGGTGACCGATCGGGCCAGCGGCGAGCGTTTTGTGATCCTGGTCAACGGCAGACGTTACGAGGGCGTGCCCGGCCAGGCCGACTATGCGATCGCCGAATTTGGCGAGTATGCCCTGCGCCTGCCGCGCCTCGATCTCGGCAGCCGCCGGCTGCGGGTTGGCGCACGCAGTACCGAGACGCTCTGGCAGGAAGACGATCTGCCGGCGCGGGCGGAACTGCAGTTTCGTTTTTCGGTGCCGACGGCGGTGTTGGCATTCGCTCTGCTCGCGGTACCCCTGGCGCGCACCCGCCCGAGGGGGGATGTGTTCGGTCGCGTCGGGATGGCGATATTGGTGTATTTCATCTTTTTGAATCTGCAACGCCTGGCGGAGCGCTGGATGGAATTGGGAACCCTGCCGGCGTGGCTGGGCATGTGGTGGGTTTCCGCGGTGATGGTGCTGGTGGCCGCATTGATCTGGCTGGCCGATTCCTTCTGGCTCGCAGGGGTGTTACGGCGCTGGCGTGGCCGTCGTGCCCCGGGGGTTGGCTAATGTTCAACCGCTTGGAACGCTACATCGGCTGGACCATCGTGAAGGCCACCACGCTGACCATCCTGGTGCTGGTGATCCTGCTCACCTTCATCAATCTGGTGGACGAGCTGGATCAGGTCAGTCACGCCAACTACCGGACCATCGATGCCATCGTGGTGGCGCTGCTGGGCTCGCCCCGCTATCTGTTCGAGGTGTTCCCCGTCTCGGCCCTGCTGGGGAGTCTGCTGGGGCTGGGGGGACTGGCCTCGCACAGCGAGCTGGTGGCGATGCGCGCCGCCGGGTTTTCCCTGCGTCAGATCATGATGGCGGTACTGAAGGTCGGCCTGGTGATGATGGCGGGCGTGATGCTGTTCAGTGAACTGGTCGCGCCCCCGGCGGAGCAGGCGGCGCAGGCACTGCGTGCGGAGCGGCTGCTCGGCCATCGGGCCCTCAGCAGCCCCTACGGCTTCTGGGCGAGGGACGGCGCCGCCTATGTGAACATCGGCAACCTGGGCGACGGACGGACGCCGCAGGACATATCCATCTATGAATTCGATGCGAACAACCGCCTGCGGTTGGCCACGCATGCCCAGCGCGCGGAGTATCGTGATGGCCATTGGGTCTTGCAGCGGATCGACCAGAGCGAATTCGAACCGAACCGGGTGCGGACCCGCTCGCTGCGCGAGGCGGAGTGGGATTCACTGCTCGATCCAGGGTTGCTCGCCAAGGTGGTGATACGCCCTACCATGCTGCCGATATGGGAGCTGGCCGACTATATCGATTTTCTGCGGCGCAACGCACAATCGGCGATCGATTACCAGGTGGCCTTCTGGCTCAAGTTGATCAACCCCTTCGCCACCCTGGCGATGCTGTTCCTCGCGGTCCCGGTGGTGCTGGGGGCGGGGCGCAGTGGCGGAACCGGCCAGCGGATCTTCATCGGTGCCGTCATCGGTGCCCTGTTCTTTTTGCTGACTCGGGCCTTTTCCTACGTGGCCGTCGTCTATCAGATCAACCCGGCGCTGACGGTGGCCTTTCCTGCGGTGGTGTTCTTTTTCCTGGCGGTGATGCTGCTGCGGCGGGTGCGGTGAGGGCAGGCGGTTCACCCGCGTGTCGTGAGTACCAGATAGGTGCCGGAGAGGCGGTCGTGCCAGGCGGCTCGGTCGGGATCGACCAGTACCCACAGATATCCCAGCCCCAGCGCCAGCCAGGATAGCAGCGCGGCCGCGCAGCGTATCAAGGCCTGACGAAGGCTCACCGTTGCGCCTTCGGCGGCCACCAGGCGCAGGCGCCAGGCGCGCATGCCGAGGGTTTGTCCGCCGTGGGTCCAGAACCAGCAATAGAAGGCGACCGGCGCGGCGATCAGGTAGACCTGCAACAGCCAGTGAGTCCCCTGTCCGGGGGCACCACCCAGTGCGGTCCGGATCGCGGCATCGGCCGCGGCGCCGAGCAGCCAGAGGGCGGCAATCAGCCAAGCATCGTAGAAAATCGCCGCCAGGCGGCGCAAAAGGCCGGGACGCGCGGCCTGCTCGAGAATGTCAGACATGTTAACCCGGATATTTCATGAAGGATTCGGGAATCAGGGCGTTTGCCAGGGTAGCGTCATCTAACCGTGTGCGGAGCGGGTGTCTGCGCGAAAAAACGCCGTAAATACTTCCTTGTAGGCTCGACGGCGGCATCCCTGCCGCCGACGTTTTTCGCGCAGACA
Source organism: Gammaproteobacteria bacterium (assembly GCA_003696905.1). Classification (GTDB taxonomy): domain Bacteria; phylum Pseudomonadota; class Gammaproteobacteria; order Chromatiales; family Chromatiaceae; genus MONJU. The sequence continues at coordinate 12,084 of RFHJ01000249.1, read as the reverse complement.
CTCGCTCCACTTTTCAAAAGGTTACGAAGATAGATGACGGGGTCCTGGGGCGTTGGCGGCTAAGCAGCTCGGGTGATCGCCCGCAGAAGCATAGCCGTAGCCATGGCTCAAGGGGGATCGCCCGAACTGCAACGGCCCAAGCGGCCTGAGCCCGAATAGGACAAACTGCGCCCACACACAGGAACGTATAAACGCTGTAGGCGGCTGATTCAAAATACAATAATCGAACATGCCGTCCGCCTTTGTGAAATAGCCGGGTTAAGGGTTTGTACCAAGCCAGAGAGGGGGTGATCCGAATTGGAATATCCGCGCATTCTCTCATACTGGGCCCCACTCGAAGAAGAAGCGCGCAACCAGTCGCTCCGGTCGGGGATGGGACCAAACGGTGGCACGGGGGTGCCACGTGATCTTTGCTGAAATTTGGTCTTCGGAAATACCAGGGGCCCGCCAGAGGCGCCGGTGGAGACGACCGAAGGAGAGGATGAAGATGGATAAACGAAAGCGACCCCGACAAAGTACCCGGCTGCATGCCGTGGTGGTCTGTCCGCGGTTCGGGTTGTTCCGTGGTTCGGTGGAAAATCTGAGCAGCGACGGCCTCTACGTTCGTACCCACAACGTGAACATGTGTATCGATGTGCCCATCACCCTGACGTTGCAGCCGGCCGACGATCCCACCGCCGAGGGCTGCGAGGTGAGCGGTGTGGTGGTTCATCAGGATGCCGGCGGTTTCGGTGTCCGTTTTACGGACATGGATGCCGATTGCCTGGCCCGGGTGACCCAGCTGCTCGCTCGATCGCAACCCATGGCATCCACCCCGCGTGAGTGTTTCGCCACCTGAGACGCAGCCGCTGGCGGATCGGGACAGGCCCGACTCGAGCGGGCCTGTCCACCGCCGGTCGATCTCATTTCTCGGTCGGCCGTGCCATAATGGGCGGCATGTCGGCCAAGCGGAAATCCTTGTGGCGTTCCTGGTGGCGGCAGGTGCCCCTGCCGGCAGCGGCGTTGGTGATCGGCCTGTTGGCGGGCTTCCTCGCCTGGCTTGCCATCGACCGCCAGCAGAGTGCGGCACTGAGCGAAATCTTCGAGGATGTGCTGGAGAACCAGTTGCATCAGGTGGCGAGGGAGTCACTCATCCGCTTCGATCAGCATCGGCGTAGCTACACCTATCTGGCGCGCCTGATGGCCAATCACCGGCGTATGGCGGCCTATCTGGAAACCACCATCTGGCCGGAAGATGGCTCCGAATACCATATCTACCATGGTAGTCGGCCCCCTTGGGTGCCGCGCGAGCGCATCATGCCGGGCGTTGCACAACCCAGCCACATGTTGTTGGCCGACGAACAGGGTCGGATACGCGAGACCTACTATGTGACCGACGATCCGCTGCCGGCCTCGTTGCGCGAGGATGCCGAGTTGCAGATGGCGGTGACCCGTCGCCACGCCTTGCTCACCCTGATCGATGACGAACCCTTCCTCCTGGTCGCCGAGCCGTTGCAGGACGACCAACAGGCCGTGATGGGCTCTCTGGTGTTGCTGGTGCCCCTGGATAGCACTTTCATGGCGGCTGCGCAGCAATCGGTCGCCTCCCAGCAGAGTATTACGGCGCTGATGGATGCGGATGCCCAGGTGGTGCTCTCCAGCAGCAATCCGCTGGAGATCGAGGTGGGGACACGGATCGAGGACCTGCGGGACCAATATGTTCTGACCACCCAATCCTTTTCCGATTACGAAGACTCCGACCTGAACATGCTGTTTGCGACCCTGGTGCCGCGTGCGCTCTATCGTGAGACGGGCCAGGCGATACTCGATCTGCAACGGCAGCAACGGGCGATCGGCGCGGGGGTCATCGTGGCGATCTTCGTTCTCTTGTTCGTTCTGCTCTCGGCGAGGATCAATCGCTCCCTGCGGCGCCTGCAGGATTTCGCCCGGCGTGCATTGGGCGAACCACTGGCGCCGCTCGAGTCCTCCGGCAACCGGCTGATCCAGCTGGAGGATCGGATTCACGATGTGATCGAACTGGTATTGCGTGCACGCGACGAGACGCGTCATCGCCACGAGCGGGAGTTGCGGCAGGTGGAGGCCCTCCGTATCGGCGTGATGGAGGCATCGGTCGACAGCATCGTCACGGTGGATGCCGAGGGCAAGGTCATCGACTTCAATCCCACGGCGCAAAAGGTGTTCAGTCGCAGCCTGGAGCAGGCCGCCGGGAAATCGCTCTCGGGGCTGGTATTCGATGAGCCATCGGGCCAGTTCTTCGATTGCCTGGTGGCGCGCCTCAGCAACGACTATTCCGATTCACCGGTGCAGGTGGAGCTGACCACCCTGGACGGGGAGGGCGAACACCATGCGATGGAGGTGGTGATCAAGCCCATCGAACTGGACCAGCGTCTGTTGTTCACGGTCTATCTGCGCGACATCGAGGAACGCAAGCAACGCGAGGCGGAGATTCGTGCCCTGGCCGCCTTCCCCGAGGAAAGCCCCAATCCCATACTGCGGGTGAATCGACGGGGGGTCATCACCTATGCCAATGCGCCGAGTCAGCCGCTGCTGGAATACTGGCAGTGCCGCCCGCTGCAGACATTGCCGATCTACTGGCGCGATCAAATGGAATTCGTGCTCTCCAGCGGACGGACCCAGGAGGTGGAACTCGCCACCGACGGGGGCCTGTTCTCGCTCCTCATGGTCCCGGTACCGGACCTGGAATATGTCAACATCTATGCCCGCGATATCACCGCCCAGCGACGGGCGGAGGATGCCCTGCAGCAGCGCCAGGACGAGCTGGTACATGTCGCGCGGCTGAGTACCATGGGCGAGATGTCCACTGGTATCGCCCATGAACTCAACCAGCCGCTCTCGGCGATCGCCAACTTTGCCAACGGCTGTGCGCGCCGGCTGCGCCTGGATGCGGGAGGCAAGGAGGAGCTGCTGCATGCGTTGGCGCAGATCTCCAGCCAGGCCGGGCGTGCTGCCGAGATCATCAAAAGGCTGCGCAATCTGGTGACCCGGCAGCACCGGGTAAGGGAAGAGGTGGATCTCAACCAGCTGGTGTCCGAGACCTGTGCACTGTTGGCGCACGATCTGCGCAAGCAGCAGGTGGCGGTGCAGAAGCGCTTTGCCGCCCGCGAGTTGGTGGTGCGGGCCGACACCGTGCAGATCGAGCAGGCCCTGATCAACCTGCTGCGCAATGCATTGGATGCGATGAAAGGGCTTTCCCCGCTGGAGCGGCGGCTAGTCGTGACGACCGGCATCTCCGATCTCGGCATGGCCAGTATCTCGGTGAGCGACAGCGGCGCGGGGATCCATCCGACCGACATGGAACACCTGTTCGATGCCTTTTTCACCACCAAGGAGAGCGGCATGGGCATGGGGTTGGCGATCACTCAGACGATCATCGACGACCACCATGGTAAGATCCATGCCGAGTCCTGGCCCGGAAAGGGCAGCACCTTCACCATCGAACTTCCCCTGCATGTGGAAACGCCGGAGAGTCTCGCTTCATGATGGTCGAGAAAAAGCGTAATGATCCTGTCGTCTGGGTCGTCGACGACGACGAGGCAATGCGCAGTTCCCTCAAGTGGTTGATCGAATCGGTGGGCATGCGGGTCGAGAGTTTCGACTCGGCGGATGCCTTTCTGCGCAGCCACTATCCCGGTCGGTTCGGGTGCCTGTTGCTGGATGTACGCATGCCGGGCATGAGCGGCCTAGAACTGCTGGAGTATCTGCGCGAACAGCAGATGCTGCCACCTACCATCATCATCACTGGGCATGGCGATGTTCCCATGGCCGTTCGCGCATTGAAGACCGGGGCGCTCGATTTCATCGAGAAACCCTTCAACGACGAAACCCTGCTGGATGCCATTCGGCACGCCCTGGCGCTGGAAGAACAGCGGCGAATCACCAGTGCCCAGGTGGCGGAGTATGCCGAGCGGGTCGAACATCTCACCCCACGCGAGCTGGAAGTAATGAAGATGGTCACCGATGGCCGTTCCAACAAGGAGATCGCCAATACCCTCGGCGTGTCGGCCAAGACCATCGAAGCGCATCGGGCGCGGGTCATGGAGAAGATGCAGGCCGGCTCGCTGGCAGAGTTGGTGCGCATGGTGATCGCGGTCGAACAGCGACGCTCGCTGTAAAGCGGAAAACCGCTAACCCGAATACTTCAGCATCCGGGGTCGGAGTCGGTACGCTCGACCCCTGGGGTAGACTTCGGCGCCTCAGGTGCCGACTCCAACCCCTGGAGGTAGCGTAGGGTGAGGTTGAGCTCCGCGAAACCCACCGCCGGGCCCGGCAGCCGATCGGTCTCGATGAACCCAACCTGACCTGCACGGTTTTCCATGATCAAGGGGTGTGGGGCATCCCTTCATCAAAGTTGATGCGGCCTTACAGTGGCTGCAGCTCCGGGATCGGGCTATCGTTCTTTGCATCTACCTTGTGGTACAGATCGTATAGCGCCGCCTGCAGAGCCTCTTCCATGACCGGATGATAGAAGGGCTTCTGCAGCAGCTCGCCCACCGTCAGCCCTTCGTCGATACTCCAGTTGAGCAGGTGGCCCAGGTGTTCACCCCGCACACAGATCATCTCGGCGCCCAGCATGCGACCGGTGGCCTTATCCGCATAGACCCGAATCAGACCCTTGTTGTTGGCCAGGATCAGGGCGCGTCCCACCGGAGGGATCGCCATCTGACCGACGGCGGTGGTTTCCGGGTCGAGCTCATCGAAGCGTTTACCCACCTGGACGATATTGGGGTCGGAGAAGACGATGTTGAGCGGCGGTTTTCGCTGGAAGGCGGTATTGCTGCCGGTGGCTGCATTGTGCCCGGCGATCCGGCCTTCGTATCCCGCCTCGTGCAGCAGAGGGCGTTCGGCATCGGCGTCGCCGGCGATGTAGATGGGCAGGTTGTCGACCTGCATGGTGTGCCGGTTGTATACCGGAATGCCACGCTCGTCCAGGGGTACGCCGGCGGCGGCCAGGTTGAGCCGGTCAAGATTCGGCTGGCGTCCCAGGCTGGCGAAGACCTTGTCCACCACCACACTGCACTCGCCTGCACTCACCCGAATCCTGCCGTCCTCGGCACGGGCCAGTTCGGCTGGCTGTCCCAGCCAGATGGGGAATTCCTTGCCCAGGATAGTGACGGCCTGTTTTGCCACCTCTGGGTCGCTGATGCCACCGATGGTCTCCGCAATGTCGATGCCGGTGACCTCGACACCCAGTCGCGCCATGGCCTGGCCAAGCTCCAGTCCGATCACGCCCAGCCCCACCACGGCACAGGACTCGGGCAGCGTCTCCTGTTCGAAGAAACTGTCGGTGGTGATGATGTCGTCGGCGAAGGGTTGCCAGGCCTCCGGCACGATGGGTCGGGAGCCGGTGGCAATGACCACGGCCTTGGCGCGGATACGTTGTCCGTCATCGGTCTCGAGCAGCCCCGGCTCCACGAAACGGGCGTAACTCTCGATCAGCATGCCCTCGGGGAAGTTGTCGGAGCTGTTGGAGAGCACCCGGTCGACGAAGGTGTCGCGCAGGTCTCGGACGTACTCCATCGCCTTTTCCTTGTCGAGACGCAGCTGATCGCCGCCCTCGATGCCGCAGCGCGGGTAGACCTCGCGGCGGTGAAAATCCTCGGCCACCTGAATGATTGCCTTCGAGGGCATGCAGCCTACGCGCGCGCAGGTGGTTCCCAGCTCGCCGCCGTCGATGGCAACGACCGACTTGCCGGTGGGGCGTACCTTGCCCAGGGCATACAGCCCCGCGCTTCCCAGACCGATGATGGCGACATCCACACTGCGTTCTTCGGACACCTTCCACTCCTGAAACCTGTGATGAACAATGGGGCGGGATTCTACCAGCCAAAAGCGGGCGCGCGGTGCCGATAGTCCCTGCGAAACAGAGGGTCAGAGCGCCTGGTAGGCCTCAATGCGGAAAGTGGGCATGCACAGGGCGAGAAATACCAGCTCGTCTCGGCCGGCAGGCCGATACACCGCGCCTCGTCGGGTTGAACTTGTCAGGGGTCGGAGTCGTTGACGCCGCCAAAGCCAACCCCCGGGCCCGCTCGGAAACGACGCCGACCCCGGGGCAGTGACCCCGGGGCAGTGACCGGCGAGTAGACGTAGTGGATCAGGGGTGTGGGCTACCCCTCATGAAAGCCAGCCCTGGAACAGCCGACCGGGGTTGAAGATGCCGGCCGGGTCGAAGCGCTCCTTCAGGCGTCGATGGAGGGTCAGCAGGCCCGGTTCGAGCACCTGGAAAGGAGCAGTTTCGTCAGGTGCGCGGCGGAATACCTCGGCGTGGCCGCCGTGTACGGCCACCATCTTCCGCACCTGTTCAGCCGGCAGGTCGGTAAAGACCCAGCGCTGGGCCCCGCCCCAGTCCAGTAGCACCTCGTCTTCGCAGGCCAGGCGCGAGGTTGCCGGTGCCAGTGACAGGCGCCACAGGGTGGCATCGGGACGATCGAAGAACTCCAACTCCTGATCACGCAGGCGCTGCCAGAAGGTATTGTGCGGCGCCAGGGTTTCACCGCCGATACGTTGCTGCCAGGCGCGCACGCTCGCCTCGGCACCGGACAGCCGAAGATAGAGCCTGCCGTCCACATGGCAGGCGCCACTCAGGGGTGCCGGCTGGCGGGCCAGCTCGCGCATCTTCGCCAGGGCGGCATCGCGTGACAGCGCCAGGACCTGGGTGGCGGTATTGACCGGCGCGGGTAACACCTTGAGCGAGATCTCCAGCAGTATTCCCAGGGTGCCGAGGGCACCGGCCATCAGTCGCGAGACGTCGTAGCCCGCAACATTCTTCATTACTTCGCCGCCGAAGCGGAGCACCTGCCCCCGGCCATCGAGCAGCCGAACGCCCAGCAGCAGATCCCTTGGCGCCCCTCCCCAAGGCCGGGCCGGCCCGCCGAGCCCGCTCGCCACTGCCCCGCCCAGCGTTCCCCGGCCGCCGAAGTGGGGTGGTTCGAAGCCCAGTGTCTGCCGATTCTCGGCAAGTGCCGCTTCCACCTCTGCCAGGGGGGTGCCGCCACGCGCGGTGATCACCAGCTCTGTCGGCTCGTAACGGACGACCCCCCGATGTGCCGAGAGGTCCAGGGGGTCGCCATCCACCGGATTGCCGAGAAAGGCCTTGCTGTCGTGGCCCTGCAGGCGCAACGGGGTGCTCGATGCAGCCGCCGCGCGAACACCTTCCTGAAGGACATCGGTCAGATCCCGGTCGTCCATCAGAAGCGCTCCAGGTGGGGGAAGCGCAGATCACCCGCCTTCACGTGCATGGCGCCGAATTCCGCGCAGCGGTTGAGCGTCGGTATCGCCTTGCCGGGGTTGAGCAGTCCCTGGGGATCGAAGGCGGCCTTGACGGCGTGGAAGAGCTGCAGCTCCTCGGGCGGAAACTGGGCGCACATCTGGTTGATCTTTTCCATGCCGACGCCGTGTTCGCCGGTGATGGTTCCGCCGACCTCGACACACAGCTCCAAGATCTTGCCGCCGAATTCTTCCGCCCTTTCCAGCTCGCCTGGCTGGTTGCCGTCATAGAGGATCAACGGGTGCAGGTTGCCGTCGCCGGCATGAAAGACGTTCGCTGCGCGCAGCCCGAACTGCTCGGACATCTCACTGATCTCTCGCAGCACCCGGGGCAGATGTTTGCGCGGGATGGTGCCGTCCATGCAGTAGTAGTCGGGGGAGATCCGGCCCACCGCAGGAAAGGCCGCCTTGCGGCCCGCCCAGAAGCGGGCGCGCTCTTCATCGTTCATGGCGGTGCGCACCTCGGTGGCCCCGGAATCGAGCAGACGCTGCCGTACCCGCGCGATCTCTTCGGAGACCGCCTCGTTGTCGCCGTCCACTTCGCACAGCAGGATGGCCGCGGCTTCCACCGGGTAACCGGCGTGCACGAAGTCCTCGGCGGCGCGCAATGATGGGTTGTCCATCATCTCCAGGCCGGCGGGCAGGATCCCGGCGGCGATGATGTCGGCCACCGCCTGGCCGGCGGTCTCGACGTCGTCGAAGGCGGCCATCACCACCTGGGCACGTTCCGGGATCGGCAGCAGCCGGACCGTTGCTTCCACCACGATACCCAGCATGCCCTCCGAACCGGTCATCAGGGCCAGTAGATCATAGCCCGGGCTGTCCAGTCCGCTGCCACCGATAGTGAGCCGTTCGCCTTCGACGGTGACCACCTCGAGCGCCTGGATGTTGTTCACCGTCAGGCCGTACTTCAGGCAGTGCACACCCCCGGCATTCTCGGCAATATTGCCACCGATGGTACAGGCGATTTGCGACGAGGGGTCCGGCGCATAGTAGAGGCCATGGGGGCGAGCCGCCTCGCTGATCGCCAGGTTGCGCACGCCGGGTTGCACTCGGGCGCAGCAATTGTCGGGGTCGATGGCAAGGATGCGATTGAGGCGTGCCAGGCTCAGGAGCACGCCGTCCTCCAGGGGGAGGGCGCCGCCAGACAATCCGGTGCCGGCACCCCGTGCCACCACCGGTACGCCCTCCTCGTGGCAGATCCGCATCACCGCCTGCACTTCCGCGATGTTTCCCGGCAGGACCACCAGCAGGGGGAGATGGCGGTAGGCGGCCAGACCGTCGCATTCGTAGGGCCGGCGTTCGGCCTCGTCGCGAAGGATGTATTCGTCCGCCAGGTGCTCGGCGAATCGTCGTGCCAAGCGTCGACGCAGGCTGTCGATCTCACTGTTATGCATGGCCCGATTGTCGCAGAATAGGGGCCCGAAGATAAGGATGGGGAGTGCAGTCGCGGCATGGGCGAACACATGACGATTTTCCTGGTGTCCGACCGCACCGGGATCACCATCGAGAGCCTGGTCAGAACCCTGCTCACACAGTTCGATGAGGTCTCGGCGGAGCGGGTGGTACGGCCCTTCTGTGATGATGCCGACAAGGTGGAGCGGGTGGTGGCCGAGATCAATATGGCGGCGGAGGCCGACGGCGTGCCGCCCCTGGTCTATTCCAGTCTGGTCGACGAAGACCTGCGGTCGCGGCTGAAACGGTCACGCGGCAAGGTATTCGATATCTTCGACGCCTTTCTTCCTGCATTGAGCGATGCCCTGCACATGCCCAGCAGCGAGCATGTGGGAAAGGCCCATGGTATCGGGGACTATCACGACTACGATCAGCGGGTGGAGGCGGTCAACTTTGCATTGGCGTTCGACGATGGGGCCAAGGTGAAGGGCCTGGAAGAGGCGGACCTCATCCTGATCGGCGTATCACGCAGCGGCAAGACACCGACCTGTCTTTACCTGGCCATGCAGTACAAGGTCCGTGCCGCCAACTTTCCCCTTACCGAGGACGACTTCATGCAGGGGCATTTGCCGAAGCCCCTGCAAGCCCATCGTGATCGCCTGTTCGGGCTGAGTATCGCACCGGAGCGGCTGCACCAGATACGCGAGGAAAGACGTCCGGGATCGGTCTATGCGAGTCTGGCCCAATGTCGCAGCGAGATCAGCGCGGCGGAGAATCTCTTCCGCAGTGAGCGCATTCCCTTCGTGGACAGCACCAACATGTCCATCGAGGAACTGGCCATAGAGATCATGCAACGGGTGGGCGTTGAGCGTGCCTGGTAGACGTTGTCAGCCGATGAATCGATTGCGCAGGCGGCCTACGCCCTCGATGGCCACCTCGATGGTCTGTCCATCCTTCATTACCGTGGCGCCCACGGAGGTGCCGCAGGCGATGACATCGCCAGGATGGAGTGGGATCTCGCTGGCGATATGGCGCACGATCTCGCGTGGCGAAAAGATCATGTCGCTGACGGGGTAGTCCTGCTTCAACTCGCCGTCGAGCCATGCCTGAACGCGCAGGGCCTCGGGGGCGACACCGGTCGCTATCCAGGGCCCCAACGGGCCAAAAGAGGGAAAGCTCTTGGCGCGACACCACTGGCCGAAGGCCGGGTCTTCGAACAGGGGCTCGGGTGCGGTGATATCGTTCACGCAGGTGTAGCCGAAGATGTACTCATCGATGGCGTCTGTGGCCGGTTGGAAGCACTCACGGCCGATTATGATCCCCAATTCCGCCTCGAACTTGACCTTGCCCGTAAAACCATCGGGCCGTCGAACGGGAGCCAGATGCGACGAGAGAGAGCCGGGAAGTTTGACGAAATAGAGGGGGAACGGCGGCCTTTGCGTGCCTTCAGCCGCCATCCGCTCATGGAAGTTGTTCCACAGGCCAAGGAACTGCCTTGGCTCGACCGGCGGTAGCCAGGTGACGCTGTCGGCATCGACCAGTTTGCCGGTGTCGACCGGTCCCTCCCACAGATCGCCCTGATACAGCCTTAGTCGGCCAGTGCCCTCAGGTTGGGCCAGGTAGGGCGTCTGTTCGTGGAGCACGCGAGACCAGTGGGGCATTACGGCATCCGAGTCGGGGCGGTTTGGCCGATTAGACCGCATCTACAAAGGCGGGGGCAAGCGGATGCCGTGCGACAGTGCGGCATGCACCCCAAAACAAAAACCCCGGCACTCGGCCGGGGCAGGGGGAGGGGACAAAACTAGGGTGTCATTCGTCACCACCCATGATGCCCAGGATCTGCAACAGGCTGATGAAGATGTTGAAGATACTCAGGAACAGACCGTAGGTGGCCATGATGTAGTTGGTCTCGCCACCCCGGATGATGCGGGCGGTGTCGAACAGGATGAAGCCGCTCATCACCAGGATCACGCCAGCCGAGATGGCCAGGGACAGGGCAGGCATCTGCAGGAAGAGATTGGCGATCATGGCGATCACCAGCACCATCATGCCGGCGAAAAGGAAACCGCCCATGAAGCTGAAATCACGCTTCGAAGTCAGCGCATAGCCGGACAGGCCGAGGAAGATGATCCCGGTGCCGCCGAAGGCGGTGCCCACGATCTGAGGGCCGTTCGGCAGGGCCAGGTACATCGACAGGATCGGCCCTAAGCCAAAGCCGAGCAGGCCGGTGATGGCGAACAGCACCCCGATGCCCGCGCCGGAGTTGGCCGTGCGAGGCAGTACAAACATGCCGAGCAGCATGGAGCCGATCACCGAAATCAGGTAGGCGATGGGTGGCACGTTCAGCGACATGGAGACGAAGGCCATCATGGCGCTGAAGAACAGGGTGCCCGACAGCAGCAGATAGGTATTCTTCAGTACCTTGTTGACCGAGGTCGCTCGTTCCTGTTGCGCGGTGCCGGCGATAACGGATTGATAGCGATTCATTTCTTTGGTGCCCTCCTGAGGCATATTGATGTTCGTCGAGAATGCTTCTCGTTGGACTGACTAGCCCGTTGAAGGTTCCGTGATACCTTACCCCAACACCTTGGGTGGTCAAGCATCCAGGTACTCCTAAAGACGGTTGTTTTGCGGGGAAATTCCGGTATATTTTCGGGCCCCTTCCCCCTCTCAGCGGTTCCTGTCTGCCAACGGCAGTGGGCGGGGGCGGAGGGAACACAATTTGGAGAGGTGGCAGAGCGGTTGAATGCAACGGTCTTGAAAACCGTCGAGGGTTGACGCCCTCCCAGGGTTCGAATCCCTGCCTCTCCGCCATGTTTTGCTAAGTAATTGAAGGGCTTATAAGTGACTGTCCCTTCAGTGCCTAGACATATTCGACTGGTACACAACGGTGGTACACCGAGATGTCGAATATGCATGCACAAACCCGCCTCGTCAGGAGGCAATCAACCTACTACTTCCGCGCACGCATCCCGCGTGACCTTCAGCCCTACCTAGGCAAGGTCGAGGAGAAATTCTCGCTGCGCACTCGCGACCCGGCGCAGGCCCGGCGGCTCGCCCGGCAGGCCTCGGTCGATTTCGATGCGCGCTGCGCCTCCCTACGTAAAGAGATCGAGCGGCGGCAGGGCGGCAAGAAACCGCTGGTCATCGATGACGCACTGATCAACGAGATCTGCGCCCTGTGGCGCCATCAGGCGCTCGCAGGCGATGAACACCAGCGCCGCGAAGGCAGCTTTCGAGGGGAATGGCAGGTCCAAAAGGACGAGCGCCGGCAGACGGCTCAGGCCCTCAAAGAAACGCTCGCCCAATCGCGGCTGGAGGCAGTACAGCCGGCGCTGGAGGCCTTCCTGCACCTACTTGGCATCGATCTGAGAGGCAGCGAATCACGCTACAGGGCGCTACTGT
>RFHJ01000248.1 GCA_003696905.1 Gammaproteobacteria bacterium | reverse complement strand
GAGAAGAAACGGCTGGCCGAACTCAAGCGCAAGGAGGAGGAACTCAAGAAACGGCAGGCGGCCGAGTTGAAAAAGCGGCGCGAGGCCGAGGCGGCAAGGAAGAAGGCCGAGGCGGAGAAACGCCGCAAGGCCGAGGAGGCCCGGAAGAAGGCCGAGGCAGAAAAGCGGCGCGAGGCCGAGGCGACGAGAAAGAAGGCCGAGGCAGAGAAACGGCGCAAGGCCGAGGAAGCCCGAAGGAAGGCCGAGGCCGAGGCGCGGGAACGGGAACTTCAGGCCCAGTTCGAGGCCGAACAGAGGGCGAGCGAGGCGGCCCGTATCGTGCGCCTGATCCAGGAGAAGGTGGCGCGCAACTGGACACCGCCGCCCGGCACCCTGGACAAGGGACTGAGCTGCCGGGTCAGCGTCCGCCTCGGCGCCTCGGGCTCGGTATTGGCCGTCAGCGTGGTCCAGTCCAGCGGCAATGCTGCCTTCGACCGCTCGGTCGAACGTGCGGTGTTCAAGGCCGACCCGCTGCCGATGCCGGATGATTCCGCCCTGCGCAACCTGGGCGAGTTCCGCAACCACACCTTCACCTTCGATCCATCCAAGAACCGGAATCGATGATGCAACGTAATCTTCTGATCGTTCTGCTGATCTGGCTGGTCCCGGCGCTGCCGGCGCTGGCCCTGGAAATCGAGATCACCGAGGGGGTCGAAGGGGCCTTGCCGATCGCGGTGGTCCCCTTCGCCTATCGTGGCGAGGGCACGCCGCCGAGTCAGGATGTGGCGGCCATCGTGCGCGCCGACCTGGCCCGCAGCGGGCGATTCCGCACCCTGCCGCTGAAGGACATGCTGGCCCGTCCGAGCCGGCCCGAGGAGGTCGACTTTCGCGACTGGCGGGCGCTCAAGCAGGAGAATCTGGTGATTGGCGAGGTGCTGCCGAACGGCCCCGGCGGCTATCGGGTGCGGTTCCGCCTGTTCGACGTGTATCGGGGTGCGCAGATCACTGGCATCGGCCTGGAGACCACCGAGAACGATCTGCGTTCCACCGCCCACCGCATCGCCGATCTGATCTACGAGGCGCTGATCGGCGAGCGGGGCGCCTTCGATACCCGCATCGCCTATATCACCTCGATCCGCGATCGGCAGGGCAGGGAGAAGGTGCATCTCAAGGTGGCGGATGCCGATGGCTACAACCCGCAGACCATCGTCTCGTCGAGCGAGCCGCTGATGTCGCCTGCCTGGTCGCCGGACGGTCGACGCATCGCCTATGTCTCCTTCGAGAAGCGGCGTCCCGCGATCTGGGTACAGAAGGTGCTCACCGGTGAGCGTCAGCGGGTGGCCGCCTTTCAGGGCATCAATGGTGCGCCCGCCTGGTCGCCCGATGGACGCTATCTGGCGCTGACCCTATCGAAGGGCGGTAACCCCGACATCTACATCCTGGACCTGCGGCGTCGCAGCCTGCGCCAGCTGACCCGCCACTGGGCCATCGATACCGAGGCCGCCTGGTCGCCGGACGGACGTTTCATCGTGTTCACCTCCGACCGTGCCGGTACGCCGCAGATCTACCGGGTACCGGTGGCCGGCGGCACGCCCGAGCGCATCACCTACGAAGGCAACTACAATGCGCGCGCCTCTTATTCGCCAGATGGCCGTTATCTGACCATGGTCACAAGAGTGAACGGCAACTTCCGCATCGGGCTGCTGGATATGGAGAATGGCGATCTGCGGGTGCTCAGTCGCGGCGATCTGGACGAGTCGCCGAGTTTCGCGCCCAATGGCAGCATGATAATTTACGCGGGCCGTGACGACGGCCGGGGAGTGCTGTGGGCCGTCTCCACCGATGGTCGCGTGCGACAGCGTCTGGCCACCCAGGCGGGCGACGTGCGCGAGCCGGCCTGGTCACCCTATCACCAACAATGAGAGGAATCGAACCATGATAATGAAAAATTTGACCTATCTGGCCCTGCTGGCGGCGGCGCTGTTGTTCGCGGGCTGTTCCAGCGTGGGTACCCAACAGGGCGGCAAGGGTGCAGCCGCCGGTGCCGGCGCCGAGGTCGTGGAGGGCTCCGGTGGCGCCCAGACCGCCGGCGTATCCGAAGGCGGCGCCTGGACTGGCAACCCCCTGGACAACCCTGAGAGCCTGCTGTCACAGCGCAAGGTCTACTTCGATTTCGACAAGAGCGATATCAAGCCCGAGTTCGTCGACCTGCTGCGGGCCCACGCCGAGTATCTGATCGCCAACCCCGATGTCAACGTCACCATCGAGGGCCACTGCGACGAGCGCGGTACCCGCGAGTACAACATCGCCCTGGGCGAGCGTCGCGCCAATGCGGTGAAGCGCTTCCTCGAGGCCGAGGGGGTCAATCCCGCGCAGATCACCACCATCAGCTATGGCGAAGAGCGGCCGGAGGTGCTCGGTCACAACGAGGCGGCCTGGGCCAAGAACCGGCGCGCGGTGCTGGTCTACTGATCGACGATGCGCAAGCGTTCCACACCGTTGCTCCTTGGGCTGGCGATGTCGCTGGCGACTTCCGTCGCGCCAGCAGCACCGCCCCAGAGCGGGCTCACCATCGAACAGCGACTGCAACGGCTCGAGCGCCGTGCCGCCAGGGTCACCGACCTGACCCTGGCGGTGGATGCACTGCGCGAGGAGAATCGCCGCCTGCAGGGCGAGATCGACCGCCTGCGTCACCGGCTGAACCAGGTCGAGCGCAAGCAGCGCGACATCTATCTGGACGTGGATCAGCGATTGTCGGCCCTGCAGGCGGCCGGCCGTCCGCCAGCGGCGGCCCCGGCCCCTGTGGCACCGCCGCCGGTCGCCGCTGCAGGGGAGGGCGCCGCCGCGCCCAAGGACGAATCCAAGCCACCGCCAGCACCGGTGGACGAGGGCCGGATGCAGTCCGACTACCAGGCGGCCTACGCCCTGCTCAGTCCGCAACAGCGGCGTTACGACGAGGCGGCCAAGGCGTTTCGTGCCTTCCTGGAGAAGTATCCCGAGTCACCGCTGGCGGCCAATGCCCAATACTGGCTGGGCGAGGCCTATTACGTCTCGCAGAAGAACGCCGAGGCGCTCGCCGCCTTCGAGGCACTGGTCGAGAAGTATCCCGACAGCGCCAAGGTGCCAGGTGCGCTGTACAAGATCGGGCGCATCAAGGCGGCCGAGGGTGACAAGGCCGCAGCCCGCCAGGCCTACCAACGGGTACTGAAGGCCTATCCTTCCTCTCCGGCGGCCAACCTGGCGCGCAAGCAACTCGAGCAGCTCTCCGCCCGTCCCTGAGGGGCGGCGTCGGCCCCGTCATGTCGCAGTCGTTGCGCATCACCGAGATCTTTCATTCCCTGCAGGGCGAGGCGCGCACCGTGGGCTGGCCGACGGTGTTCGTCCGCCTGACCGGTTGTCCGCTGCGCTGCGGCTATTGCGATACCACCTATGCCTTCAAGGGCGGAAAGGTGCTTTCGTTCGCCGAGATCCTCGAGCGTGTGGCCGGCTTCGGGGCGCGGCATGTCACGGTCACCGGGGGCGAGCCGCTGGCCCAGCCGGGCTGCACCGAGCTGCTGCGCCAACTCTGCGACCGGGGGTACGAGGTCTCCCTCGAGACCAGCGGCGCCCTGGACGTGGCGCCGGTGGACCCGCGGGTGAGCAAGGTGATGGATCTCAAGACCCCCTCGTCGGGCGAATCGGCACGTAACCGTTACGAGAATATCGCGCTGCTGACCGAGAGGGACCAGGTGAAGTTCGTCATTGGCGATGAGGCCGACTACCGCTGGAGCGTCGAGCAGCTCGAGGCGCACGACCTGCCGGGCCGCTGCGAGGTCCTGTTCTCGCCGGTGGCCGACGTCCTGCCGCCCGCGCGGCTGGCGGAATGGATCCTGCGCGATCGCCTGCCGGTGCGTTTCCAGCTGCAACTGCACAAGATCCTCTGGGGCGACGAGGCGGGGCGATGAGCGAGCAGAACCCAAAGGCGGTGGTGCTGCTCTCGGGCGGGCTGGATTCGGCCACCGCGCTGGCCATCGCGCGCGACCAGGGCTTCGTCTGCCACGCCCTCAGCTTCGACTATGGCCAGCGCCATGCCGCCGAGCTGCAGGCGGCGCGGCGGATCGCCGAGGCCCTCGGGGTGGTCGAGCACAAGGTCCTGCCGCTGTCGCTGGATGCCATCGGCGGGTCGGCGCTCACCGACACCAGCATCGCGGTGCCGGAGGAGGGGGGCGAGGGCATCCCGGTCACCTATGTGCCGGCACGCAACACCGTGTTTCTCTCGCTCGCCCTCGGCTGGGCCGAGGTGCTGGGGGCGCGGGATCTGTTCGTCGGGGTGAACGCCGTGGACTACTCCGGCTATCCCGACTGCCGGCCCGAGTTCATCGCCGCCTTCGAACGGCTGGCCAACCTGGCCACCCGCGCCGGGGTAGAAGGGGAAGCGTTCCGCGTCCATGCCCCCCTGATCGAGATGACCAAGGCCGAGATCGTGCGCACCGGCACCGCCCTGGGCGTTCCCTACGAGCTGACCGTCTCCTGCTACCAGGCCGACAGCGAGGGCCGCGCCTGCGGACGCTGTGATTCCTGCCGTTTCCGCGCCCAGGGCTTCCGTGAGGCGGGTCTGCCCGACCCGACCCGATACCGGGGGCGGTAATCTCGCACAACAGGATCGGCCTTGAAAAACGCCGATCAATATGGGAGGTTGGCCGAGCCAGCCGATCGACATGGCATGCGAAAACCCGGGGCAGCGCCTAAGGAAACGATACTCGGGATGAGACGGGCCAGCGATCCCGTCGCCATGGGTAACGGCCTGGCCGGGGCTCGGAACTTTCACGACGACCGCAACGAGCTGTCCTATGGCGATGTACCTTCCCCGAGAGGGGAGGCACGGCCCGATGTCTGCAACGGTGGCTGCACGCATTCGACCAGATTCGGCTTGAGATCGACCAACTGAAGGTCCAGATGAGCCGCTCATAAGGAGTCCCGAAAGAATGACCGACAAAGTCGCGCTGATCACCGGCGTTACCGGCCAGGACGGTGCATACCTCGCCGAGTTCCTGTTGAACAAGGGCTATCAGGTCCACGGTATCAAGCGCCGTACCTCGCTGTTCAACACCGATCGCATCGATCACCTCTACCAGGACCCCCACGAGCGCGATCGCCGTTTCATCCTGCATCACGGCGACATGACCGACTCCTCGAGCCTGCTTCGCATCATCCAGCAGGTGCAGCCCGACGAGATCTACAACCTGGCCGCGCAGAGCCACGTGGCGGTCTCGTTCGAAGAACCCGAGTACACCGCCAACTCCGATGCTCTGGGCACCCTGCGGGTGCTCGAGGCGATCCGCATCCTGGGGCTGGAAAAGAAGACCCGCTTCTACCAGGCCTCCACCTCGGAGCTTTTCGGCAAGGTGCAAGAGGTGCCGCAGAAGGAGACCACCCCCTTTTATCCGCGCTCGCCCTACGCGGTGGCCAAGCTCTATGCCTACTGGATCACCGTCAACTACCGCGAGGCCTACGGCATCTATGCCTGCAACGGTATCCTGTTCAACCACGAATCACCCCTGCGCGGCGAGACCTTC
>RFHJ01000247.1 GCA_003696905.1 Gammaproteobacteria bacterium | reverse complement strand
TGGTGACCCGGTTCCGTCACGAGGTGCTGGGACTCGGGCTCGACCTGATGCCCTCGGATACCCCCATTCAGCCGATACGCCTGGGCGGTGCCACGGCCGCCAACGCCTGGGCCGAGGCCTTGTACCGGAAGGGGCTGCTGGTAGGCGCCATCCGGCCGCCGACGGTTCCGCAAGGCAGTGCGCGGTTGCGGGTGACCTTTTCTGCCGCCCACAGCGATGCCGATCTCGACTGCCTGCTCGACGGGTTGAGTGCGGTCCGCAGGGAGCTGGGAACATGAATCTTTGGCACCGGACCGAGGGCAGTGGGCCGTCGCTGGTGCTGCTGCACGGCTGGGGCATGCATGCCGGCGTCTGGGAGCCGCTGATGCCCGCCCTGCGCGAGCGCTTTGCGGTGACACGGGTGGATCTGCCCGGACACGGGGCCAGCGGGCCGCCGGCAGCGGCCGATCTGGTCGCCTGGGCAGAGGCCGTGCTGGCAGTGGCGCCCGAGCGGGCCCACTGGCTGGGCTGGTCACTGGGCGGTCTGGTGGCGCAGCAGGTGGCTCAGCACGCACCCGAACGGGTGGAACGGCTCTTCCTGGTGGCCAGCACCCCCTGTTTCGTGCAGCGGCCCGACTGGCCCTGCGCCATGGCATCCGAGGTGTTTGCCCAGTTCGCCCAAGACCTCGCGCGGGACAGCGCAGGTACCATCCGGCGCTTTCTGGCGCTTCAGGTGCGGGGCGGGGAAGGGGCGAGGGCAACCCTGCGGACGCTCCAGTCCGCCCTGGCGGGGCGTCCGGCAGCCTCTCGGGAGGGACTCGAGGCGGGCCTGAGGCTGTTGCGCGAGAGCGATCTGCGTGGCCTGTGGCCGGCATTGCCGCCGCCCCAGGTCTTGCTCGGACGGCGGGATACCCTGGTGCCTGTCGTGGTCGCCGATGCCTTGCAGCGGCTGCAGCCCCGGACGCGGATCGAGGTGGTGGCGGGCTCCGGGCATGCCCCCTTTCTTTCGGATCCCGCTGTCTTTCTGGAGTGGGTCGAGCGATGAAGGGCGATTTCTCCATCGACAAGCGGCAGGCACGGCGAACCTTCGGCCGGGCGGCGGCGGGCTACGACGAGGCGGCGGTCCTGCAGCACGAGATCGCCGACCGCATGCTCCAGCGTCTCGACTACGTACGGCTGCAGCCACGCCGTATTCTGGATATCGGCTGTGGCACCGGTCGTGCGAGCGAGGCCCTGTTGCGCCGCTATCCCCGCGCCGAGGTGGTGGCCCTGGATTTTGCCCTGCCGATGCTGGAACAGGCGCGACGACGCAGCCGCTGGCGACGCCGGCCGCGGTGCCTGTGTGGCGACATGGATTCGCTGCCGCTGGCGGCCCAGTCCTTCGACCTGGTTTTTTCCAATGCCGCCATCCAGTGGAGTGCCGACCCGGCTGGGGCCATTGCAGAGATGCACCGTGTGCTGCGGCCCGGTGGCCTGCTGATGTTCTCGAGCTTCGGCCCGGATACCCTGCACGAGCTGCGGACCGCCTGGGCGAAGGTGGATGGAACGCCCCATGTGCATGGATTCATCGATCTGCACGACTATGGCGACATGCTGGTGGCGGCAGGCCTGGCCGATCCCGTGATGGACATGGAGCGCCTGACCCTGACCTACGCCGACACAGATGCGCTGATGCGCGACCTCAAGGCCATTGGTGCCAACAATGCGGCCAGTGGGCGCACCCGGGGTCTGACCGGCCGGGCGCGGCTGCAGGCATTGCGTGCCGCCTACGAGCGCTTCCGCGATGCCTCGGGGCGCTTGCCGGCGACCTACGAGGTGGTCTACGGGCATGCCTGGGGCGCGGAGCAGCGAAGGGAAGGCGGGGCCGTGCTGGTGTCACCCGACAGCCTCCGGCGCCGATGAAGGGGTTGTTCATCGCCGGGACCGATACCGGCTGCGGCAAGACCCGCGTGGCCTGCACCCTGGCCGAGGCATTGCGCCGCCAGGGGCTGGCGATCGCCCCCTTCAAGCCGGTGGCCGCCGGTGCGATCGCCACCCCGGCCGGGCTGCGCAACGAGGATGCCCTGGCGCTGATCGAGGCCTGTGGCGGCCATTGGGCCTACGATGCGGTCAATCCGGTCTGTCTGAGGGCGCCGATCTCACCTCACCTGGCGGCGCGCGAGGCGGGCGTGGCGATCGATGTCGATGAGCTGGCGGGACGGGCGAGACGGCTGGCGGAGGTGGCCGATCTGGTGCTGGCCGAGGGGGCGGGTGGCTGGATGGCGCCAATCAGTGACCGGCTGACCATGGAGGATCTGGCGCTTGCCCTGGATCTGCCCGTGCTGCTGGTGGTCGGGTTGCGTCTTGGATGTCTTAACCATGCCCTGCTGACCGCTGCACGGATGCAGGCATGTGGGGTGCGGGCGGTGGGCTGGATCGGCTCGGTGATCGATCCCGCTATGCAGGGGCTGGAGGAGAACATCGCCACCCTGCAGGAGCGGTTGTCCCTGCCAATGCTGGGTGTTTTGCCACACGGTGACCCCGGTCGAGCGGTGATGGCCTGGTCGGTGCGGCTGGACGAACTGCTATCGCGCCTGGCTCCCGAGCCCAGGTGGTCCGGCTGGAATCCCTGATTCGAAGGGGGTTATGAAGGGTCTTGTAGCTGGCGAGTCTCTGATGGAAACCCTGATGAAAGCCATCCCTGGCTTTATCAGAGCGCGCTGCGCCGCAAACGCGGTTTGCGGCTGGCTTCAAATCAATTGCTTGTAGCGATCGATTTTGGCGGCTCGTTCCTGAGCCGCGGAAGGTCTGAATTTTTCAGACCTTCCCTGATCGATTTTCCCTTGCCTGCGTATCTGGCCGAGATCGCTGCGGGCGATGAAGAGGTCTGGAGGTTCAATGTAAATGTATATAAACCGGCCCCTGATTTGGCGAGCACTTCTCAGGCTGCGAAAGGTCCGAATTTTTCAGGCCTGTCCATACAAGCGCCAATCGCTGGCAGATATTAAAGATAAGAACATTCTCACATTATAAGATGCTTACGTCATAAAAACTTTTTAGAACCTTTTATCAACAAATTTACTTGCTTCAGGGAAATCCCCTCTATAGGCTCTTGCTCCGATATCCAATCCGGGTTCCTTCAAGCAGGGTCCTGTTTTCGAGCTGTATCGGGCCCCGGCGGGTTGGATGAATAAGAAATAACCCAGAGTCTTCTCCGTTCGAGCAGGCCCGTGCCGGAGAGAGAAGGTTCGGAAGAGTGAGATTGCAGCTCGCATATGGTCAGCACCTGTTGTGCCCCTGGTAATGGCGAATACCAGATCGTCATTCGGCCGGACCGGTCCCTTACCTGGGGACAGTCGCTGGCATTTCTTGGCGTCATGGCCGTTACGCTTGGCCTGATTTCCCTTGGTTTTGCCACTCTGGGCTATTGGCTTGTGCTGCCCTTCGCAGGGTTGGAGCTCGTAGTGCTGGCCGCGTGCAGCTGGCGGGTGGCGAAGTGCGGAATGCGCTGTGAAGTGATCTTGCTCGACGACGA
>RFHJ01000246.1 GCA_003696905.1 Gammaproteobacteria bacterium | reverse complement strand
CGCCCACGTGCAGATAGCCCGTGGGGCTTGGGGCAAAACGGGTCTTGAAGGTCATATTGTCGCTTCGGGTTACGGCAGAAGGTCTTTATTCTGGGTGAAAATACATACTCAGGCACCACTCCTGGTGCGGTTCGCGGTGCTCACCACACCCTACAATTAGCGCAGGACGTAGGATGCGGTGAGCCGAGCGAACCGCATCGGATACCGCCTGATTGAATTCCGAATCGTACCAAATATCCCCGCCGCAGGATGCGGCCAGCTACGCTAACCGCATCACCTCGACCGGCCAACTCCGGTCATTCACCCCATTCCCCGCCGTCCATCGTCCGCGCCACGCCGCCGCACCAATCCTCCGGATAGATGCCACGCCGAACGTATTGATGAAAACTCGAATGCGGCCAATCGCCCACCCGCCTTACCCACCCATGCTTGACCGGGTTCCAGTGGATGTAATCCACGTGCCGGGATAAATCATCCTGGTCACGGATGAGGTGCTCCCAGAAGCGTCGCTGCCAGACACCCCGCTCTCCACGCCTGATGCGGCTGGCCGACCGGTGTTCCTGCGCCGGAATGGCCCGGGAGAATCCGGCCTTGATCAATGCCCAACGGCGTCCGAAATCGGTGTCACCGGGCGGCAGGGTCCAGATGCAATGAAGATGCTCCGGCAGAACAACAATGGCATCGATATGAAAAGGATGGCGTTGTCTGACGGCACGAAAGACGTCGCGCAGCTGCTCAATGTGCTCGACGAGCAGTCGATTGCCCTGACGGCGGGCACAGTTGACGGTAAAGAACCAGGTCGCACCTGCGGCGATGGGACGTCGATAACTGGTCATGTAGCGGCAATCCCTGCCAGTCGTTTTCCATCCGGTCCTGGATGAACCATCTGATCTCACGATCGATGCGGTTCGCAAAGCTCACCACATCCTACCCGCGTCTATGGTACCAAAGGGCGTAGGATGCGATGAGCTATGGGGATCGCATCAACCACCCGCAAGACTCAACGCGCATACCGATCGTGATTGAACACCATGTCGCCGCCGGGTGCCGCCTTGTGGCAGGCAATGCACCCCTTGCCGGTACCCTTGGCCACGCGGCCGGCGAGGAACATGCCCTTGGGGTTTTTCAGCACGCTGCCATCGGGGCCATACTTCACCCAGAACCAGTCCTGGTTCTCGGGGTCATAGCCCGGCCGCTTGAACATTACCGTGACCGCCTTGAGAAACTTGCGCGGATTGTTGGCCACGGCCGTCTTGCTCACCCCGGGGCCGCCATAGTTGCGCTTGATGATCACCGGGCCCGCGTCGTTGCCGACGCGCGTCCAGCCATCGATGGTATCCAGAATGGCACCATGGGGATGGGTGCCCTGGTAGGGTGTCGACATGATGGCATGCTTGCCCACCAGGTGCCGATACTTGAGCGACGACCAGAGTTGCCCCGCATAGGCGACGTCGGCCCGGGTCCCGAAAGGGGCCCCCAGGGCGGGGGCAACAAGACTCGCGGCCCCCACTGCCAACAAGGAACCCGCGATAAAACCTTGCTTCAACCATTGCCTTGTCATCTTCATTCCTCCTGTTGGGGTAGATCGGGAGCGTCTCGCTGTAGCTGGGACGCGCCATCTTCCGTCTCTTCTGAGACCCACCGGAGCCGTGAATTCTTTCCCGTTTCTGGCAAAAACCGCAGCCTCTCCCCAGTCGCCGACGCCGGAAGGCGCTGGATTAGGCGGCCGGAACGGCGGTCGATCGCCAACAGAGAAGTTCCGACGAGCACCACGACCCGCCCATCATCCAACAATGGCGGGGATTCCAGGGGACCAGGGAGCCGGAGACGCCAGCGCAGCTCGCCGTCACCGACCTGCACCGCCCGCAACCAGGTGTCGTAGCCTCCCATGACCGCCAGCTCGTCATCGGCCACGAGCCTGAGTGGCGGGGAATCCAGACGCCGGCGCCAAAGGACCTTCCCTTTCTTTGGCGATATCGCCCACAGGACCCCACCGAAGGTCCCCTGAAGGACACGGCCTCCCGCCACCGCGGGGCCTTCGGTCGGCTCCTGGACCAGCGGCCGACGCCAGATCTCCCGCCCATCGGTCGGAGACAGCCCATGAAGCCCACTGTCCCGGCCGACCACCACCAACCGGCCACCGGCCTGAACCGGCGGATAGAGCCAATCGTCTTCGGTCTGAAAGCGCCAGCGTTCACGGCCCGTGCGTCGATCGAGCGCGAGCAAACGACCGGATATCCCTGTCACGAAGACCAAGTCATCCACGACCAGCGGACGAAACAGACGATAATCGAAGGTGCGCGACCAGAGAGGCTCCCCGGAATCCCCCGTCGCCACCAGCCCGTCGGCTGTGCGATGCACCTCCGGCGCGGCCGGTGTCGTTCCCACGCAGAGCAGCAAGAAAAGGATCGGCCAGTATGGGTTTGTGCGTCGTGACATCTCGATAACACCGCATGCAGCACAACACCCAGAAGACCGACCACCATCCCGGTTTCTTGCAGGGTTGGGGCCAGCGCAGGTCACCGGCCTTGATAGAATACGATTTTCAGACGGAACGAGCCCATGCG
>RFHJ01000245.1 GCA_003696905.1 Gammaproteobacteria bacterium | reverse complement strand
GCCAGCCGCAGCATCGTCGCCGCCATCACCGTGATGGTGCCCAACTCCCTGGGGCCGGGAAAGCTTTTGCTCAACTACGGCACCCGGGAACAGCGTGACTACTACCTGCCGCGACTCGCGCGCGGTGAGGAGATCCCCTGCTTTGCGCTGACCGGCCCGGACGCCGGCTCGGATGCCGGCGCCATCCCGGATCGCGGCGTGGTCTGCTACGGCGAATGGCAGGGTGAGCGGGTGCTGGGCATTCGCCTGAACTGGGAGAAGCGCTACATCACCCTGGGCCCGGTCTGCACCCTGCTCGGCCTCGCATTCCGCCTGTACGATCCCGACCACCTGCTGGGCGAAGAGGAGGACCGGGGCATCACCCTCGCCCTGATCCCGCGTGACACGCCGGGGGTCGAGATCGGCGAGCGGCATATCCCGCTGGACATCCCCTTCCAGAACGGGCCCAACCGCGGGCGCGACGTGTTCGTGCCCATGAGCCAGTTGATCGGCGGCGAGCGGCAGATCGGCAAGGGCTGGCGCATGCTGGTCGAATGCCTGTCCGAGGGACGGGCCATCTCGCTACCCTCTCTGAGCGTGGGGGCGGGCAAGGTGGCCAGCCGCTACACCGGCGCCTATGCGGCCATCCGTCAGCAGTTCGGCATGCCCATCGGCCGTTTCGAGGGCATCGAAAAGCCCCTGGCACGCATCGCCGGTCTGACCTACCAGATGGATGCGGCCCGCCAACTCACCCTCGGCGCCCTGGATCTGGGCGAGAAGCCCTCGGTGATCTCCGCCATCGTCAAGTATCACCTGACCGAGAAATACCGCCAGTGCATCAACGATGCGATGGACATCCAGGGCGGCAGCGGCATCTGCCTTGGGCCGCGCAACCTGATCGGACGCATCTATCAGGCCATCCCCATCGCCATCACCGTCGAAGGGGCGAACATCCTCACCCGCAGCATGATCATCTTCGGCCAGGGCGCGGTGCGCGCGCATCCCTGGGTGCTCAAGGAGTTCATGGCGGCACAGAACCCGGACCGCCGCCAGGGCCTGGCCGACTTCGACCATGCGCTGTTCGGTCATGTCGGTTTCCTGCTCGGCAACCTCGCGCGCAGCGTCTTCCTTGGCCTGACGCGCGGACGCTTCAGTCGTGCCCCCATCGACGGGCCGGCACGCCGCCACTTCCAGCGCTTGAACTGGATGAGCGCCGCCTTCGCCCTGTGTGCCGATGTGGCCATGATGACCCTTGGCAGTTCGCTGAAGCGTAAGGAACGGCTCTCGGCGCGCCTGGGCGATATTCTCAGCGAGCTGTATCTGTGCTCGGCGGTGCTCAAGCGCTTCGAGGACCAGGGCCGGCCCGAGGAAGACCTGCCGCTGCTGGGCTGGTGTGTCGACCAGTCGCTGTACCAGATGCAGGAGTCCTTCCGCCTGTTGTTCCGCAACCTGCCCTGGCGCCCCCTGGGCTGGCTACTACGCCTGCTGGTCTTTCCCACAGGGCAGCCTTTCACCGAGCCGGCCGACCGTCTCGATCATCAGGTGGCGCAGACGGTGTTGCAGCCCGGCGGTGCCCGTGATCGCCTGACCGAGGGCATCTTCGTCACCGACGACCCGGCATTCCGCCAGGGTGAATTCGAGCAGGCCTTCCGCCAGGCTGCACGGGTCGCCCCCATCGAGAAGACCCTGCGCGAGGCCCGGCGCAACGGTCTGATCCAGGCGCGCCATCCGCTCGCCCAGGCCGAGGAGGCCCATGCCCAGGGATTGATCGACGACCAGGAACTGGCCGCCATGCAGCAGATGCAGGCCCTGCGCGCCCGGGTCATTGCGGTGGACAGTTTCCCCGACTACGGCCATCGCCATGTCCTGGACCAGGACCTGCCCACGTCCAACAAGGTCCGCCACATCGAGGAGGCTCACCATGTCCGTGCCAACAAACCCGCCTGAGGTCTATGTCGTCGCCGGACGGCGCACGCCCCAGCTCAAGGCCCAGGGAAAGCCCGGGCCCTTCCACGCCAGCGATCTGGCCCACGCGGCCGCGCGGCACCTGCTGTTGGGGCTCGATCTGCCGCCGGACCGGATCGACGAGGTCATACTCGGCTGTGTGGCCCCCGGCCCTGACGAGGCCAACATCGCGCGCGTGGTCGCGCTGCGCCTGGGGCTGAGCGAGCGGGTGCCCGCCTGGACGGTGCAGCGCAATTGTGCCTCGGGCATGCAGGCGATCGACAGCGCCGCCCAGAGCATCCGCAGCGGCCGATCCCAGATCGTGCTGGCCGGCGGCACCGAGGCGATGAGTCATCACCCGGTGTTGCTCAACGAGCTGATGGTCGCCTGGCTGGCCCAATGGACCCGCGCCCGCTCCCTGGGGCAGCGCGGGCGCCTGCTGACCCAACTCAGCGCCCGCCATCTCAAGCCGATCATCGGGCTGCTGCGCGGCCTGACCGATCCGGTGGTGGGCATCAACATGGGTCAGACCGCCGAGGAGCTGGCCACCCGCTTCGACATCGACCGCGAGGCCATGGACCGCTACGCCCTGCGCAGTCACCGCCGCCTGGCCCAGGCGATGGAAGAAGGGATCTTCG
>RFHJ01000244.1 GCA_003696905.1 Gammaproteobacteria bacterium | reverse complement strand
TAAGGTCCTTTTGCTGTGCTTCGGTGCGGCAAGGGCGCCAGATTCCACGAGGCGCTGGCCATAGTGCCGATCACGGAAAAAATCCTTCGCGAGGTGATCGATGCGGTTCGTCCCTCATCGCACCCAACGAGGTGCGCGGGTCGTAGGGTGCGGTGAACCTCGCGCACCGTACCAATACCTGGCCTGGGCATGTGCTCTCACGTTCAGTCTATCGGCGCAAATCGGGGCTCCTTGAGTGTCCTCTCAATCCTTTGGCTTACGCTTCCTGTTCCTGGAGCCAGGGTTGCCGCCCCGCCCGCCATTTCGGCTTCTGCGTGGCCGTCCGCCGCCCTTGCTACGGCCGCCGCGTGGTTTGCGCTCGATGCGCACGCGGCTTTTCGGGTCGACCTCTGCGAGCAATGCCTGCGTCACCGGCTGCATCGGGATCTTGTGGCCGATGTAGTCCTCGATGTCCGGCAGCGAAAACGCATAGGTTTCGCACACGAAGGAGATGGCATCCCCCTCGGCGCCCGCGCGGGCGGTGCGGCCGATGCGGTGCACATAGTCCTCCGGGTCGTCGGGAAGGTCGTAGTTGAAGACATGGGTGACGCCGGGGATGTGCAGGCCCCGGGCCGCCACGTCGGTGGCGACCAGCACCGAGACCTGATCGTCGGCGAACTGCTTCAACAGGCGCTCGCGCTTTTTCTGCGGCACGTCGCCGGAGAGAATGGCGGCCTTGAAACCATTGCCCTCGAGGAAACCCCACACCCTTTCGGCCTCGCGCTTGGTGTTGACGAAGACGATGCTGCGGGCATCGTCCATGCGTCGCATCAATCCGAGCAGGAGCGGGATCTTTTCCTCGTTGGCGACCATGTAGCCGGTTTCGCGCACCTTGTCGGCGGTGATCTGCTCGGTCTCGATCTCCACCTTCTGCGGGTTGTTCATGTGCTCGTAGGCGAGCTCGAGCACCCGGTAGGAGAGGGTTGCGGAGAACAGCATGCTCAGACGCCGATCGGGCGGCGGACAGCGGCGCAGCAGGTAGCGGATGTCCTTGATGAAGCCCAGGTCGAACATCCGGTCGGCCTCGTCGAGCACCACCACCTGTACCGCGCGGAGGTCGAATACCCGTTGCTTGAAGTAGTCGATCAGGCGGCCGGGTGTGCCGATCAGGAGGTCGACGCCCTCTTCGAGCTGCTTGCGCTGTTTCTCGTAGGCCGTCCCTCCATAGACCACGCGCACATGGTGGCCCGTGTGCGATGCGAGCACTTCGGCGTCGCGGTGGATCTGGATGGCCAGTTCCCGTGTGGGCGCCACGATCAGGGCGCGCGGCTGGTTGCGGCGGCGCTTCGCATCGGCCGGCTCCTGGTCCAGCATGTGCAAGGTGGCGAGCAGAAAGGCCGCGGTCTTGCCGGTGCCGGTCTGCGCCTGTCCGGCGACGTCCTGGCCGTCCAGCGCCAGCGGCAGGGTAGCGGCCTGGATGGGGGTGCAGAATTCGAAGCCGGCCTCGCGGATGCCGTCGAGTATGGATTCGGAGAAAGGGAAGCTGTCGAAGCGGGTCTTGGTGAGGTGCTTGCTGGTCATGGAGCGGAAGCATACCGGATTTTGCGCCGCCGACGGCGTTTTGGGCTTGAAAAGCGGCGGGTATTGGGCTCAAATTGCGCAAGATTGTGCGAAGTCTCGCAAGATCCCGTTGAGTGGGCCCAGGCGGCCTGCCCCCGACAATCTGCCAAGGCCTCGTCGCGAGGCCGGGCAGCCCGATTGCATGTTTCTGGAGATACCCATAGTGAGTGACAAGATCGTTCATGTGACGGACGACACCTTCGAAAGCGAGGTATTGCAATCCGACGTCCCGGTGCTGGTGGACTACTGGGCCGACTGGTGTGGCCCCTGCAAAATGATTGCTCCGGTGCTGGACGAGATCGCCGACGAATACGATGGCAAGGTGAAGATTGCCAAACTCAATATCGACGAAAGTCCGAACACGCCCCCCCGCTATGGCATCCGTGGCATTCCCACCCTGATGCTGTTCAAGGATGGCGAGGTGGAGGCCACCAAGGTGGGCGCCGTCTCGAAATCGCAGCTGACGGCCTTCATCGACAGCAATCTTTGATTCGCCGGCGGCCCCGGCTGGGGCCGTCATGCGCCCTGAAAGTTCCTCGAACCCGTGCTAGAATTCTGTCACTACCGATTCCGGTCGTGTTCCCCATCGTCGCATCCAGGCCGCCGACAGGCGCGGCCCACCGTCACCCGTCCAATTCCTGAAGTGCACGCCGCAGGCTGTTTATGAACCTCACCGAACTCAAGAAAATGCCCGTCCCCGAGCTGCAGGCGCTGGCCAGCTCGATGAAGATTGAAAACATGGGTCGCTCGCGCAAGCAGGACCTGATATTCGCCATCCTCAAGGCCCATGCGAAGAAGGGCGAGGACATCTATGGCGACGGCGTGCTGGAGATCCTGCAGGACGGCTTCGGTTTTCTGCGCTCGGAAGACTCTTCCTATCTGGCCGGTCCCGACGACATCTATGTCTCGCCGAGTCAGATCCGACGCTTCGGGTTGCGAACCGGCGACACCATCTCGGGCAAGATTCGTCCGCCCAAGGACAATGAGCGCTACTTCGCGCTGCTCAAGGTCGACGAGATCAACTTCGACAGGCCGGAGAATGCCAAGAACAAGATCCTGTTCGAGAACTTCACCCCGCTGTTTCCCAACCAGAAGTTCAACCTGGAGATGGGCAATGGCAGCACCGAGGACATCACGGCGCGCACGATCGAGTTGGTGGCACCCATCGGCAAGGGCCAGCGCGGACTGATCGTGGCCCCGCCCAAGGCGGGCAAGACGATGCTGATCCAGAACGTGGCCCAGTCGATCGTCCACAATCACCCCGAGTGCTACCTGATCGTGCTGCTGATCGACGAGCGCCCGGAGGAGGTGACCGAGATGAAGCGCTCGGTGCGCGGCGAGGTGATCTCTTCCACCTTCGATGAGCCGGCGACGCGCCATGTGCAGGTCGCCGAGATGGTGATCGAGAAGGCCAAGCGGCTGGTCGAGCACAAGCGCGACGTGGTGATCCTGCTCGATTCCATTACCCGCCTGGCGCGTGCCTACAACACCGTGATCCCCTCGTCCGGCAAGGTGCTCACCGGCGGTGTGGACGCCAATGCCCTGCAGAAGCCCAAGCGTTTCTTCGGCGCGGCGCGCAACGTCGAGGAGGGCGGCTCGCTGACCATCATCGCCACCGCCCTGGTGGAGACCGGCTCGCGCATGGACGACGTGATCTACGAGGAATTCAAGGGCACCGGCAACATGGAGGTGCACCTGGACCGGCGTATCGCCGAGAAGCGTATCTTCCCCGCGATCCACATCAACCGCTCCGGTACCCGCCGCGAGGAACTGCTCATCCCCGAGAAAGAACTGCAGAAGATCTGGATATTGCGCAAGATTCTGCACCCCATGGACGAGCTGGCGGCGATGGAATTCCTCTACGACAAGCTGAAGGCGACCAAGACCAACCAGGAGTTCTTCGACGCCATGAAGTCGAAGGCCTGAGGCCGTTCCGGCTCTCCATAGATTCCGATGTCCGATGAGATCGACAGCCTGGTGGCGCACTGGGTCCGCCCCGAGATCCGTCGCCTCACCCCCTACCAGGTGCAGGATGCGTCCGGTTTGGTCAAACTGGACGCCATGGAGAACCCCTATACCTGGCCGGAGGCGCTGCGCGACGAGTGGGCCGATCTGTTGCGCCAGACCGACGTCAATCGCTATCCGGACCCGGCCGCCAGGTCGCTGACCGAGCGCCTCGCCGAGTGCATGGACGTGCCGGAAGGCATGCAAGTGATCCTGGGCAACGGCTCGGACGAGATCATCCAGATGATCGGCATGAGCCTTTCCGGCCCCGGGCGCTGCGTGCTGTCGGTGGAGCCGGGCTTCGTGATGTATCGCATGATCTCGACCTTTTGTGGCATGCCCTATGTGGGGGTGCCGCTGGGCGAGGATTTTTCCCTCGATATGGCGGCCATCCGGCAGGCGATGGACGAGCATCAGCCGGCGGTGGTCTACCTGGCCTATCCGAACAACCCCACCGGGAATCTGTTCGACGAAGATGCAGTGTGCGAGGTGATCGAGGCCGCGCCGGGCCTGGTGGTGGTCGACGAGGCCTATGCCCCCTTCACCGATGCGTCCTTCCTGCCACGGCTGGGCGCATTCGACAACCTGGTGGTGATGCGTACGGTCTCCAAGATGGGCCTGGCGGGCCTGCGTCTGGGCTTTCTGGCAGGTCCGCCGGCCTGGCTGGCGGAGTTCGACAAGGTGCGTCTGCCCTACAACATCAACGTCCTCACCCAGGTGAGCGCCGAGTTCGCTCTGCGCCACAAGGCCGTGTTCGACGAGCAGACCGCCCGCATCCGCGAAGAGCGCGGGCGTCTGGCGACGGCCCTGGCGGCCCTGCCGGGGGTGACCGTCTTCCCCTCACAGGCCAACTTCCTGCTGCTGCGCACCCCGCCCGGGCGGGCCGGAGCATGGTTCGAGGGCCTGAAGGCGCGCGGCGTATTGGTCAAGAACATGGACGGTGGGCATCCCCTGCTGGCCGATTGCCTGCGGATCACCGTCGGCCGGCCCGAGGAGAACGACGCGGTGGTCGAGGGGCTGCGGGAGCTGGCCGACTGATATCTGCGAGGTGACCGATGCGGTTCGTTCCTCAGCGCATCCTGCAGCGTGCACTGTTCGTTAGGGTGCGCTGAGCATCGCGAACCGCGCCAGAAATGGTGCCTGGGCATGTATTTCCGCCCTACCCGGTATTCTCGCAGAGACAGCTGTAGGGAATCGGCTTGCGCGCAGTGCGCAGCCGCCGCAGCAGGTCGTCCCGGTCGCCTTTGAAGATCGCCACCCGCGGATCGTCGCGGTCGAACAGCTCAAGGGCGAGTGCATCTGCCGTCGGCAGCCGCTCGTCGTGGCCGCGGTCGAACAGGGTACGGCATACGTCGCAGCGCTCCAATACCCCGGCGGCCAGGTCGATCTCGATGGCCACCTCGTCCTTGCGGTGCGCCTCCGGGTTCAGAAAGTCCATCCATCCCATCCCTAATCACCCCTTGGGCGCGGGTCGCTCGGCCGCGCGCGCCTCCAGTTCCAGTATCTGTCCATCCCGTTCGATACCCAGGTGCAGCAAATCGCCCGGGGCGCGGTTGGCGATCAGGTCCAACGCCTCTGCGGCGGAGCCCACGGGCCTGCCGTCGATCGAGAACAGCAGGTCGCCCGGTCTCACGCCGGCCAGGTCGGCCGGTCCGCCCGCCAGCACCGCCGAGATCAGCAGGCCCTTGTGATGCCGATAGCCCAGCGAGGAGGTGATCGCAGGGGTCATCGCCTGGGCGCTGATGCCGATCCAGCCGCGGATGACACGTCCGTGTTCGGCGATCTGGCGGACCACGGTGCGCGCAATATGTACCGGAATGGCGAAGCCGATGCCCTGTGAGCCGCCGCTCTCCGAAAAAATGGCCGTGTTGATGCCCACCACCTCGCCACGCGTGTTGATCAGGGCGCCTCCAGAGTTGCCCGGGTTGATC
>RFHJ01000243.1 GCA_003696905.1 Gammaproteobacteria bacterium | reverse complement strand
TCCATGTGGTGTATGGCGTTGGTCATAGCGATCCTCAGCGGTTCGCGGATGGAGCGTAACAGCTCGAAATGCTCCTGCGTGTAACGGTTGACGCCCTTTGCCTGTGCCACAAGGTAGCAGGGGCGGTCGTTGTGCCCCTGCAGAAAGAGAAGGATTTCAGAAAATCCGCGGTTTTGGACATAGGGCGCCACCATGGCGGTCTGCTCATCCTTGCGGGTGTCCGGGACCAGACGGTCGCGGGTGATGCCTCTGTGCAGCTTTTCGAAAATGTCCTGTGGCAGGGCAAGGCACACCGCGTCGGTGGTGGGACCTGAGGCGGTAACGGCGGCGACGTGGTTGATGCTGTGGTGATCCGGATCCAGTGCGCCGAAGATGAGACGGTCCAGAGGGAGTTTTCCTTTCAGGTGTGTGAAACAGGAAGCGAGGGTCTCCTCGAGGTTCAGACTGCTGCAGATGGCCAGGGTGATGCGGTTGAAAAAGCTGTTTTTTGCGTTGGGCATTCCGGGATCCTCCATGTCCGTTACGATTGCCGCAAAATAGCCGAAATTGTGAAATATCACAATATGAAGTTGCTTTATTTCGCAAGGCCTAAGGCGGAAGGCGATGAAACGCCCGCCCTTGGGCCCTGATAAAATTGGCACGAATTAAGCTTGTGGAATATGAAACACCGCCACGATGTGCCCGGACGGGCAGTATTGGTTTGAGTTTGTTCGTTGGGGGGCATTGTTGATATTTTCTAATTGCTTGCTATTCATCGTAGGGGCGCCGTTGTGCTGGACGTGATTCGCAACCGTTCCTCTTCGCTCAAATCCTCAGGTTTGAAGCCGGGTGCGGACGGCAAGGCCCGGTGTCTGCCTGATTTGACCCATGCACAGGACAGGGTTGTGCAACCCATTCTCAACATCCTTGGCAAGGAGGCGCTATGAACAAGAGCTCTGGAATCATCGCGCTGCTGGCGGCGATTCTGCTGGCGGTCGCGGTCTGCCAGGCTGCGGCTGCGACCCGGATCAGCGGACGGGCCAGCACCGAATTCGAATGGTTCGACAATGCCGATGAGGACACGGCGACCCCCGTCTACCAGTATTTGCTGTTCAATGCTGCGGATATTGCCGACACCGGTTGGACCTTCCGCGGGTATGGACGGCTTGCCGACGACCTGTCTGACGAGGTTGATGTCGATTCGGCCCTCTATTTCGCCTATCTGGAGAAACGCAGTCTTTTCAAGAACCTCGACCTTAAATTGGGGCGCCAGTTTATTTCCACCTCAGCAGGCGCCTCCATTATGGATGGTGTCTCTCTCGACTACCGCAACATCGGGCCTGTCGATTTGGCACTGTTCGGTGGCGGCGATGTCAAGTTCGACGACAACTATGCGGCCGGCGACTGGATCCTCGGTGGCGAGATCAGCTCCGACCGCCTGGTGCCGAACCTTGCCGCCAGCTTTTCGTATTTGCAGAAATGGGAGGACGAGGAACTCGGTTACGAACTGCTCGGTCTGGATTTGGACTACGACATTCCCAGGCTGATTCGCTTCTACAGCGAGACCCAGTACAGCTGGCTGACCGATGAGATGACCTATTTCCTGCTCGGCGCCAAGTACTACCGGGACCCGAAGTGGTCGCTGCGCGCCGAGTACCTCTATTCGCTGCCGGTCTTTTCCTCAACCTCCATTTATTCGGTCTTCGCGGTCGACCAGTACCAGGAAGCGCTGGTCGAGTTCGAGTACCGGCTGGGCGAAGGTCTGAACGCCTACGGACGCTACACTCACGAATTCTACGAAAGCACCGACGATGCCGATGTCTTCGAGGCCGGTGTCGAAAAGCTGCGTACCGGCAAGTGGTCCGGCTACCTGGCGGGCCTCTATCGGCTGGATGATGACGGCCAGGATCTCAAGGGTATCAAGGTCTATCTGAACTGCCGGGTGATCCCGAAACTGGATGTTGGGGCCGGGGCGCACTACGACGTGCTCGAACGGCAGATCGGTTTCCTGGGCGACCAGTACCTGGACGACGATGAAACCACCAGTCAGCGCTACTGGATCGACGCAACCGCCTACCTGAACAAGAAAATCAATCTGCAGGGCAAGGTTGAGGCCGTTCAGAGCGACCTGTGGGATGACTACTATCGGGGCCGTCTGCGCCTGAACTATCTCTTCTGAGACAAGGAGGAAGGCTATGGTTCGCATTTTGTTGACCTTCGCAATGGTTCTGGCGGTCGGCGCCCCTGCCTTTGCCGTGACATTCGATCACGCCGCACATGACGGTTACGTCAAGGATGCCGCCTGTACGACATGCCACGTGGAGGATGCCGTGAGCATCGTTCCGGCGAAAAAGGTCTGCCAGCAGTGCCACGACGCCGCCTTTGCCGAGGACGTCGAATACCCGAGCCTGACCAGTCATGGGCCCCTTTGGGCTTTTGACCACCGCGCACAGGCCAAGGGAGAAGCCATCAACTGTGCCCAGTGCCACGAGCAGGATTTCTGCCTCGAATGTCACAGCAGTGCCGGCCGTGCCGACGAGATGGGGGAGCTCGGCAACAACCTGGCCAATGTCCATCGAGGTGACTTCCAGGTCAGCCATCCTATCGCCGCACGGACCGATCCCCAGCTGTGCAGCAGCTGCCATGAGACCAGCTTCTGCAACGACTGTCATGACAGTTTCGCCCGGCGCGACCTGCGCCTCTGGTCACATCGGCGCGGGTTCAGCGAAGGGACCAGCCTGGGCCTGGCCCATGCGCAATTCAACGAAACCCAGTGCGATAGCTGTCATCGGGACTCTCTCGGTGGGCTGGTCCTTCCTTCCTCGACGAACTGGTCGGTCAACCATGCCCGCGAGGCGCGCAAGAACCTGGCAACCTGTCAGGCCTGCCACCCCGATGGCGATATCTGCCTGAAATGTCACAGCACCAAGTCGGGACTGAGGGTGAATCCGCACCCGGCCGACTGGTCCGATATCAGTGGGCGTCTGGAAAGAGCCAGTGGCGGGCGTACCTGCCGCAGATGCCACTAAACCTACCCAAAGCCATTTTTGAAGGGAGGACGCAATGTTGAAGAGGTCTTTGGCTTTACTGCTGGTCCTTGGTGCCACGGT
Organism: Gammaproteobacteria bacterium; assembly: GCA_003696905.1. Lineage (GTDB taxonomy): Bacteria > Pseudomonadota > Gammaproteobacteria > Chromatiales > Chromatiaceae > MONJU. The sequence goes on along the minus strand of RFHJ01000243.1, from coordinate 2,573 downwards.
CTGGCTGGCCGGCTGCGGCAGCAGTCGCGATTCCGCCGGCAGGGTGTCGGGGGACGATACAACCCTTGCGACGGCACAGGCACTTGGAATCGACAACTGTCTGACGTGTCATTCGTTAAACAGTCCCATGGTCGACAAGTGGTACATGTCGACGGCTCACGGCAACAACAATGACCTGCCGGATGCCAACTTTTTTGGCAACCCGGTCTCCGAATGCGGGGTTTGCCACGATGCGCTGGGAGACGGATCCAGGCTGGAGTCTGCCGCAGTGGCCGACGCCACGGGTGCCCCGGTCTTCAACCGCCCGGTGGTCAGCTGCGAGTCCTGTCATGGCGGCGGGCAGTTTCACAATGGACAGCCTTCGGGGATCCCCTTCGCCAAACCGACCGAAGACCAGTGTGCTTCCTGCCACCAGGACAAGCACGGCCTGACGGTGGCTGTCGATTACGAAAACTCGGCCCACAAGAACTCCCTCAACGAGCATATCTATGACGATAATGCTCCGACCGAAGTCCGGGCGCGCTGCTCCAAGTGCCATACCGACGAAGGTGCCCGCCAGTACCGGCTGGTGGCCGGCGACCACGATGAACTCGTGACCGCTTTTGACGCAAAGGCCAACCTGGCTGACGCCAGCCGGGTGACCTGCCGCACCTGCCACACACCGCACGAGGAGGAGACCCCCCTGCTCGCAGCCAACGAGATGTTCACCGGCTCGGTTCAATACAACACCTGCACCAACTGCCACCAGCTGACCTATCCGGCCAGCCATGCGACCAACCCCGACGGCTGGATGAAGGACGCCTACCATGCGCCGCCGGTCAATCCCTACGGTGACTACGCGGAAATCATCTCCGATACCCATTATGACGATCCGGCCACGGACTTCAGTACGACCAAGGTTATAGAAGGCTACGTAGTCCGCCGCGACCAGGATAATTCCTGCGCCGACTGCCACAACCTGCATTCGGCTGACAATACCATCAACAACCAGTGGGCCCGGTCGGCTCATGGTGGTCACCTGCTTGAAGCCAAGGAGGCGGCCGAGGCCGCTTCCGCTGATGTCTTCGCCGCCGGCGCCAATGATGATGGCGCCGGGACCCCCGGCTTTGCTGCGGCCTGGACCCATTACGACTGGGATGACTCCAATGGGACTGGCCCCGGAGGCAGTAATCGTCAGTCTTGTCAGATGTGTCATACGGCGACCGGTGCCGCCAACTACCTGAGCGACCCGGCCACCTATGACCCTGCGAACAACGATTTCGGTCACCTGTCCGGATGGACGGCAAATGGCTGGTCCCCCCAGAACGAACTGCTCTATTGCTGGGGTTGCCACAGCGATGCCGGGCAGGGTGAACTGCGCAATCCCGGCGCCATTACCCGTCCCTATTCTGTGGGGGGTGTGCCGGTGACTCTTCCCGACCTCGGCAAGTCGAATGTCTGCGTCAACTGCCACGGCGCACGCGGCAATGTGGAGGAGTATGCATTGGCCGGCAACCCGGCGACCGATATGTCGGCCCTCAATGCCGGGTTTGGACCGGGAACCAAAAATGTGACGGAAGCGCATTATCTCGTTGCCGCCGCAACCCTGTACGCGGCCGACACCAGGATCGGCTACGAATATGCAGGGCAAAATTACTCTCCGGTGCCGTTCTTTGCCCACGATGGTATTGGCTTGAACAACGACAGCCCAGAATCCGGGCACGGCCCCTGCGTGGCCTGCCACATGGAGACCGAGGAGTCTCATACCTGGGAACTGGTGGAAAAGGACGGCAGTGGGGTGATTACCGCCCTGAAGTCGACCGCCTGCATCGAGTGTCATGACGGCGAACACGGCCCGGGCCTGGTCGTCGAGGATACCACTACAGCCTTTGGTCTGCAGACCGCCACAGCGGCTGCCGCCTTCCTGCAGGAGGAGGCGGAAGGCTACCACCAGGCCCTTGATATCCTTGAGGCTGCTCTTGGTGCGCGTGGGGTTGTCTTCACCGGATCCTATCCTTACTTCGATACTTCAGCTGCCGGCAGCTGGATCAACGAAGGGGTGTTCGGTGCCGCTCACAACTTCAACTACCTGCACCACGAACCGGGCGGGTTTGCCCACAACCGCTACTATGTCAAGCGGCTGCTGTTCGATTCCATCGACTGGGTCGGCAACGATACCCTTGACGGCACCATCGATATCGACACGGCCACCTATCCTGAAGCGGCCAAGTGGTTCGGTTGGGATGGTGTGACTCCGGGAGTCTTCACGGCCAGCCGTCCTTAATGGCAGTATTTTGAGACATCATGCAAGCCCCCGCTTCGGCGGGGGCTTCAGATCACTGACAAACCCCGCATTCGAAAGGATGCGGGGTTTGCTATTTTGCGTACCTTTCAGATTGACTCTCTATGCCGCTAGCGGCCACAGATGGCTGGAATCGGGACATAAACGGTTTTTGAGGCCCTCCATGAACGCAAATAGACCTTTTTTCGCCCTGTCGGTCGCCTTTTGAGCCTCCTTTTCGGCCAGCAACGCCATCTTTTTCATATTCTGACAGGCGGCCGAGAGCAGACATTGCTCCTGGGCACGCAATAAG
>RFHJ01000027.1 GCA_003696905.1 Gammaproteobacteria bacterium | reverse complement strand
TGCAGTGCTCGCCGCAGCAAGCGGGGATCGACGCGAAAATCGGAGCGGTTCAGGCCGCTCTTGATGGCGATCTCCCAGAGGTGTAAATGGCTCCCAAAACCCGCGCATAAATGGCGAAGTCAGGATCCAGGCAGGGATAGGAAGCGCGATCCCGAGCGCCCTGAGCTGATGACAGCAGGTCGGTAATGGGGTAGAGAAGGGAGGCCGTTGAGGAAAGGTGCGATGCCTGTTGTAGGAAGATTCTGATATTGCCCAATCCGAGCGCTGTTGGTAGGCGTTTCGCGTCTCGGTCGATCTGCGTGGCGTAGTCGTTGTGGACGAAGACGCCTGAACGCCGATCTCCGGCTGGCTTCGCCGTGCATGCCTTGACGTATTACGTGGAACGTAATACTCTGTGCTTTATGATACGGAGCTTCAAGTGCAAGCACACGCAGGCCCTGTTCGAAGGCAATTGTCCCCGGCGGTTCCGGGCTATCCAAGCAGTGGCAGAGCGGAAGCTGACAATGTTGGACAACGCCGAGACGCTGGATTTCCTGCGCTCGCCACCCGGTAACCGGCTGGAGAAATTGATGGGTGACCGAGAAGGGCGGTACAGCATCCGGATCAACAAGCAGTTTCGGGTGTGCTTCGCATGGGATGGTGAACCGTATGATGTAGAGATCACTGACTATCACTGAAGGAAACTGAACCATGAGTCGAGACGGCATGAGGGCCATCCACCCCGGAGAAATCTTGCGCGAGGAGTATCTCGCCCCTTTGGGCATGAGCGTAAATGCCTTGGCTATAAAGCTGCGTGTACCACCAACGCGGCTACACGAAATCGTCAAGGAACGGCGTTCGATCACGCCCGATACGGCGATGAGGCTAGCTCGGTTTTTTGGCGGTGATGCTCGTTCCTGGTTGAACTTGCAGGCCGCTTACGATCTGAAGATGGCGCAAGACAAGCAAGCGGAGATCGAGCGCGAGGTGATCCCTATGCAGAGGGCGTCATAGCAAGGGTGACAAGGGGGCGACCCATGACCATCTGCAGTCGCCCTTCCGTTCCTCGGGCGCTGCTGCATTAACTTCCATAAGGGGGTGGCCTCACACTCTTCATCATGCAAAACCCAGCGCTGAGACAGGTTCAACGAAACCGATTGGCTGCCGTGTCCGGTGGTGGTTCTCACGCGGAGCTCAACCTCACCCTACGAGAGATCGCCAGGGGTACCTCCCAAACGAATAGGAAGGGAGCGTCGTGCCGATCTGTCGGCGCCTTTCTCCTCTTTGCGGTTGGAGGCTTTCCACACAAGAACCCCCACCTCCATCCCTGGAGGTAGGGTTGCCGCCGGGCCATTGCCCCATCCTTGGGGATTGCATCCGTGTTTGCGAACATCCTGTCCACTTGGCCATCCTTGAACGGCAGCTTCATTGTGTCGCGGAGATCGGCTGCTGTCTGTCAGCCAATCCCGTTATGGGCCATAGGAGAGTTCTGAAACCTGTTAAGGCTGGATCGTCTTCGGTCCTTCCGGCGTGCCCAGGATCAGCACATCCGCTCCGCGGTGGGCGAACAGTCCCACGGTGACCACTCCGGCGATCTGGTTGATGGTGGTCTCGAGCTTGGCGGGTTCCATGATCTCCAGGTTGTGGACATCGAGGATCACGTTGCCATTATCGGTGATGAAGTTCTCCCGCCACACGGGGTTGCCCCCGAGCTTGACCAGCTCCCGCGCCACATAGCTGCGTGCCATCGGGATCACCTCGACCGGCAATGGGAACTTGCCCAATACATCGACCAGTTTGCTCTCATCGGCGATGCACACGAACTTCTCGCTGGCGGCGGCAATGATTTTCTCGCGGGTCAGCGCTCCGCCACCGCCCTTGATGAGCTGCAGGTGGCGATTGGATTCGTCAGCGCCATCGACGTAGATCTCAAGGTCACCGACGGAATTCAGGTCGAGCACCGGCATGCCGATGCCCTTCAACCGCTCGGTGGACGCTTCGGAGCTGGAGACCGCGCCCTCGAATCGGCCCTTGATGGGCGCCAGCGCATCGATGAAGTGATTGACGGTCGAACCGGTGCCGATCCCAAGGATCCCGCCGTCGGGCAGGTATTCGAGTGCTGCCAGTGCGGCCTGCTTTTTCATCTCGTCCTGGTTCATAGTCATGTCCTGCTGTGAATTCGGATCGGGAACTTAGCATTTTCCGGGATCATGTGTCATGGCTGCGAGCCCGGATGCCGTATCATTGGTGTTTTGCTCAATACATAGAGATCGGTCATGTCCCGGCGTTACATCGAAGAAATCCTGCGCGCACGCGTCTATGACGTGGCGCGCGAGTCCCCATTGGAGAAGGCCGCACGCCTGAGCGATCGCCTGGGCAACAATATCCTGCTCAAGCGCGAGGACGAGCAGCAGGTGTTCTCCTTCAAGTTGCGCGGTGCCTACAACAAGATCTATAGCCTTGACGACGAGGCGCGCCGACGAGGGGTGGTCGCCGCTTCCGCGGGAAATCATGCCCAGGGCGTCGCGCTCGCGGGGCGCGAGCTGGGCGTCCCGGCCACCATCGTGATGCCGACCACCACACCCGCGATCAAGGTCGATACGGTGCGTCGCCTCGGCGGCAAGGCGGTCTTGTTTGGCGATTCCTATGACGAGGCAAACGAACATGCCCTGAGTTTGGCGGAAGAGACCGGGCTGAGTTTCATTCATCCCTTCGACGATCCCAAGGTCATCGCCGGCCAGGGTACGATCGGTATGGAACTACTGCGCCAACACGCCGATCCGATCGAAGCGATCTTCGTGCCGGTTGGCGGTGGCGGGCTGATTGCCGGTGTCGCCGCCTATGTAAAACACGTGCGGCCGGATATTCGGATCATTGGCGTTGAGCCGGAGGATGCCCCCACGCTGCATGCCGCAATGCAGGCGGGACGCCGCGTCCGGCTGAAACAGGTGGGACTGTTCGCCGATGGCGTCGCGGTGCGACAGATCGGCAAGGAAACCTTCAGGGTCGCGAAGGACCTGGTGGATGAGGTGATCCTGGTCAGCACCGACCAGATCTGTGCCGCCATCAAGGACATCTACGACGACACCCGTTCGGTGGCGGAACCGGCCGGCGCCTTGGCGGTTGCCGGCATCAAGCACTACCTGTCTGTCCACGAGATGCAGGGCCGCGACCTGGTGGCAATCCTCAGCGGCGCCAACATCAACTTCGATCGCCTGCGCCATGTCGCCGAACGTACCGAGATCGGCGAACAGCGCGAGGCCCTGCTGGCGGTACAGATACCGGAAAGGCCCGGCAGCTTTCTGCGCTTTTGCCGCCTGTTGGGCAAGCGCTCTATCACCGAGTTCAACTATCGCTATGCCGACCAGCGTCAGGCACAGGTCTTTTGTGGTGTCGAATTGCGCGAGGGTGCTCATGAGAAGGAGCACCTGATTGCGCATCTACAGAAAAAGGGTTACTCGGTAGTGGACATGACGGACAACGAAACGGCCAAGCTGCATATCCGTTACATGGTCGGCGGTCACGCGCCCCAGGCGGTCAATGAGCGAGTCTATCGTTTCATGTTTCCCGAACGCCCTGGTGCCCTGCTCGACTTCCTCTCAGGCCTTTCTCGTGGCTGGAACATCAGTCTCTTCCATTATCGTAACCACGGTGCGGCCTACGGGCGCGTGTTGGTGGGAATTCAGCTGGCATCTGCCGAACGCAAGGCCTTCGAATCCTATATGCAGGAGCTGGGCTACAGCTACACCGAGGAGACGGATAACCCCGCCTATCGGCTGTTCGCTTCTGGAGGATGAGTTCGCACTACAAGACCGGGCCCGTCGATTTGACGGGCCCGGTCTCGTGGATCAGCGCTTCTTGCGAGGCGTTACCTTGCGGGGACGAGGGGTTGCCTTTTTCTTGGCGGCCTTCTTCTTTGTAACCTTCTTGGCTACTTTCTTCTTTGCGGTTTTCTTTGCGACCTTTTTCTTTGTCGCTTTCTTAGCAACCTTCTTCGCTGCCTTCTTGGCCACTTTCTTCTTTGCGACCTTTTTCTTCGTCGCCTTCTTGGCAACCTTCTTCTTTGCGGCCTTCTTGGTCACCTTCTTCTTCGTGACCTTCTTTGCGACTTTCTTGGCAACCTTCTTTGCTGCCTTCTTTGCGACCTTCTTGGCGGCGACCTTCTTCTTGGTAGCGGCCTTCTTTTTCGCGGCTTTCTTGACTGCCATCACTCCCCTCCCTTTTACAAAGGTGAATCAAACCCTGGCATGAGTATAAACAACGAAAGTAAAAATGCTAGAACAGCGAACGAACAAACGCTGTTCCTGTGCCGCTGGATCGGCAGTGAAGCAAGGATCTTTAAACGAGCAGTTGTCGATGCGGGGCGTGATGTCCCACGGTATCGAGCGCGCGGTTCTCGCTACCAAGCCACGCAAAGACATGCCTCAGGTTTACTTCATATCTTGGCCTGGCGATTCTTGACCGCAATTCGTAGGCGCCGAAAGAGATCTCAGATAAGGGGTCGCGAGCGTTCGCCGCTTTTACATCGATAGGTGCGTGATGGTGTGACGATCATCGAAGGGTCGATGTCCCAGGGCGCGTGGGGAATGCGTTCGCAGCGTTGCACATCGTGTGCAATGCCGACGAGGTACGGACGGCTCGTCCGTCTGCGGTGACGCATGAAGGCAAACGTGCGGTCATAGAAACCGCCGCCCATGCCCAGCCGATGGCAGTCGATATCGAAGCCGAGCATGGGCATCAGGATCAGGTCGATCCATTGGGGCTTGCGGCGCTGTCGTACATCGAAGACGGGTTCGGGTATGGCGAAGCGGTTAAGCCTCATGGGTGTCCCAGGTGTCCATGGCACGAACCAAAGGCGGCCGGGAACTACTGGGTGCAGCACCGGCAGATAGCAATGTTTCCCCATCAGATAGGCGAGATGCAGCAGCGGCATGGGATCGATCTCTCCCTTGCTGCCGACATAGCCGGCGATATGGCGTGCCCGATGGAAACAGCGCAAGTCCATGATGCGGGCATTCACCGCCTGGGAGGCGAGATGCAGTTCTTCCGGTGCGATTTCGCGACGAATGCCGCGCAGGCGTTTGCGCAGTTCGGCAGTGTCGTTGGTGTGGGTATTCAAGAAGGTGGCTACCAGATGCAGAAAGCGGTATCCCCCGCCTGTGCCGGTGCCTGCCGTGCTCCTTGAACCGTGAGGTTCAAGTGGGGTCGGAACGGCGCTTCAGGCTTCCCGCTCTAGGACGGGCATGCACACCGGCTACCGTGACCCGGCCCCGAGGTGCTTCAGCATAGGCTCAAGGGAATATCTGGCCGGCTGTCGAACACCGCAGGGGATACCTGTTATCAGACTAAACGCCTCGCGCGGAAAGTACAACCGGATGGAGCGCTGGGTACGGGACTCCGTCATCTAAATTCGTAACGCCTTGAAAGGTGGGACGGGTGGCCTGCGCGGGTTAGACGACGCTACCCTGGCGCTGGGTAGTGCGGCGCAGGAGCGCCGGCCCTGAAGATCGCATGACGAGGAGGGTCGGACCCTGAATCGGGGAGACCTAGAGTTCCAGTTGGGTGCTGTCGTTGAGCGCGATCTCGATACGTTCGCGCAGGGAGCGAATGCGCTTGTTGGCGGTACTGGCGGCGGCGTCCGCGCTGTTCTCCCGTGTGAGCAGCTCATGGGCGAGATTCAGCGCCGCCATGACTGCGATCCGTTCGGTCCCGATCACCTTGCCCGTACCGCGGATGTCTTTCATGCGCGCATCGAGATAGCGGGCGGCCTTGAGCAGGGCCTCCTCTTCGCCGGGTTCGCAGCCGATGCGATATTCCTTGCCCAGGATGTTGACCGAGACGGGTTGACGCTTGCTTGTCACGATGCCGCCTCGATACTTTTCAGACGTTCGATCAGGGTCTCGACGCGCCCCCTGGCCGCGGCGTGATTCTTGCGCAGCCGTTCTCGCTCCGCCACCAGCTGTTCAACCTCGGCGCGGAGGGTCTTGTTCTGGTCTTTCAGGTGGGCGCAGGCGCGGATCAGTTCCTCGACCCGGATCTCCAGCGCGCGCAGATCCTGTTCCTGGATGGGGCTGTCGCTCATGTGGTCGATTCTAGACAGGTTTGCAGCGGGCCGCACGCCGAATTTCCCGGCTGCGCGAACCGGTCGACAGGCCGAGTCCCAGGGGCAGGGGCATGGGCGTGTTAATATGATATCCACCCTTCCAGCAGCAGGGGGTCCATTACTTGTCTTCCAGCGAATTTCCCGACTACGCCGATACCCATCAGGCGATGCAGCGAGCCGGTTTGACCGTGACACCCAGTGAGGCGCACGGGATTGCCAGCGGGCTGATCGCTGGTGACGTGGCGGACCCGCTCGGTCGATGGGCCGAAACGCTCTACGCCGATCTCGAACCGAACGACGTCCTGGCCCAGGAATGTCGTGCGTTGCTCGACCAGCTGTTCGAAGCCACCACTGAACAGATGCGCGACACGACCTTTGGTTTGAATCTTTGGCTCCCGCCTGAGGCGATGGTAGAAACGGGCTATGACATCCCCAGCGCCCTGCGCGACTGGGCACAGGGTTTTCTGTACGGGCTCGGCCTGGCGGGGGATAAGGCCCTAGACAAGGCGCTGTCGGCGGAGGGAAAGGAGGCGTTGCGCGACTTCTACGAGATCAGCCGCCTGGAAACCGCCGAAGGCGAGCTCGGCGAAGAAGAGCAGCAGGCGGCCGCGGAGATCGAGGAGTACATGCGGGTGGCCGCCATGCTGATCAACGAGGACATGCATCGGCGCGAGCCGACCGGCGAGGTGTCGCATGAAATCCACTGAGTTCGCACGCAGGCGGCGACAGCTGATGCGGATGCTGGGGCGGGACGCCATTGCCATCCTGCCGACTGCGCCCGAGCAGGTCCGCAACCGCGATGTTCATTATCCCTACCGCCCCGACAGCGACTTCTATTACCTGACCGGCTTTCCCGAGCCCGAGGCGGTGGCGGTATTGATGCCCGGTCGCCCCCAGGGCGAGTACCTGTTGTTCTGCCGCGAGCGCGATCCGGCGAAGGAACAGTGGGACGGGCGCCGTGCCGGCCTCGAAGGGGCGGTCGCCGACTATGGCGCCGACGATGCCTTTCCCTACTCGGATCTGGACGACATCATGCCCGGCCTGCTCGAGGGGCGGGAGCGCGTCTTCTACGCCATGGGCTGCGACACCGAGTTCGATCACCGAGTGTCGGGCTGGGTGCACCATGTGCGTGAGCGGTCCCGGGCCGGCGCCAAGGTGCCCACCGAGTTCATCGCCCTCGATCACTTCCTGCACGACATGCGGCTGTACAAGAGCCGCTCCGAGGTGGCGGTGATGCGTCGCGCGGCGAAGATCTCCGCGGCGGGCCACCGACGCCTGATGCGGGTCTGCCGGCCGGGCGTGGCCGAGTATCAGCTCGCCGCCGAGTTCGCCTATCACTGCGCGATGAAGGGGGCGCCGGGGCTCGCCTATCCCTCCATCGTGGGGGGCGGTGACAATGGCTGCATTCTCCACTACGTGGAAAACCGCGACACCCTGCAGGATGGCGATCTGGTCCTGATCGACGCCGGTTGCGAGCTGGACTGCTATGCCTCGGACATCACCCGCACGTTCCCGGTCAATGGCCGTTTCAGCGCCCCGCAGCGTCAGCTCTATCAGCTGGTGCTCGACGCCCAGCTGGCGGCGATCGACAAGGTTCGTCCCGGCAATCACTGGGACGATCCTCACCGGGCCGCAGTGCGGGTGTTGACCCGGGGGCTGCTCAAGCTCGGATTGCTCAAGGGCACGCTGGCCAATGCGCTCAAGAAGGAGAGTTATCGCAAGTTCTACATGCACCGTACCGGGCACTGGCTGGGGATGGACGTGCACGACGTGGGTGACTATAAGGTGGATGGGCATTGGCGCGAACTGGAACCCGGCATGGTGCTGACGGTGGAGCCCGGCTTGTATATTCCCAAGGGCATGAAGGGCGTGGCCAAGAAATGGCAGGGCATCGGCATCCGCATCGAGGACGATGTGCTGGTCACCAAGGGCGAACCGGATGTACTCAGCCGCGACGCGCCCAAGACCATCGAGGAGATCGAGGCGTTGATGGGATGAACGGGCAGGCGGCATACGATGTGCTGATCGTCGGTGGCGGCATGGTGGGCGCCAGCCTGGGGCTTGCCCTGTCCGGCCAGGGGCTGCGGATCGGTCTGATCGATGCCCACGCACCGGGCGATCCCGCCCAGCCCAGCTATGACGATCGCGCCATTGCCCTGGCCTGGGGCAGTCGCCGCATCTTCGAGGGCATGGGCGTCTGGCAGGACATCGCCGACGACGCCGAGCCCATTTGTGAAATCCATGTCTCCGATCGCGGCCATTTCGGCTTCACCCATCTGTCGGCCCGCGAGGAACAGGTCCCGGCGCTCGGTTACGTGGCCACCGCGCGCCATATCGGCCAGGTGCTGCTGGCCCGCCTGCGTGACTGCGCCGACGTGCAGTGGATCGCCCCCGCCCAGGTGGTGGGGGTGGCCTCCGACGAGCAGGTGGCCCGGGTACACATCGAGCGCAAGGGCGCGAGCGAGACGCTGCAGGCGCGCCTGCTCGTGGCGGCGGACGGCGGGCGCTCCTTCGTGCGCGAGGCCCTGGGTCTGCCGACCCGGCAATGGCAATATGGACAATCGGCGGTGGTGACCAATGTCACCCCGAGCCGCCCCCACCGCAACGTCGCCTTCGAGCGCTTCACCGAGACCGGCCCCATCGCCCTGCTGCCGATGAGTGAAGGGCGCTGCGCGGTGGTATGGACGGTGCGGGACGAGCAGGTCGAGGAGGTGATGGCGCTGGACGACCAAGCATTTCTCCATGCCTTCCAGGCGCGTTTCGGCTACCGCCTGGGCCGCTTCGAGCGGGTCGGACGGCGGGCCAGCTACCCGCTCAGCCTGCTGCGGGTCACCGAGTCGGTGCGGCCGCGCATCGCCCTGATCGGCAATGCGGCCCACACCCTGCACCCCATCGCCGGACAGGGCTTCAATCTGGGGCTGCGTGATGTGGCGGCGCTGGTGGATCTGGCCCTGGGCGCCGACGCGGCGGGCGATGACATTGGCGGCGAGACTGTGCTCTACAACTACGAGCGTTGGCGCCAGCGCGATCAGCGCAACGTGGCCCTGGCCACCGATGGACTGGCGCGGATCTTCAGTAACCCGTTGCCGCCGGTCCGGCTGGCGCGCAACCTGGGCATGCTCGCCCTGGATCTGCTGCCGCCGGCGCGGCATCGCCTGGCCGCGGCGGCGATGGGCGTCCAGGGACGCCTGCCCCGGCTGGCGCGGGGGCTGCCGCCGCGATGAGTGAACGGCACTTCGATATCGCCGTGGTGGGCGGGGGCATGGTGGGTGCCGCCCTGGCCCTGGGCGCAGCGCGCGAGGGCTTCCGCGTGGCCCTGCTGGAGCGGCGCGAGCCGCCGCTGCAATGGCCGGCCGACAGCCACGACCTGCGGGTCTCGGCGCTGACCCGCGTCTCCCAGCTGATCCTGCAGAACCTGGATGTCTGGCCGGCGATGGTGCGGCGGGGTGTGACCGCCTACGAACAGATGCACGTCTGGGAGGCCCGCGGCCTGGGCGAGATCCATTTCGATGCCGCCGACATCGGCGAGCCGGATCTGGGACACATCGTGGAGAACCGGGTGATCGTGGCGGGTCTGTGGGAGGCGATTTCGCGCACGCCCAACGTTGAGGTGATCCTCGGCCGAGAGGTGGCGGACCTGAAGTCCGGGAATGAGAACGGCCTGTCGCTTGCCGATGGAACGGACCTCCGGGCAGAGCTGCTGGTGGGGGCCGATGGGGCCCGCTCGCGGCTGCGGGAGCTGGCCGAAATCGGCCTGACCGCGCGCGACTACGATCAACATGCCCTGGTGGCGACGGTGCGTGCCGAGCATGGCAACCAGTCCACTGCTTGGCAACGCTTCATGCCCAAGGGTCCGCTGGCGCTGTTGCCCCTGCAGGACGATCTGTTCTCCATCGTGTGGAGCACCGAGCCGGTGGAGGCGGCGGAGTTGCGCGATCTGGAGCCGGCGCAATTCGACGACCGCCTGACCCTGGCCAGCGAGCGACGCTGCGGCCGCCTGTCGCTGCTCGGTGATCGGGCGCTGTTCCCGCTGCGGCTGCAACACGCCAACGCCTATGTCCGACCCGGCTTGGCCCTGGTAGGGGACGCGGCACATGTCATCCACCCGCTGGCGGGGCAGGGCGTCAACCTGGGGCTGCTGGACGCCGGGGTGCTGGTCGATACCCTGGTGCAGGCCCGTGAACATCACGAACCGCTGGGCGCCCTGGGCGTGCTGCGTCGCTACGAACGGGCCCGGAAGGGGCACAATCTGGCGACCCAGATGGCGATGGATGCCTTCAAGCATCTGTTCTGCAATCAGAATCCGGCGCTGCACCTGCTCCGCAACCTGGGGCTGGGGATGGCCGATCGCATCCCGCCCCTGCGTCGCCAGTTCGAGCGCGTCGCCCTAGGGCAGGGCATCGAACTGCCAAGCCTCGCGCGCATTCCTTCCGATTGCTGAGGCTCCACGGGGCGGCTTTTCCTTATCGGGAGGAGGGGGCAAAGGGTATTTCACGCAGGTTGGATGGCGTTGCCCTGGCCGAGTCCTTTCTCTTTGAAAAAAGACCGGCGAATCGCTATAGTCGCCATTCCCGATCCAAAGTCGCGTGGGAGAGACCGTCATCAGACGGCGCCGAAGGCGCAAATTCCGCCCGGAATCGCTCAGGCAAAAGGACCACGCTGATGGAATTCGATCGAATTCGGGTCGGGCTCTGGAGAGCGGCGCGCCTCGGGCTGCGCCCACCGACGGGGTAAACTCTCAGGTTACCGGACAGAGGGGCGGGTGGCAGTGACTACGCGGGTAGTGAAGGCCATCCGCCCCTTTTTCATTCCGGATCGGGAGACCACCTGATGGGTGCAGACAAGAAGACCGTCCTCAATGCCGTGCATCGCGAGATGGGCGCCCGCATGGTGCCCTTCGGCGGCTGGGAGATGCCGGTGCACTACGGCTCGCAGATCGAGGAACATCATGCGGTGCGCCGCGACGCGGGCATGTTCGACGTCTGCCACATGACGGTGGTGGACCTGCGTGGCGAGCGGGTGCGCGAGTTCCTCTCCCATCTGCTGGCCAACGATGTGGGCAAGCTCAAGACTCCGGGTAAGGCGCTCTACTCCTGCATGCTCAATCCCGAAGGCGGGGTGATCGACGACCTGATCGTCTACTACATGGCGGACGACTGGTTCCGCATGGTGGTCAACGCCGCCACTACCGAAAAGGACATCGCCTGGATCACCGAGCAGGCCCGCCCCTTTGGGGTGCAGGTCGAGCCGCGCTTCGATCTGGGCATGATCGCGGTCCAGGGCCCCAACGCCCGTGAGAAGGCATTGCCGCTACTGCCGCCGGGACTGCGCGAGGCCGTGGCCGAACTGAAACCCTTCCAGGCCGCCACCGACGGCCATTGGTTCGTCGGTCGGACCGGCTATACCGGCGAGGACGGCTTCGAGATCGTCCTGCCCGAATCCGAGACCGAGGCCCTCTGGCGGGCGCTGGCCGATGCGGGCGTGCGCCCCTGTGGCCTGGGCGCACGCGATACCCTGCGCCTGGAGGCCGGCATGAACCTGTACGGTCAGGACATGGACGAGCAGACCAGCCCTCTCGCTGCGGGGCTGGGCTGGACGGTGGCAATGGCCGACGATCGCGATTTCATCGGGCGCAGCGCCCTGGAGGCGCAGCGGGCGGTCGGTGATATTCCCCGATTCATCGGGGTGTTGCTGGA
>RFHJ01000004.1 GCA_003696905.1 Gammaproteobacteria bacterium | reverse complement strand
CGATCACCCTGCCTTCCGCATCCCGCACCAGGGCACCGATGCAACCGACACCCAGCTCGGCCTCTTGATTGTCGAGGCCATAGCCCTGTCTTGCGATCTTGCGCAATTCCGCCTTCAACCGGGACGGCCGGGTCAGGGTGTTGGGTGTCAGCCCGGGCAGACCGGTGCGCTCGATGTAGCCGTCGACTTCCGCCTCGTCACCATAGGCCAACATCAGCTTGCCCACCGCGGTCACATGCAGGGGCGCACGGCTGCCTATGACCTGCTCCACCCGCATCATGCGATTGGGGATGGCGCGCTCCACATAGACCACCTGGTCGCCCTCCCGCACCGTCAGATTGATGGTTTCGCCAAACGCATCGCGCAGGCGCTCCATGATCTCCCGTGCCTCGTGCCGCACATCCCTGCCGCTGTTCACCCGACAGCCCAGTTCCGCCAGGCGATGGCCAAGTTGATAGTCACCGCTCTCGGTTCGCTCGACGAAACCGTGCGCCACCAGGGACGCAAGGATGCGATAGGCGGTCGAGGGATGGAGACCGGTGTCGGCACACAGGAATTTCAGGCTCGCCCCATCTTCGTAGTCTGCAATCGCATCGAGCAGCCGAGACATGCGTTCGATCACCTGGATCGGCTGGACCTTGCTCATTTTGGACGCCCTCCCTGAGTCAATCTTTCGCGTTGTGGAAACGCTATTGCTTGGTGAAAAACTGGAGTTTAGCTATTCTTTTTTCTAATTCCAAAAACTTTTTCAATATATGAAATATGGAGTAGCAACAGATGAGCACCGAAGCGGCCGCCGAAACCCTTTCTCCCATCCCCGATTTCTGCCGGGGCATCGCCTGGTTTGGTGAACCCCTACCGGACTTCTACCAGCGTGCCCGCTCCCCGGTTATTGGAGAGGGGCAGACCCGTGTGCCGAACCCCGAGGCCCCCGAGGCGGTCTACCAGACGTTGCTCGGTGCCGACGCGCTGCGCTATCTGACCCTGCAGATGACCGCCTCCAAGGGCTCCGGCCATCCCGGTGGGTTCGCCAGCAGTGCCGATGCCTATGCCGCCCTGGTGATGTTGGGGTATACGAATATCGTGACCGAGGTGGGTCACCATGCGCCGGGTTTCTACAGTGCCATGTTCCTCGACACCTCCCTCGAGGAGATGGGCATCCACAGGGTCGAGGACATCCCGGCCCGCTTCCGCGAGCGGCATGGACTGCTCGGCCACCTGTCGGGGGCCATCCCCGGTCTGCTGGCCCCCGCCGGTCCCCTGGGTCAGGGCCAGCATTTCGCCATGGCCGGCGCCCTGCTGCACCCGGACAAGCTGTTTCCGGTCACCATCGGTGACGGCGGCATGGGAGAGCCCTATGTGCTCAATTCGATGATGCACTTCAACACCGCCTATCCGCGGGCCACCAACTTCCTCCCGGTGCTGGTCTGGAACGGCTTCAGCCAGGAGCACCACTCCATGGTCTCGTGCCTGAGCAACGAGGAGATGATCGCCTACTGGAAGGCGCACGGTTTCAAGGAGGTGGTGCTGATCGATGCCAAGGACTTCGACGATGCCGGCCAGAGCGGTGCCTTCGTCGACAGTACCCGCTTCTCCTTCGAGCAACGTCTCGCCTTCACCCGCGCCCTGTTGACCGGCGTCGACCGCGCCGCCAAATCCGCCATGGGCGGCACGCTCACCGCCTTCGTGATCAAGCAGATGAAGGGTGCGGGGGTGCATACGATAGGCGCCAAGTCCCACAACCTCTATCCGGCCGACACCCTGGATCAGCCCCATATCGTGGACGGATTGAAACGCCGCGCTCTCAATCCCGAGGCCTGGCAGATCGTGCGCGAGAACTTCCGGCGGGCCGGTGGCGGACCGGCCGCCCGCACCGTGGTCACCGAGCAGACCCTGGCGTTGCCGCCCCTGCCCGATCTGCCCAAGCAGGATTTTCCGGTCGGCAGCAAGCAGGTGCCCTCTACCGCCATGGGCGAACTGGTCGCGGCCGTCGGCCGGGCCGATCCGCGCTTCGTGGTCACCAATGCGGACGGTAACGAGGCCTCGGCGATGAAGAACATCAACGACGCCCTCAAGATTCGTCATCCCACCACCGATCCACTCTACAACCAGGAACCCGGCGGACAGGTCTATGAACCCCTCAACGAGGATGCCTGCGCTGGTCTGGCGGCGGGTCTCGCGCTGTTCGGCTCGCGCGCCCTGTGGCTCTCCTACGAGAGCTTTGCGATCAATGGCTGGCCCATCGTGCAGACCGTCTCCCAGGCGATGGCCGAGCTGCGCCGCAAGACCCCTTCGATCGTCTGCATGTTCACTGCTGGCGCCCTGGAGCAGGGCCGCAACGGCTGGACCCACCAGCGCCCGGAGATCGAGAACTACCTGGCCGCCATGATGCGCAATGGCAATGTCTTTCCCCTCTTCCCATGCGATGCCAACGTGATCCAGGCCGCCTACGAGTACGCGACCAACAGCTTCAACAAGGCGATGGTCATCATCGCCTCGAAGAGCCCATTGCCGGTGTATCTCACCCAGATGCAGGCGACACAGGCGGTCGAGGAAGGCGCGGCCGTGCTTTATGAGAGCAATCCGGGTGAAGGCCCCGCCGTGGTGTTCGCCGTCACCGGCGACATGGTGCTGCTCCCGGTCTTCGAGGCACGCGACCGACTGGAAGCGGCCGGCTACCGGGTGCGCATCGTCTCGGTGATCAATCCGCGCCGGCTATACCGCCCGAGCGATGTCTCCTGGGATACCGTCGCAGAGCCCGACGATCGCTTCATGGACGACGAACGCTTCGATGCCCTGTTCGGTGGCGATGTACTGATCGGCGTCAGCGGCGGACCCAGCGCCAGCCTGGAGCCGGTACTGTTGCGTAGCCGCGCGTCGCGCCGCGATGTCCTCGCCTGGCAGCGCGGCGAGACCACCGCCTCGCCCGCGGAGATCATGGCGTTCAATGGCATCACCGCCGAGGCAATGTGCGAGCGCGTGGAGGCGCTGACCTGAGCCATGGCCGAAACCAAGATCATCGTACTGGACGACGACCCCACCGGGTCCCAGACCGTTCACTCCTGTCTGTTGCTGACCCGCTGGGACGTGCCTACGCTGCTGGAAGGGCTGCGTGACCAGGCACCGCTGTTCTTCGTGCTGACCAATACACGGGGCATGGGGGCGGAGCAGGCGGCCGTGGTGACCCGCGAGGTGTGCCGCAACCTCAGACAGGCGCTCGACCAGCTTGCCCAAGAGGGACAGGCGATCCATCCCGTACTGGTCAGCCGGTCGGACTCGACACTGCGGGGGCACTATCCGGTGGAGACGGATGTGATCGCCGAGGCGCTCGGCCCCTTCGATGCCCACTTTCTGATCCCCGCCTTCTTCGAGGGGGGCCGTATCACACGCAACAGCACCCATTACCTGATCGTCGAGGGGCGCGAAGTACCGGTCGACCAGACCGAGTTCGCCCGCGATTCGGTCTTTGGCTTCAGCACCGCCTACCTGCCCGACTACGTCGAGGAGAAGACCGCTGGCAGGATCAAGGCCAACGAGGTGGAACGCTTCCTTCTTCGCGATGTGCGCAACAACAGCCTGCCACGCCTGATGACCCTGCAGAACAACCGTTGCTGCGTCGTGGATGCCGAGACCCAGGCGGATCTGAACCATTTCGCCCGTCAGCTGATGCTTGCCGCGAGCCGGGGGAAACGGTTTCTGTTCCGTAGTGCCGCAAGTCTTCTGACTGCCCTCGCTCGCTTGCCGCCGCAGCCAGTGACGCCCGAGGACATGTCCCGTTATGTACGCAATGGCGCGCCTGGCGCGGTCATCGTCGGCTCTCACGTGCAGAAGACCACCGAACAGTTGGAACGGTTGTTGAAGGATCCGGGCGTGGCACCCATCGAGATCGACGTCGAGCGGATACCGACGGAAAGCGGCGCACTGCTCGCGGAGACGATCGAGCAGGCCACGCGCGCCCATGCGCAGGGACAACATGTCGTGATCTATACCAGCCGGGTGGAGAAATCCTTTCCCGACCAGGCACAGCGGCTGGCATTCGGCATGCAGGTATCGCGCCTTCTGATGGACGTCGTGGCGCAATTGCCTCGCACCCTGGGCTTTTTGATCAGCAAGGGTGGCATCACATCCAACGACGTGTTAAGTATAGGCTTGGCGCTACGAAGCGCCCGCGTGCTCGGCCAGATCCTGCCGGGTTGCTCGGTCGTACGTTGCCCGGAGGATCACCCGCGTTTTCCGGCCATGCCGGTGGTGATCTTCCCCGGCAATGTGGGGGACGATCAGGCACTCGCTACTGCCCTGCATCGCCTGAGTGCCGACAGGCGCGGGGCCATTTTGGCCCGAGAAGGGACCGCGCAGTAAGGCAGACCAACAAGAAGGAGAGAAGTCCCAGCCGATCGAACGGCAGTGCCGCTCGGTCAAACCAACCAAAGGAGGAGACCCTCGATGAAAGACGAAACAGAAAAGGCAACCGAAGCGCTGCCCGCTACCGACAGCGGCCGTCGCAGCTTCCTCAAGAAGAGCCTGCAGGGCACGGCGGCATTGGGGGCCGCCACCATCACCGGCGCCCCCTTCATCCGCAACGCCGAGGCAGCACAGACCACCACCTGGAAGATCCAGACCTCCTGGCCCGGCGGCATTGGCCTGGAGATCTTCAAGGACTGGTGCAACAGCATCATCGAAAAGACGGGGGGCGAACTCGCCTTCAAACCCTTCGGCGCCAAGGACGTGGTAGGCGAGTTCCAGCTGTTCGACGCGGTGAAGAATGGCGTACTCGATGCCATGAACCCCTTCACCCTCTACTGGGCCGGACGCATGCCCGTGGCCGTGTTCCTGAGTTCGTATCCGCTGGGCCTGCGGCAGCCTTCCGAGTGGGATGCCTTCTACTACGGGCTGGGCGGTCTGGAACTGGCACGCGAGGCCTTCGGCAAGCTGGGACTGCACTATGTCGGCCCCATCCAGCACGACGCGAACATCATCCACTCCAAGGTACCGATCCGCTCCATCGACGACTTCCGCGGCCGCAAGATGCGCCTGCCCGGCGGTATGGTCGCGGAGCTTTTCCAGGCAGCCGGCGCCAAGACCACCCTCCTGCCAGGTTCCGAGATCTTCCCGGCGCTGGAGAAGGGCACCATCGACGTGGCCGACTATGTCGGCCCGGCGATCAACTACGCCCTGGGCTTCCATCAGGTCACCAAATACGTGTCCATGGGACCGCCCGGCTTCATGTCCATCTATCAACCGGTCGACCTGATGGATCTCACCGTCAGCAAGAAATCGTGGAACAAGCTCTCGGACAAGATGAAGCAGTTCGTCGAGAACGAGGTCCATGTGTACTCCGACCTGCACTTCTCCAAGATCCAGAAGGCCGATCAGGAGGCCTGGAAGAAGTTCGAGGAGGCCGGCACCGAGGTCACCCGCCTGTCCGAGGACGACGTCGAGGCCTTCACCGAGCTCGCGATACCACTGTGGTTCAAGTGGGCCAACAAGGACCCCTACGCTGCACGGGCCTTCAAGATCCAGCTCGATTACATGATGTCGGGCTCGCTGGGCTATGTGACGCCCGACATGATCAAGGGCTATAGCCTGAAGGTCTGATCTTGCGCGGCCCGGTGCCATCCGGGCCGCCACCTCCTGTCATCCGAACGCGGGGGAATCATGCCCGAGTTGAATTTCGTGCTGCCGCACTGGCTGTATTGGGGGGGACTCGTCATCTTTCCCCTGATTGCGTGGGGTCTCTATCACACCAGAGGCAAGCGCGCCGGAGATACCGCGCCCGTTTCACTACCGGTCGCCTACTTCCTGCTGCTGGTCGGCGGTTTCATGGGTGTCCATCGGCTCTATCTGAAGAGCCGATGGGCGGTCGTTTTCATGCTCCTGTTCGTGGGCATCCTGGTGACCAATGTCGAGGTGCGACAGGTCCGCAACGAGATGTCCGACGCCCACAACCAGGTGCGCCTGGCCGAGGGCAAGATTCGCCGGGCCGAAAAGGCCATGGCCCGAGGACGGCGCAATGCCGAGCAAAAGATGGAAAAGGCTCGTGCCGCCATGGCGCAGGCGCGCCAGGAAGAGGCGCTGGCAAACGACAAGGGGCATGAAGTGGAACGGGTATCCCAGGCCCTTGGCGGACTGGTACTGCTGTTGTTAGCCATCGATGCCTTGCTATTACCGCGTCTGGTGCGCGAGGCCCGCGCTCGGGAGCCCGAGGTGTCACCTCCCTCCTTCCATTGCCCTGAAGTCGAATGTGGCGAACACGATCCAGCGCGCGAGCCTTTCCTGTTCAACCGGATGGTCTCACGCCTCAACGGCTTTGTCGGCGAGCTGGTGGCCTGGTGGTCGGTACTGGCGGTATTCGTCTACTACTACGAGGTCATCGCACGCTACGTATTCAACTCGCCCACCAATTGGGCGCACGAGGCCATGTTTCTGATGTTCGGCATGCAGTATCTGCTGGCCGGCGGCTACGTGCTCAGGGAAGGCGCCCATGTGCGCGTAGACGTCTTCTACATGCATCTGTCCAAGCGCGGCAAGGCGCTGGTGGATGTCCTCACCTCGGTCTTCTTCTTCATCTTCACCCTGGCACTGATCTGGACCGGCTGGACCTTCTTCATGGATGCCTACCGGGTCCAGGAGGTCTCCTTCACCGAGTGGGCGGTACAGTATTGGCCGATCAAGTTCGCCCTGCCCCTGGGCGGCCTGCTGTTGCTGCTGCAGGGCCTGGCCCAGCTGCTCAAGGACATCGCCGTATTGCGTGACCCGGCGGCCGCGGAACTGGATGTCGAAATGCGAGTGGGGAGCTGAACCATGGGCTGGGAAATCGATATCGTCTGGCTGACCGTCCTCATGTTCGGCTCCTTGCTGGTGCTGCTGATGGCCGGCCTGCCGCTGGCCTTCGTCACCGGGGGCTTGGCCTGTGTCTTCCTCTTCCTGTTCGGCGATGCGCAGATGCTCAACATCATTCCCTCGCGCATCTTCCCCCTGATGACCAACTACCAGCTGTCGGCGATCCCCATGTTCATCCTCATGGCGTCGATTCTGGAACGGGCCGGCATCATCGAGGAGCTGTACGACATGGTGTACAAGATCCTCGGCGGCCTGAAGGGGGGGCTGGCGATCTCCACGATCATCGCATCGACACTGCTCGCCGCCATGTGCGGCGTCATCGGCGCCACCGAGGTGACCATGGGGATGATCGCACTGCCGGCGATGATCCGGCGTAACTACCACCCCACCATCGCCTGTGGCTCCATTCTTGCCGGTGGCACCCTTGGCATTCTGATCCCGCCCTCGATTCTCGCCATCCTGTTCGCGGTCATCGCGCAGCAATCGGTGGGCGAGCTGTTCATCGGTGCCGTGGTGCCAGGCCTTATCCTCTCCGGGATGTACATCCTGTATGTCTCGGTCGTCACCACCCTCAACCCGGAAGCAGGGCCGCCCCTGCCGCCGGAGGATCGGGTCGACTTCCGCGAGAAGGTCCGCCTGCTGAGCAAGATGGGCGCTCCCATCGCCCTGGTGACCCTGGTGCTCGGCATCATCTTCGCCGGCAT
>RFHJ01000242.1 GCA_003696905.1 Gammaproteobacteria bacterium | reverse complement strand
TTCGAGAGCCCGATAAGACCGACCTGATGCTGGGTCGCGTCGGCAAAGACGCGGAAGGCCGACTCCATCAGGAAGCCGTGGGGTCATCGCGTCCATGATCTCCCAGACGAAAACGAACAGCACCATCCCCCTCTACTCATCTCACCAAAGACGGAAAAATGTGGGTGCAGTGTGGGTGCAGAAGAGAAAAAATGCGGAGAAATGAAAAAGGCTCAGCGCTGAAAGAACGCTAAGCCTTTGTTTTGTATGGCGCGCCCGGCACGATTCGAACGTGCGACCGCCTGGTTCGTAGCCAGGTACTCTATCCAGCTGAGCTACGGGCGCTTGGTGAGAAGGCCGGTATTTTAGCGCCGTGAGCCACACTGTCAATCACGTTCATCGCCGCTCGACACCGGCCCCGCCTGCGGAGCAGCCCGCAGGTAGCGCTCGGCCGCCAGCGCCGCCAGGGCACCCATGCCGGCGGCGATCACGATCTGCTTATCGGGCACGTCGGTCACATCGCCGGCGGCAAAGAGTCCGGGCACGGCGGTGCTGCCATCACGCTGTACCGGCACCTGCCCGGCCTGGTCCAGCTTGAGCAACCCTTCCAGTGGTTTGCTGTTGGGGATCAGACCGATCTCCAGGAAGACCCCCTCCACCGCGAGGTCCTGGCGCTGACTGCCATCCTCCGATTCCAGCCGCACGCCGCTGAGCCTATCTTTGCCCAGGAAACCCCGGACGTGGGTCGAGGGGTGCAAACGGACCTTGTCACTGGCGGTGACCTCTTCGACCAATACGGCGTCCGCCTGGAAGTCCGGCAGAATGTTGATGATGTGGATCTCCCGCGCCCACGGCAACAGATCGCGGGCCGCGGTAAAGGCCGAGTTGCCTCCGCCAATTACGGCGACCCGTTTGTCGGCATAGAGGGGAGCATCACAAGTGGCACAGAAGGCAACGCCGTGGCCAAGGAACCGCGACTCGCCAGGCACGCCCAGGGTCCGGTGCTGTTTGCCGGCGCAATAGAGCACGCTGCGTGCGTGCAGGCTCTGCTCGTCGCTGGTGAAGACCTCGAAATCCCCATCTTTGCGCCGCTCGATTCGTGTGACCTCGGTTCCCAGCCGCTCCGCAATGGGAAAGCGCTCGGCGTGGTTGCGAAACAGTGCGGCCAGATCCTGGCCGCCGATGGCCGGGATACCAGGCCAGTTCTCGATGGTCTCGGTGTCGACGATCTGGCCGCCGACCCGTCGGCCAACCACGGCGACGTCCAGGGCCTTTCGCGCTGCATAGATGCTCGCGGTCATCGCCGCGGGTCCTGCGCCCACGATGATCAGGTCGTAGCGATGGTGCGGGTCGATCTCGCGCGCCCGCCGTTCGCCCCTCAGAGCGCGCAGCTCCGCATCGATGCGCTCCCACACCTCGGGCTCGGCCACCTTGAGGATCTCCAAGATGGCATCGGTCGGGGACAAGGCACCCTCGAAGGCAGGACGGCCATCGACGATGGTCTGAGGTACACCGCTGACGCGATAGCGCTGCACCAGCTCGGGAAATTCCGCCGCATCGATCATGTCGGCGCGAATGTTGGGGTTCACGTAGGCCAGTTGGTGGGCGAGGCGCACCATTCGCGGACAATAGGGACAGGTCAGGGTGACCATCACCTCCAGGTGCACCGGTCGGTCGATGGCGCGTGCCAGACGCTCCGTCTCCTCGTCCAGCCCGGACCCTGCCCTGCTGACCATCTCGATGGCCTCTACCAGGGAGCTGAACTCGTAGCCGGAAGTCACGCCGTAGAAGCGAATACCCAGATCCTTGCCCGCCTCGTCCAGTACCAAGGTGGCCGGAATCCTCTCGACTCCCAGTTCTCGGACGCGCCGGGCGTCCTTGACCAGATCGATGTCTTCCAGAGCGATCTTGTCGCTGATTTCGGATAGCGCTTCCAGCAGCTGGAACTGGTCCGCGCAATTGCTGCAGGTGGGCGCGGACTGGCCAACGAACAGCAATCGCACTGGTCGCTGGAGGTGCTCCAGGCGCTCCCTCAGTTCGTTGCGCAGGGACTCGTCGATGGGCTGGTTCATGGTGGCCTCGGCTGATAGCGGATCGGGATTTAAGGATGCCGCAAACGTGAGGGCTCTCCGGCCGCCCGTCAAGGGCGCAGGACACGGTCATTCGAACGAGAGAGGAAGAGGTCGACTGAGGCCCTGTTTTCTACGCACTCGTTGTACTCGACACTCTCGCTCCGGCGAGGGGGGCAATCTCTGTGCATAGTCTGCTGCCGCCCCAAGATCACGGCTCACATGCTCGTGATGCTTGGCCAGCCGCTCGATGGCCTGGTGGTTTCCCGATGCGGCCAACGCCTCGAGCACGGCGCGGGCGCCTTCACTATCCCCCTGCCGTTGCCGCAGACTTGCCAGCATCAGCCGATCTTCGATATGGAGTCGTGGAAGATGCGCCTCGAGCAGGGTAAGTGCCCGTCGGGCATTTCCGTGTCGCAACCAAGCGCGCGCCATGCGGCCCACATTGCAGGGCCGTCGCGTCCTGCCCGCCTGCACTTCGGCGAGCACCGGCAGCAGCGCGGCCAGCGAGAGCAGATCCTG
>RFHJ01000241.1 GCA_003696905.1 Gammaproteobacteria bacterium | reverse complement strand
GCCGGCGGCGTTGGTGTACATCGGGATGCCCATCACGACGGCGGCGGGTACCGACCACCAGGTGTCCTTGCCCATGAATGAGGCCATGAAGTCCTGCGGCACATAGCCATGGATGGCTGCACCGACCCCGATACCAACGACGATATAGGGCCAGACCTTGCCGACGATCTCCTTTACATGATGCAGACCGGTGCGCAGACGCTCTTCCCAACTCAACCGCTCGCCCGTGACCGGAGCGGCGTTGCCGGCGTGGATCTCGCGTACCCAGTCTTGCAGATAGCGATCCATCCCGAGCTTGCCGATCACCAGGCCGGCGACGATGGCCACGGTAAGGCCGGTCACCAGATAGAGTGCCGCGACCTGCCAGCCGAACAGCCCAAGGAGGAGTGCGAGCGCAATCTCGTTGACCATGGGGGCGGAGATCAGGAAGGAGAAGGTCACGCCCAGCGGCACCCCGGCGGACAGAAAGCCGATGAACAGCGGCACGGCCGAGCAGGAGCAGAAAGGGGTGACGATGCCCAGCAGTGCGGCCAGGGTGTTGCCGATGCCAAGGCGCTTGCCGGCCAGCAGAGCCCGGGTGCGCTCTGGCGAGAAGAAGGTCTGGATCACACCGATCAGGTAGACCACACCGATCAGCAGAAGGAAGACCTTGGGTGTGTCATAGGCGAAGAAATGTACCGCCTCGCCGAGGTGGGTCTCCCGAGTCAGGCCGAGCAGGGAGATCACCCAGTCGGCGAAGTCGCCCAGGTGCCAATAGGTGAGGAACCAGAGCGCCGCCGCCAGCGGCAGGCCGATCAGCCAGGGCGTCAGGCCGGATGGGCTCGTCTTGAGGGTTTCTGTCGATGTATTCATATCATCATCCCGTTCGTTGGGTCTGGATAGTAGACGCGCGAGGCCGAAAAAGGATGCAGCCGGATCGGCGGGTTGAAACCCGACCCACAGGTAAGTGGTGTAGGCCGGAATTCATTCCGACGAGCGCGTAGGATGGGTTGAGCTACGCGAAACCCATCAGGTACACGGCTCAGCGGTGGGTTTCGCTACGCTCAACCGCACCCTACGCAGCTCCGACAAACAGGTTCAACCGAACAACCTCGCCCACCAGCGTTTGCGGTTGTTCGGCGTGGGGGCCTCGTCTTCGATCTTTTCTGGTTTCTGCAGACTGATGATCCAGCGCGGCGGTATGCGGTAGCCACAGCTGCCGCAGGACGAGCCCAGATTATTGGGGTCATAGACCTTCACCAGGGTAGGGTGATCCGGATCATCGGCATAGACGATGCCGCAATAGTCGTAGTCGTGCTCCTGGCGCAGCAGCTGGTCCAGTTCCTGCAATGCATGCTTCAGGCCATCGCCCTTGAGTGGCAACTCGGGAAGTTCGGAGCCCACCTGATAGAGATACCAGGCCTTCCCGGAGTGGTTGATTCTGTCCCACAGGGCATCGAGCTGATCCCAACCCATGATACCGATGAACTTGCCGTCGAGGCGCTGAGCGAAGTCGATGGCTCGCTGATCCATGGTTTCAGTACTCCCGATTGGCCGGTTGAGGGGTATAGCAGCAGATAGCACCCGATTCGTCATAGCGAATCTGGCAGCGGTCATGCAGGGCCTGCTTGAGCCGCTGCCGCGCACGCTGCACCCGGGACTTGGCGCCAGGCAATGTCAGCCCTTTGAGCCGCGCATAGTCCGCCTGCTTTATTCCTTCGAGATCGCAGCGCTCGATCGCCTCGCGGTCCTCCGCCTCGAGCGAGGCCAGCGCAGTGGGCAGGCATTCGGCGAGAGAATCCACCGCGGCGATCTCGTTCTCGGCGGCGGGCAGATTCTCGTCGACCTCCACTGTCTGCTTCTGACGGCGGTAGTGATCCACCAGCAGGTTGCGGGTGACTCTGAACAGCCAGGCACGTGGATTCTCCAGGGAACAAAAACCAGAACCCTCGGCGATCGCCTTCAAGAAGGCATCCTGCAACAGGTCCTCTGCCACGACGGGATTGCCCAGCTGGCGTGTCAAAAAGCCGCGTAACTCCGGCTCATGCGCCTGCCAGGCATCGACCACGCAGTTGCGCATCACTGCTTCGCCTCCATCTGCAGATAGGTGCGATTGATGTTGGTCCGGTGCCAGCGCTTGTAGAATTTCAGATGTTGGAATTGGGGTGCGTCGTCCAGCGCGTCGGTGGTTTCACCGAGGTCCTTCCAATCCTCCAGCGCCTTGCCCACCTTCTCGACCAGAAAGTCCAGATAGTCGCCGGTGTCTCGCTGGGCCTTGGCGAGGCTGCCGGGGTGGCCGTGCCCGGGAACGACGATGCGTGGATGAAGCGCGGCGATGCGCTCGAAGGCCTGCCGCCATTCGACCACGTTGCTGAAGGGGTGAACGCCGAGGATCCGGTCGTTGAAGACGAAATCGCCGGCGAAGACGATCCCCCGGTCGGGGAGCCAGGCCACGGCATCGCCCGGGAAATGTCCGTTGCCCGGCCAGATCAGCTCGATACGGATTCTCCCCAGATTCAGCTCTGCCCTGTCTCCCTCGAGGACCCGATTCGCATAGACAGGGTGGACGTCGTCGGCCTCCTCGCCGAGCACCTGCTTCAGTCGAGCCAGGTGGTCATCCACGTGCGCCTTTTGTGCCGCGACGGTACGGGCCAGGGCAATGATCGGAATGCCCTTTGCGGCGAAATAGCTGTTGCCCAGCCAGTGATGATCCTGGGCCCCGATATCGATCAGCCAGCGTATCGGCTGGTCGGTCACCTTGGCGATCGTGCGCTCGATCAGCGCGGCTCCGGTCGGTGTGGCGCCGGAGCCGATCAGGATCACCCCCTTGGGCGTGATCACGAAACCGAGGGTGTTGTTGAGCGCATGATTCTCCGGCGTGCGACCACGGATCTCTCCCACCAGGGCCCATACATTGTCGTCCACCTGCTCGGGCAGCAGCTCGAACGCCTGGGCCGAGGCGGCCCAGAGGCCGATCAAAAGTACCAGCCAGCCGAATCGGAAGTTTTTAGAGTTCATAGTCGCCTGCATAGGGTTTTTCTCCCATCACGGTGGGCAGGGTCAGGCGATTGCCCCAGTGCGACCAGCCGCCGTTGTAGAGGCGAACGTCCTTTGCGCCCAGGTGCTTGAGGTGCATGTAGGCCAGACTCATGCGGAAGCCATCGTGACAATACACGTAGATGGTCTTGTTGAGATCCACGGGACTGTACAGGTCGCGCAGTTCAAGATCCGATTTCCAGCGCTGGGCACTGGTTCCCTCGAGGCTGACCACATTGATGGCACCGGGAATGTGGCCGCCCATAATGGAATGCTTGATGACCTCGCCGGTGTACATGTCATGGGGACGGGCATCGAGCAATACAATATGGGGGTCGCGGCGGGAGACGACATCGTCGTAGACGTCGGTCCATTCGACGTAGAG
>RFHJ01000240.1 GCA_003696905.1 Gammaproteobacteria bacterium | reverse complement strand
TTGTAGCGCTGAATGCAGCGCCGCAGTGTATGCAGAGGCAGGTGATCCATCGCCTGTGCGAACACGAGTTTGCCTGTGTATATGACTTGATCGCTCCAACCCGGAATACCGCGTTGAAGCCTGCTCTTGGCCCAGAGGCCAGTTCAAGTCGGTGACAGGCGAAAAAGGCATGTTATTTTTGTAAATACAGTGAGTTACAGAGGGCTATGCCCGTTTTTTCCGGACACTAGTGATGAAAAGTCCTGAAACCCTGCTGGAGGCGTGTGGCGGCCGGATACGCGTGGTGGCGCTGACCGGTATCCGCTCCGAATACGATCTTCTCTTCCCCCTGCTGCTGGCGCTCGACGCCGACAGTGCCTTCGATCTGGGGGTGATCGCCAGCGGGGTCCACCCCACCCCTTTGCACGGCCATTCGCTGCGCCACATCGAGGAGGACGGTTTTCGGGTGGCGGCGGTGATCGAGAATCTGCTGTACGCCGACTCCCGCTCCGCCAAGGCCCGCTCGGCGGGGATACTGCTCACCTCGCTCGCCGAGGTGCTGAGCCGGGAGGCGCCCGACCTGCTGTTGGTGCTCGGCGACCGCGAGGAGGCGGTGGTGGGGGCGCTGGCCGGCACCTACCTGGGGGTGCCGGTGGTCCACCTGGCGGGGGGCGATCATACCCACCCGGTGGGCGGGAACGTGGACGAAGAGGTGCGGCACGCCGCCACCAAGCTCAGCCATGTCCATCTCACCATGGCGGAGGCACACAGCGAACGGGTGCGCCGCCTGGGGGAGGAGGCCTGGCGGGTCCATACGGTGGGCAGCGGCGGTATCGACCGCCTGCGGCTGTTTCCCGGTCTCGACCGGGCGGCGCTGGCGGAGATCCTGGGGGAGGCGGTGCGCGGCGATTATCTGCTGGTGATCCATCATCCGGTGAGCTCGGCGATCGGGTCGGCGGCCGGGGAGATGCGCCTCATCCTGGAGGCGGGGTTGGCGACCGGCCTGCCGCTGTTCGTCGGCGCGCCCAACAGCGACCCGGGGGCCGCCGGCATCCTCGAGGTGATCGATGCCTATGCCGCCGATCCCCGAGTCCAGGTCTATCGCAACCTGCCCAGGGACGCCTTCACCGCGCTGTTGCGGCACGCCCGGTGTCTGCTCGGCAATTCCTCTCTCGGTCTGCACGAGGCGGACTATCTCGGACTGCCGGTGGTCAACGTGGGCGAGCGCCAGCGGGGGCGCTCGGCCGGTCCCCATGTCCAGTTCGTGGACGCCTCCAGGGCGGCCATCGAGGGGGCGCTGGAACGGGCGCTGCATGACGCGGCCTACCGCGCCGGTCTGCAGGCCGGGCAGTCGCTCTACGGGGATGGTCACATGGCCGAGCGGTCGGTGGAGATCCTGAAGTCCCTGCCGGTGAAGGAGCGCCTGCTGGCCAAGCGGTTGACCTATTGACCGTCGGTCGGCGGCCTCCGGCGTACCGCCTTGAGGAGCTGAAAGGCCTCCGCCGCCCGACAGCCGCAGGCGGCCCCTCTCACCCGCGCCAGCGCCTCCACGGCGGTCGGGCTGCGGGGAAAGGGAAAGTCGCCGAGTTCCTCCTGGTAGAGGGTGAGAAGTTCCAGCTTGCGCGCCAGGTGCGGCTCGATGTCGACGAAGTAATTCGGTGTGAAGGGCCGCCCCGGCGGGAGGACGAAATCGGTTTCGGAGAGGGTCTCGTAGGCGAGGACGCGGCTCACTGAGGGGTGGCGGAACCACTTGGTGCAGGCACGGGCGGCGGTGGCCGCCACCTGGTGATCGGTGTGCACGTCTTCCGCCCAGGGGAGATAGACCACCGTCGGGCGGACCGTGTCGACCACCCCCGCCATGGCGCTGACGATCCCGGCCACCGGGAGGGTGTCGAGCCGGGTGGTGGGCAGGTCGAGGCGATGCACGCCGGTAAAGCCCACCGCTTCGGCCACGGTTTCGATCAGGCGCTCGCGCCCTTCGATGGCCGTCGGGTCGAAGCCCGTTTCCGGTGTCATCCGGGTGACGATCAGCCAGTGGACCGCGTCGCCCTCGGCCAGGTGGCGGAGCAGGGTGCCGCCGCAGCCTAGCAATTCGTCATCGGGGTGGGGGGCGATCACCAGCACCCGTTCCATCTCAGGCCTCCCCTCGTTCGGTCAGTTTGGGGCTGCCCGGCAGGCAGAGGCCGCGGGCGAACACCGACTCGGTCATCGGCAGCTCGTCGCGCGGGCAGTCGCGGTACATGGGGAGATGGTGGATCGGCGTCCAGAAGGGGCGCAGCTGGATCCCCTCGGTGTGTGCCGCCGCCAGCAACGGGTCGCGGAGTCCCGGTTCCACCTGCAAAAGAGGGAGCCAGTGATTGCTCTGATGACCGGGCGGTGGCTGGTGGAGCCGGACGCCGGGCAGTCCGGCGAAGGCGGTGGCGTAGCGCTGGTGGAGACGCGCCTTGGCGGCGAGGTATCGCGGCAGCCGTGCCAACTGGGAGCGACACAGTGCCGCGTTCAGGCTGGGCATGCGGTAATTGTACCCCACGGTGTCGTGCTCGAAGGCCCAATCGTGGCGGCGCCGGGCGGTGGTGCCGAGATGGCGGACGCGGCGCGCCCGCTCCGGATCGCGGCAGAGCAGGGCGCCCCCGCCGCCGGCACTGATGATCTTGTTGCCGTTAAAACTGAGGACGGTGAAATCGCCCCAGTGGCCGGGGTGCCGCCCCGCCAGCCGGCTGCCCAGCGCCTCGGCGGCGTCTTCGATCAGCGCCAGCCGCCAGCGCCGGGCCAGGGCCTCCAGCTCGGGCATGCGGGCGGGTAGCCCGAGCACGTGCACCACCACCAGGGCGGCGATCCGCCGGCCGGTGAGCCGGTTGAAGCAGCCGTGCGACCGCACCTCCGCAACCCGCTCCAGATGGGCCGAGAGCCGTTCAGGATCCACCCCCAGGGTCGCCTCTTCGCAGTCGACGAAGTGCGGCCAGGCGCCCTGGTAGCGGATCGGGTTGACGGTGCCGACGAAGGTGAGCGCCGGGGTCAGCACCTCGTCGTCGGGGCGCACGCCGACCCCGATCAGCGCCAGGTGCAGGGCGCTGGTGCCGTTGACCGTGGCCAGCGCGTGGGGCAGGCCGGTCAGCTCACACAACGCCTGTTCGAGACGACCGATCTCCGGGCCGATGGAGGAGATCCAGCCGGAGGCGAGGCAGGCGTCCACCGCCCGGCGATCGGTGTCGGTGATCTCGGGTTCATGGAGCACGATGGGGCGCTGGGCCGGCAGCACACCGCGCAGCCGCGACAGGATGGACTCGACCCGCCCCTCCGGCGTCTTCTCAGACGGCATAGACGTCATGGCGATAGCGTGCCAGCCTTGTGGGTTCGGTGAACCAGGCGGCGGTGAGTTTCAGGGCCTCGCGGAGGCCCTCCCTGCCGCCGTAGCGCGGCTTCCAGTCGAGCAGCGACAGCGCCTTGCGGTTGTCGGCCCGGAGTCGCTCCACCTCGCTCTTTTCGGGGCGCAGCCGCTGCCGGTCGGTCTCGATCCCGATATCGGCCTCCATCACCTCGGCGATCAGTTTTACGGTGTCACCGATGCTGATCTCGTGGTTGCTGCCCAGATTGACCTCCTCGCCGATCACCCGGTCGGACTCGAGCATGGCGATGAAGCCGTCGACCGTGTCCTCCACATAGTTGAAGTCGCGGGTGGGATGCAGGGCGCCGAGCCTGAGCCTCTTGACGCCGTTGGCGATCTGGGTGATCACGGTGGGGATCACCGCCCGGGTGGATTGGCGGGGGCCGAAGGTGTTGAAGGGGCGGGCGACGGCGACCGGCAGCCCGAAGGAACGGTAAAAGGAGAGCGCGAGCTGGTCGGCGCCGATCTTGGTCGCCGCGTAGGGCGACTGCCCCTGCAGGGGATGTTTCTCGTCGATCGGCACATACTGCGCGGTGCCGTACACCTCGCTGGTGGAGGTGTGGATGATCCGCTCCGTGCCGAGATCCCGGGCCGCTTGGAGGACGTTCAGGGTGCCGCGGATGTTGGTCTCCACATAGGCGTCCGGCGAGTGATAGGAAAAAGGAATGCCGATCAGCGCCGCCAGGTGCAGCACCGCGTCACACCCCTTCATCGCGGTGCGCACACCGTTGGGGTCGCGCACGTCCCCTGGGAAGATGTCGAGTTCTCGCTGTATCTCGGCGGGGACATCGTCCAACCATCCCCGATGACCGAAGCTGTTGTAGAAGACGAAGGCGCGCACCTGATGGCCGCGTCGCACCAGGGCCTCGGTGAGGTGGGAGCCGATGAAGCCATCGCTGCCAGTGACCAGGAGCTTCATGCCGGACGAGTTGTCTTCGCCAATTCGGCGAGCCGGGTCTTGGCGGCGTGATCGTCGGGTTTTTGTTGGATAATCTGCTCGAAGACCCAGCGCGCCGAATCTCGCGCGCCGACCTCCTGGTAGAGGCTTCCCAGCCTTAGCATGGTATCCAGATCCTGGGGGTTCCGTTTCAGGTAATCGGTGTAGGCGTCAGCGGATTCCTGGTAACGCCCCAGCAGTCGCAGTAGTTCCGCATAGTGGGGTTCGTATAGCGGTGACATGGCCGAGAGTGCGTCCAGAGCGGCCAGGGCGGTGTCGCTGTCACCGCTTTCCAGGGAAAGAGATGCGATCCGCTGCAGGGCATCCTCCAAGCGTGGGGTGGGCTCCATCGCCTGTTCTTCGCCGGCTCGGCCACAGGCGGCGTCGACCACTTCCTGATAATGGGCCAGGGCCTGATTCGTCATGCCGGCCAATTCTGCCCGATAAGCGGCTGCCAGGGAATAGAGTTCATTCGCAAGGGGATCATCGAGCGGCTTCAATGCATCGACCAGGTCGTCCAGTTCCGCGGTATTGCGCTGATGGAAGAGCAGTTGCAGGCGGGCCCTGACCGGGCCCAGATCGTGCCGTTCCCGGACTGCGCGCCGATGGGTCGTGTCACGGCTGGCGATCTGCTGGTCGAACTCCCGGATGAGTGTGTCGAAGCGATGGTGTTGTTTCGGTGTCAGGCGGGCCGCGATCTCGGGTCGCTCCCTCAGGAAGCGGCGGGCTCGGCCGGGGATTCCCATCTCTGCCCAGTCGGTCGGCAACCGCTCCAGGTCCGGCTCTTCGGCCAGCTCTTCGAGCCGGGACTCTGCCTTGACGCGCACCCGGTCCACGAGGTTGACCAGGGCGGCCGCGTTTTCCGCATAAACACGGTAGTACTCGTCACCCCAGGCGCGAAGCTGATCGGGCGTCCAGTCGTCCGGACCCTTGCCGGGTTTTATTAGTCGCAGGAAGCCGGCGAGCCCAAGGTGCTTGATCATTCGGGTAGCTTCGGGGTAGCGGCGGTCGAGGCGGTTCTCGATCTTGTCCATCCGTTTTTTGAAGCGCAGATCGTGCCCGCCCTTATCGCGGTAGATGCGATGGTTCCAACGGCGTGCTTCATGGCAGAGCTTCTCGATCTCCCGGAATTGATGTCGCAGCCTGCGTAGTTCGGCCATCCCTTGTCGCAGCGCCTGCGCCCGGTAGGCGGGGGTGTAGGGGGCGAGCAGGGTGTCGATGGCCAACGGTTCCCGTTGGCCGTCCGGCAGTACGATGTGTTCCAGCGGCTGATGCTCGATATGGCGGATCCGGGTTGCCCCCGGAGAAGGATTGACGAGTCGGCAGCCGGCGGCAAGGGCTAGTTCGGCCTGTTTTTCCAGCGTGGTCGCCGCCAGGGCGAAGAAGGGGTCGGTGTCGGCC
Organism: Gammaproteobacteria bacterium; assembly: GCA_003696905.1. Taxonomy (GTDB): domain Bacteria; phylum Pseudomonadota; class Gammaproteobacteria; order Chromatiales; family Chromatiaceae; genus MONJU. The sequence continues at coordinate 2,976 of RFHJ01000240.1, read as the reverse complement.
ATCCAGCCGCCATTGGTCCGGACCCGTTGGCCTGAGCCCGCGAGGGCTGGGCCGGCCAGACGCTCGTCGCTGCCTTCGGCATGGGTGTTCCCATGGCGATCGTAGCAAAGATCGACGCCACCCAGGATAACCTGCGAGAATCCCATGGCGATAGCCGTGGCAAGGGCGAGGTTGGTGACGGTCGGGCCAGCGGTAGGCAGGTTGTCCGGTTCCGCCTCGGTTTCATGAGGGAAGCGCTGGCCGCAGTAGAGTACCGGCCCTGGATATTGAGCCTGGAAGCCTGGATAGGCGTGGTTGCCGCAGATCAGCACGGGCGCGGGGGAGTAGTGAAGGGCTTCCTTGCTGACGTCGAAACTGACTGGGTGAGGGTCGATGTGGAAGACGAAATCTGGTACCACCGTGGCGGCCTGCAGCTGGCGGGCGATCCGTGAGACAGCGAGCACCGTCAGATTGCGACGATTCTCGGTCACCCAGGGGAGTACTTGATCCAACGAAGGACCGCCCGCTAGGAGCACGGCGGTTTGACCGTCGCAGCATCGCCGCAGCACGGCAGCTGGCAGCAGGTTGTCGGGGATATTTTCGATCTGTCGCTGGAGAAATATGTGGCTGCCTTTTTGGGCAGCGACGCTCCGATGTAGCTCCTCGATCCGGGATCGCAGTTGCTGTTCTATCTGGAGATAATCGCTTAGATAGGCGTCCCTGGCGCCAATAGAGGCGACTACCTCGAGATTTTCCAGATAGACGTAGTCGTCGAGCTGCAGGCCCTTGGCGGCCTCCTCCCACCCCTCCGGTGTGGTCAGCAGGACCCGGTCGTCATTGAAGGTGTCGGGATCTTTCGCGTCGATAATCTCGATCAGTTCCGCGGGTTCGAGGAAGAGGTAGCGGGACCCTGCCGCTAGCCCCTGCTTCACGATCCAGCGGGGCAACAGGCCAGAATCGGTACCCACCACTAGGTAGAGGGTATCGGGCCGAGAGAACTTTTCTCCGAAATGACGGTGGAAGACCGCCTCTGATCCGACCTTGTCGAAGGTATTGCGGTTGATCTGAGGTATCACCTCTTCACCCAGGGAGGTCCGGATGAAGCGTGGTGTCGGGAACGTGGCTTGCATGAGATGGTCTGGTCGGGTCTTGGGGAGAGCCCCGTCCGGGAGGGACGGGGCAGGCGGTTATTGCAACAGACTCAGTACATTCTGTGGCAATTGGTTCGCTTGTGCCAGCATCGCAGTGCCTGCCTGCTGGAGGATTTGGGTCCGGGTCAGGTTGGCCGTTTCCTTGGCGAAGTCGGCATCCATGATCCGGGAACGGGCCGCGCTCTGGTTTTCGACGATGTTGGCGTTGTTGCGGATAGTTGATTCCAGTCGGTTCTGGGTGGCGCCGAAGTCTGCGCGGATCGCCGATATCTTGTCCAAGGCGGCATCGATGGAGGCAATCGCCGCCGAGGCCGAGGTGGAGGTGGCGATACCCGCGCTGAGTGCGCTGGCCACCCCTGATGCGGCGGCGACATTCACCGTGGTCACTGAGATGGTGTCACCCGCCTCATACCCTACCTGGAATTTGATGGTGGTTGCGGTGCCTAGCACCAGGGTGCCATTGAACTTGGTGGTGGTGGTGTTGCGGGTGATCTCGGTGGCCAGATCCTGGTACTCCTGATCCAGGGAGTTCATGTCGGCCGAGTTGACGGTGCCGTTCATCGCCTGCACTGCCAATTCGCGCATCCGTTGCAATGCATTGGCAATCTCTGCCATTGCGCCCTCGGCGGTTTGCAGCAGCGAAATGCCGTCGTTGGCATTGCGGTTGGCCTGCTCGAGGCCCCGGATCTGGGCGGTGAAGCGTTCCGAGATGGCCAGACCAGCGGCATCGTCCTTGGCGCGGTTGATACGCAGCCCTGACGACAGACGCTCCAGGGAGGTCTGCATACTGCCCTGGGACCGGTTTAGGGCACGCTGCGTGTTGATGGACATGATGTTGGTATTGATGACTTGTGGCATGGTCTTTTCCTCTGGATGCCTGTCGGTCAGCGGCCAGCCGTTGCCGTTACGGCGGCAATCGGTCGCCGGTTATTCGTTCAGTGGGCGGAGATGACGAGCGAGCCTCGCGGCTGGTTTAACACCTTCTGCAGGCCCAGGCGTTTGCTCGTATTCAGGATGATCGGGCCATGAAGGTTAAGGCGCGGTGGCTTTCCTTCATCCTGCTCAGCGAGTACGACCAGCACGGACACTTCGTCTGCGGGCTCGATATCGAGCAGGCGGATCTCCTCGTCGCTCAGGGTGAACTGGTAGTCGATGTTGAACCACCGTGGCGAGGTCAGCGGCAACCGCACTGCGGGATCATCCAGCGACTGCAGATAATGGATGCTGTTGTTGTCTTCGTCATGGAACAGCGCGAAGCGGTATAGATGGTCGAAGCCTGGGATGCCTTGGGGGAAGGTCAGCAGATTTTCCTTGGGAACGGGCAGAGTACCGAAACGTGTACGGACTTCTACCCGGGTAGCGTCTTGGACTTGTTGGGCTTGCATGGCCATGGTGTGTTTCTCCATAGGTGTCTAACCGGGTTTCAGGTCCACAGCTCGCGCTGTGCCTTGTCGCAGACTTCCAAGCAGGATGCGTGCCAAGGAGGGGGTGGGCGTTGCGATTCAAGGAAATGGCCTCGATGCCGTCATCCAGACGGCAGGGGCAGGCGGGCTTTTGCCGCCGGATCGGCAAGCGTTTGCCAATCCATGACTTTAAGTATTAAAGGTTCCTGATGTGCGGCCGTCACAGCGCCTGAAAGCGGTAAATGCAGGGATGGGCCCGGCATATCCGCTCAAGACAAGGCGGCGATTGGCCCGACGAGGTCGAATCGCTGCGAGGAGCTAATCAAATGGCACAGGTCATCAATACCAATGTCTTCTCTCTCAACGCCCAGCGGGCACTGAACCGTTCCCAGTCGAGCATGCAGACCTCCCTGGAGCGCCTCTCCTCGGGACTGCGGATCAAC
>RFHJ01000239.1 GCA_003696905.1 Gammaproteobacteria bacterium | reverse complement strand
GTTTTCGGACCTACCGGGGCGCGGAAATCGCCTTGTATCACGCGCTTGGCGCGCTACCCGAGCCTGAATTCACCCACAAATTCTGCTGACGAGCCAAGTTCTTTCTACACATCAGCCCGCAGGAGCAGCTGCGGAGGTTCCGGAAGCGCCTGGAGAATCCGGCCAAGCAATGGAAGATCAGCGAGGCCGACTACCGCGAGCGCCGCTACTGGGATCAGTACCAGTCCGCCTACGAGGAGGCCATCTCCCGCTGCAACACCGAGCATGCCCCCTGGTTCATCATCCCGGCCGATCACAAGTGGTTTCGCAACCTGGCGGTCTCGCGCATCGTGGTCGAGACCCTGGAAGGCCTGAACATGTCGTTCCCACTGCCCTCGGTGGATATCGACGAGATCCGTTGCAAGTACCTCGCGGAGCTGGATCAGGCGCGAGAGCCCGACCGCCAATAACGAATCAGCAGATAGCCGAAGAGCATGCCCCCCAGGTGGGCAAAGTGTGCCACCCCCGCCTGGGTGCCGGTGATGCCGAAGACCAGTTCCACCGCACCATAGAGAATGACGAACCACTTGGCACGCAACACCATGGGTGGGAACAGCAGCATCAGTCGGACATTGGGATAGGTCATCCCAAACGCCAGCAAAATGCCAAACACGCCACCCGAGGCTCCGATGGTCGGGTAGGCCTCGGCACTGTGAAGAGTCGCCAGCAACTGGGTCAACCCCGCCCCCACCACGCATACCAGATAGAACACGAGGAAACGGAACGATCCCCAGGTACGCTCCATGGGTACACCGAACAGCCACAGCGCATACATGTTGAGCAGCAGATGCATCCAGCCGCCATGCAGAAAGGCATAGCTGAGCAGCTGCCAGGGCTCGAACGTCGGCTGCATACCGAATGATGCCGTTCCCCCGTCCACGCCCAGTGGCCACAGGGCGAAGCGCCCGAGCAATGCCTCTGGCCGCAACAGCTCGACGAGGAACAGGGCAATATTCAGCGCGAGCAGGATCCTGACCACCGGTGTGGTCGATGAGGAGGTGGCGTCACTGGGGATCCGGTTCATTGGGGTTTCCTGCGGGGGGCTGCGATGGGTCATCGACGCGGTTCATACCTCACCGCATCCTATATCGTGTCCTCATCGTAGGGTGCGGTAAGCTACGCGAACCGCACCAAAAATCCGGCCTCGGCATGTGTTTCCATACCAATTCGGGTGTCGCGGGTCGCCTGCCCCACCCTTCACACGCTGAGCAGCTTCGGCGGCACCAGCCAACGCAGCTCGCCGCTGCCCTCGGCCACCGTGCCCCAGCGCGCCACCGGCAGGTCGATCCGGGCCATGGCGGCGGTGGGGAAGCGCAGTCGCGCAGCGCCGATCAGCCGGCCCGCCAGCTCACCCAGTGCCGGCTGGTGGCCGGTGATCAACAGGATGGAGGGCAGGGCCTGGGCGGTGGGCAGGTAGCCCATCAGTTCCGCCGCCTCGAAGGTATAGAGGGCCGGCTCGATGCGGCTGGGGCAGCTCCAGTCCCCCGCTTCCATGGCCAGCGCCAGGGTATCGGCGGCCCGGCGCGCGGGCGAGCTCAGGGCAAGTTCCGGCACCTGCCCGGCGCTGGCCAGAAACCGGCCCATGGCACGTGCCGCCCTGATACCGCGCCGGGTGAGCGGTCGCTCCCGGTCCGGCAGCAAGGGATCGCTGCGATCGGACTTGCCATGGCGAAACAGGATCAGGCGCAGCATGGCGCGATCAGCGGCCCTCGCCGGCCAGATAGAGCCAGGTGTCCACTACCGTGTCGGGGTTGAGCGAGACGCTCTCGATCCCCTGCGCCACCAGCCACTCGGCCAGGTCCGGATGATCCGAGGGCCCCTGACCACAGATGCCGACATACTTGTTCTGCCGGCGTGCCGCCGTGATCGCCATGGCCAGCATCTTCTTGACCGCCGGATTGCGCTCGTCGAAGCGGTCGGCCACCAGCGCCGAATCCCGGTCCAGCCCCAGGGTGAGCTGGGTCATGTCGTTGGAGCCAATGGAGAAGCCGTCGAAGTATTCGAGGAACTCGTCCGCCAGCACCGCATTGGAGGGCAGTTCACACATCATGATCAGCTTGAGGCCGTCGCGCCCTCGCTCCAGGCCGTTTTCGGCCAGCAGCCTCACCACCGCCTGGGCCTCCTCCAGGGTGCGCACGAAGGGGATCATCACCTGCAGGTTCTTCAGCCCCATGGTGTCGCGCACATACCGGATCGCCTCGCACTCCATCTCGAAGCAGGGACGGAAGCTCTCGGCGATGTAGCGCGAGGCGCCACGGAAGCCGATCATGGGGTTCTCCTCCTGCGGCTCATAGAGGGAACCACCGATCAGATTGGCATATTCGTTGGACTTGAAGTCGGACATGCGCAGAATGACCGGCTCCGGCGCAAAGGCTGCGGTGATGGTCGAGATGCCTTCGGCCAGCCGCTTGACGAAATAGTCGCGAGGATAGCCGTAGGCGGCCACCCGTCCGCCGATCTCGGCCTGCAGATCGGGCTTGAGCCGGTCGAACTCCAGCAACGCCTTGGGATGCACCCCGATCATGTTGTTGATGATGAACTCGAGGCGCGCCAGACCCACCCCCTGATGGGGTATTTGAGCGAAGCTGAAGGCGCGCTCGGGGTTGCCCACATTCATCATCACCTTCACCGGCGCCTCCGGCATGCGGTCGAGCTCGATGCGCTTGACCTCGAAGGGCAGCATGCCCTCATAGATATAACCGGTATCACCCTCGGCGCAGGAAACGGTCACCTCGGCACCGTCGGGCACGGTGCGGGTGGCATCCCCGCATCCCACCACCGCCGGCACGCCCAGTTCGCGGGCGATAATGGCGGCGTGGCAGGTGCGCCCGCCCCGGTTGGTGACGATGGCCGCGGCCCGCTTCATGATGGGCTCCCAGTCGGGATCGGTCATGTCGGTGATCAACACGTCCCCCGG
>RFHJ01000238.1 GCA_003696905.1 Gammaproteobacteria bacterium | reverse complement strand
TATTTCGAGGCCGGTGACCATCAGCACCTGATCCACATGCCGGGAGAAGACTTTCGGCGATTGATGGAACACGTTCCGCGGGTCCAGGTCAGTCACCACCTTTGAGAAGCCGCCATCAATCGGCGGATTTGCGAATAGCGCCGACTTCGTTTAGTCTTTCCGCCCTCGTTTCTGCGCCGAAGGCCCCGTGGCCGGCGCGGAAGCGCCCGGAGAGGTGTCCGAGTGGTTGAAGGAGCACGCCTGGAAAGTGTGTATAGGTTAATAGCCTATCGAGGGTTCGAATCCCTCCCTCTCCGCCATATTCAATCAACGCTCCATATCGGGGTTTTCCTCTTTCCCTGATCAGGCGTAATTCGAATCCTCGACTCAAAATGATGGTTCGACCGCGGAGGCGCGTGGCGCTGGAGCACTTCCCTCCCTGTCTGTCACTTTCCCTGACTCTTTGTTGTCTACGGACAGCGAGCCGGTGATAGCGAACCCTTTCTCAGGACCAAGGCCGGCTCGACCCGGGGCGCTTTTCTAATGCGTTGCTCACGGCGTCTGCAGTCCTCCGCGATGAGCCCGACGCAATCGCGCCTCCACCAGGGCGCGTTCTATCAGGGAGGGACTGATCACCTTGGGGTAGAGCCGGTGGAAGTCGGCGACCACGAGGGCACGCTCAATCGCCGCCCTTTCCAGACGGGCTCGTTCCGAATCAGTGATCCCCGGCAGCACCAGCAGCATGGGCGCCAGCCACGCCAGATAATCTTCCGCCAGTCCTTGCATCAGGAGATCATCCCAGTCGGTGGCGAGGCCCAAAGGGGGGAAGCGCTCGGCCGGCAGGATTTGACGGTTATCCAGGCGTTGTCCGCTGCCATCGGCCAGGCGTTCGAACCAGTGGCGGGCCTGAGCGCGATGGCGGACGGCACTTTCGAGATGTTCTGCGTGTGTCCGAGGGCTGAAGCCGTCGTGGGTCGGTGTGCCGGCTTCCAGCAAGGTGCGGCTGACGAAGTCGTGGTCGCCGATGGCCGTGGCGCGCCAGCGAGTGTCTGGCGTCCCGTTGGCCGTCTCCAGGTGCAAGGCGCTGCCGATCAGGGCCACCGGTCTGCCGGTATGGTCGCAGGCCCAGTATTCGAAGCGATCCCGCGGGGCGAACGGCAGCCGTGCCTCGAGGTCGGGCAGGATCGCCACCAGCTCGTCGGCGATCCGTTGCATGGTACCGATGTCCAGGATGGGGTTGGCGGTGACGCGGTGCATGCCCTGGTGCCGCGACCACAGTCCCCAGTTGAAGTATTGCCGGGAGGCGGCCTCGTTGCTGCTACGCCAGGTATGGTCGGGGCGCTCGGCCAACACCTGGATACGCCACAGGCTACCGTTGGCGCTGTAGGCACGGGCCGCCTCCCCCTCTACCACCTGCAGCATGCCGCTGAAGGGATTGAGCTGGCGCACGGCGTAGCATCGCATGGTGCGGAGTCAGAATTTCAGCTGAAACGCGGCCTTTTCCAGATAGTCTGCCTCACGCTCGAGCTCGGCACGAGTCAGCGGATGATCGGAGAGCCAGTCATCGGGAAAGCTGACCTTGATGCGGTTTCCCTTGACGTCCAGGTAGAGCATGGGCTTGGCGTCGGGGGAACGTCCCCTGTGCATCAGTACCGCCAGTCGCAGCAGGACGCAAAGCCGCCGTGATGGCTCCACCAGATAGTCTGGCAGTTCGTTGAATGCCGCTTCGGCGAATTTGCGACGGTGACTGCGTACCAGGGCGGCCAGAATGGCCTGCTGCTGACGGGAGAAGCCAGGAAGATCGGCGTTGGCCAGGATATAGGCGCCATGGCGGTGGAAGCCGCTGTGCGAGATGCTCAGGCCAATCTCGTGCAGTTGACTGGCCCAGGCAAGCGTCCGGGCATATTCGCCGCGATCCAGCTCCCAATCGCGCGCCACCTGGCTCAGCAGCGCGGTGGCGGTCATCTCCACGCGCCTGGCCTGTTCGATATCGATACCGAATCGCCGGCCCACGGAATCGACGGTCCGCTGGCGCACGTCCTGATGCTTCACGTAACCGATCATCTCGTACAGCAGGCCCTCACGCAGGGCCATGTCGGAGACCTGCAGACGCTCGATCTTCAAGCTGTCGAACAGGGCGCTGAGCACCGCGACCCCGCCGGGAAAGACGGGCCGCCGTTCGTCCGATAGCCCCTCCAGATCGATCTTGTCGACGTGTCCCGCCTTGAGCAGTTTCTTGCGCAGCTTGCGCAGGCTCTCGCCGGTGATGCCTTCCTCGCTCCAGCCGGCCGCCTTGACCACATCGCGGATCGAGCGAATGGTGCCCGAGCTTCCCACCGCGCGGTCCCAGTTGCCGGCACGATAGGCGTAGCGTACCGGGCGAACCTCCAGGGCGGCGCGCAGCAGGGCAGAGTTCATCGCATCCTCGGTGATACGCCCGTCGCTGAACATCAGCCGACTCATGCTGACGCAACCCATGTGCAGGCTGTCCCGTTGCCCGGGCTCCATGCCGCTGCCGAGAATCAGTTCGGTGCTGCCGCCACCGATGTCGATGACCAGGCGCGTCTCGTTGCCCACGGCAAGGCCGTGCGCCACGCCGAGATAGACCAGACGCGCCTCTTCGTCGCCGGAGATGATCTCGATGGGGTGCCCCAGCGCATTTTCGGCGGCACGCAAAAAGGCGCCACCGTCGTTGATTTGGCGCATGGTATTGGTGCCCACTGCGCGTACGCGCTCGGGGGGAATGTCACGCAGGCGCTGACCGAATCGCTCCAGGCAGGCCAGTGCGCGTTTGGCCACCTTTGGATTCAGTGATTTGTCGGGCATGAGTCCCTCGCCCAGGCGGACTGAGTCACGCAGCCGGTCGAGCAACACCAGACGCTCCTTGTCGAGCCGGCCAACCACCATGTGGAAGCTATTGGAACCGAGGTCTATGGCCGCGTAGGTCTGGGGGCTGCTGCCGGAGTCATTCATGTCTTGGGTGCAGGAGTGGCTGAGGGGGAAATGCTAGCGCTTTTGCCTTGGGGCTTCATGGGAAATTGGTAAGATGCCGGGCATGGAGATGAACTACTGCAGCCACTGCGGCCAGCCGGTGCGCCGCGGCATTCCCCCGGGCGACAATCGGGAGCGTTACATCTGTGACAACTGCGGCATCGTGCACTACCACAACCCCAAGATCGTTACCGGTTGTATCGTGCATTGGCAGGATCGGGTGCTGTTGTGCCGGCGGGCGATCGAGCCGCGCCATGGGCTGTGGACGGTGCCGGCCGGCTTCATGGAAAACGGTGAGGCGACCTGGGAAGGCGCAATGCGCGAGACGTTGGAGGAAGCCAACGCGCGGGTCGAGATCGAGGGCCTCTATTTCACCGTAAACCTGCCGCACATCGATCAGGTCTATATGCTGTTTCGTGCCCGTCTGCTGGATCTGGATTTCTCGCCGGGGGAAGAGAGCCTGGCTGTCGATTTGTTCACACAAGATCAGGTCCCATGGGACGAGTTGGCCTTTCCCACGGTTCGGCTGGCGCTGGAGCAGTATTTCGAGGATCGGGCTCAGGGGCGGTTTGCGCCCAGAATGGCGGATATCGTGCGCGACGAGAACAGTGAGGTGGGTTATCGCATCACGCCTATCCCTGGTTGATGGCCGGTTCCGATCCTGTTCGCATGGCAACGCCGGCGGGCATGGGTCGGTCGATGGCATACCCTTGCACATAGTCGACGCCGATCGATTGTAGCGCTTGCATGGTGGCGTCATCCTCGACCCACTCTGCAATGGTCTGCAGACCGGCCTGGTGGGCAATATCGTTCACAGCGGCCACGATACTCCGGTCGAGAGGGTCGCTCAGGATGCCGGTAACGAAGCTGCCGTCGATCTTCAGGAAGTCTGCCCCGAGTTCTCTCAGGTAGTTGAAGCCGCAAAGGCCGGTCCCGAAATCGTCGAGGGCAAAGCTGCAACCCAGTTGCTTGATTCTCTCGATGAAGTGGCACGCCAGCTCTGGATTGTCGATGGCAGCGGTCTCGGTTATCTCGAAACACAGCAGGCCGGGGGCAAGTCCGTTCTTCGCGAGCGATTCCTGGATCAGTGTATAGAGTCCATCGTCGCTCAGGGAGCGCGCCGACAGGTTGATGAACAGCTTCTCGGGACGATCCTCGGTGGGCAGCTCACGAAGATGATCGAGTGCCAGAGTGATGACATGGCGATCGATGGCGGGCATCAGGCCATATTGTTCGGCAGGTGGCAGAAACTCGCCGGGTGGGATCAGATGGCCGTCGGTACCGACCAGTCGCAGCAATGCCTCGCGAAAGGGACGTCGTTCGGGAGCCGTGGTTGCTGCAATCGATTGCCAATGGAGGGTGAAGGCGTGATGCTCGAGGGCCTCCTGGAGACGGGCGATCCAGGCCAGCTCCGCGGAATGCCGCGCCACTTCGCCGTCCTGCGCGTTGGCGACCCGGACGGCGTTGCGACCGGCCTTCTTGGCGGCGTAGCAGGCCACGTCTGCCTGGCTCAACAGCTGCTTCTCATCCTCGATGTTGCCGTCCACCGGTACGATACCGATACTCACGCCAACCCGGAAGGTCCGGTCCTTCCAGCGGAAACGATAGTCTGCCACGCTGGCGCGCAGCTTTTCGGCCACCTGTTCGGCCTCGCCAAGGGTGCAGTTCTCCAGCAACACGCCGAACTCGTCTCCGCCGAGGCGGGAGAGGGTATCCCGGGCGCGGATGAGGGTGGACAGCCTTTGGCTGAGGTCCACCAGCAGGGCATCTCCCGCGTCGTGGCCGCAGGTGTCGTTGACGACCTTGAACTGATCGAGATCCAGATACATCAGGACATGTTGGTGGCCATGTCGCCTGGCGGAGCGCACCGCCGTGGCGAGGCGTTCGTGGAATACCAGGCGGTTGGTGATGCCCGTGAGGGAATCGTGATAGGCGAGTTCCTCGATGTGATGAATATCACGGCTGATACGGTCGGCCATCTGGTTGAAGGCGTTACCGAGCTCCGCGATCTCGTCGGTGCCATCGGAAGAGACCCGGGCGTCGAGCTGGCCGCGCGCAAAGGCCCTGGTCTGCTGGACGATCCTGTTCAGGCGGTGCCGAATACGACCGCCCAGGGTGAGCCCGATCAGCGCGGTGCCTGCAAGGCCGAGGGCGGCGATGGCCAACGATCGTTCCATGCTGCTCATGTAGGCAGCCTGCAGATATTGCTGTGAGAAGACGACCTGGAGTTCGCCCAGGGCCGAATCCGGCTCGCCCACCGGTTGCCGGACCAGCAGGGCAGGGTAGGGGGTTGGAGGCAGCTTTCCGGGAATGGTGCCGATCATGGTGGGATTGGACGCCGCCACGATGCGCCCATCCCGATCGAGAAGGCGAATCGAGACGATATGGTGGTTGCTTACCGAGTGCTCGAACAAGGGTGTGACTTCGGTGTATTCATCGGTGAGCAGTGCCGTGTAGGCGGCGTCGGTTAGCACGTCCAGGGTGAGTCGGTGTTCGATTTCCGCCTGCTGCTTCAGGGCATTACGAAGATGAGATTGTGTCAGCCACAACATGGCGGCGAGAACGACTCCCTCGGCGACGATGACGATCAGGGCAATACGGGTGCCAAGGGAACGAAAAGGCCTCACCGTCGTGCCTCCGGTGGACGTCCAAGGGCTTCGATCCGCTTCCGGAAATGGCTATAGTGACTGGGCCGGGCCGCGACGAAATGTTCTCGGTCGCTGAAGTAGTCACGCAGTGCCTCGATCTGATCCGGTGCCAGCAGGGGACTGGCGAGATAGGAGACATTGGGGAGGTCTTCACTGCGGGCCAGAATGCGGAAATGGCGGTTCATCATGGCCTCGAAGGTCTCGACCACCGGCTCTGCAATCGCACAGGCATCGACTTGTGCGGTGAGCATGGCATGGATGCATCCTTGCTGCGACCCCAACCGGACGACTGTCAGGTCTTTCTGGGGATCCAGTCCATGGTCGCGCAGGATCAGCTGGCCGGCGATGGAAGTGCCGTTCTGCGGCGGCATCAAGCCTAGCCGCCGGCCACGCAGATCATCTATATCTCTCAATGGGCTCTCTTGAGGCGTGACCAGGACATAGTGCAGCGGGTTCTCGCGGTGGGCAAGGGGGATGTACCCGGCCGGTTCCGCCACCATCAGATAGTGGCCGATTCCCGCCAGGGCGATGTCATAGCGATGCTGGCGTAAACGCTTGAGAAATTCCGGGATGCTACGGGCCGTCTGTAGTCGGACATCACGGTCGAGCACCAGCGAGAGCTCCTCGGCGATGGTCTGATAGGTGGTCGCGATCTGTCGGGTCGAGGAGTGGGGGAAGACGCCGAAGATACAGGTGCCTTCGGGCTGGCGGCAGTTGCTGGCAGTTGCAGGGGGAACGTTTGCCAGCAACGACCAGAGCCCCAGCCAGAGGAGCGTGACCTTCCAGCAGGCACGTGAAGTTTTATCCTCGGTCATGTCTTGTCATTGAGTAGGGTAGCAGATCAAAGGAAAATGGTAGCAGGCATCCTCCCGAGCGCGAGGTGTCGTCCAATTCGCTGAGTGAAAAGCTCAATCGGGTGAAATGTTTTCCATGGTGCTCTTCGTGTGTGAGCATGGGCAGGGCCGCGCAGCGATCGGGGCGCCAGCGGAAGGTGGCCCCACATCCATTGTCGTCGTGGATCGTTAGCGTGCCCTCTGTGGCACCCAGCCCCGAGCGGCTCGATACGAGACTGGATGCGGCCAAGCCGTGGTTTATCGGCGCCTCTAGCAGAAACGCTTCGGGCTCGGCCCCGCCATTGTGGCATTGCAGGTACAACGGCAGGCTCATCGAGTCCGAGAAAAGGGTGACGTTGCCGACCCGTACGATGCCCATTGGCCTTTCCGGTGGGTCCAGGTGGTAGGCGAGTCGCACCCTGGATTCATGTAAGTGTACGGCGATCTCCTTGTGCAAGATGCCTTTTCCCAGCGGCAGGCGGGCGCGGATGTGCAGCCAGTCTGGATCTTCGGCAAGCAAGGGCTGGACTCGCTCGAGATCGGTGAGGCGTCGGTGATCCCCCGGTATCTCCACCAGAACCCCGTTGGAATAGAAGTCTGCTCCCATGCCGATGGT